>JAHCIT010000002.1:0-300000 GCA_026129095.1 Deltaproteobacteria bacterium
TGGGCTTGGGGGCCGGGCCCAACGGGGGGGAACGTTTTTTTTTCCAACCCCCCCCCCCCCCCCCCCCCCGATAACACCGTTAACGTCAATATAATTTCGTTCGAACTCGATTCTGAAATTATTCGAGATGGCGAGAGCGCCACGCTTTCGTGGACGGTCGAAAACGCCACAAGCTGTTCCATCGATCAGGGAATCGGAACCGTCGATCCCGAGGCAGGTTCGGTAGCAGTCAGTCCAGATACCGATACGGTTTACACGCTCGAATGCTTGCAGACAGGCGACAGCGATGCCGCCGAAGCGGAGCTGACGGTTTACCCTGCGGCCGGAACGTTCGATAACGCAATCCAGGAAGGGGGGACAGGAGGCGACGGATTGTATGAGATGGCGGTCCACACCAATGGGTCGCTGTACGTTTCCGGGGCCTATGGCACCTCGGATTCCATCTGGGGCGAACCGCCCTCACAAACGACACTATCCGCTTCCGGTGCGAACAGTAACGGCGTTTTCGCCAAATACGATTCAAGCCTCAACCTTGCATGGGCCAAGCGGCTCAAAAACGTTGTCGCCACGAATCTCTCTTTCCTTGGCAACGGGCAGGTCGTAATCAGCGGAACGACAGCGGGCGACGCAGAATTCAATCCAGGCGAATTAAACTCCATACCACTCACTAATACGGGGTATAATCCTTTCGTCGCCGTTGCGGATTCCGATGGCACAGTGCTCTGGGCGCGCTCTGCGACTGGCGGGAGTTCTGTTGGAGCCGGAACTAACGATTCAGCGAGGCTCAGCGATAACTCGATACTGCTCATCGGGAGTTTCTCAGGCTCCCTGACGTTCGCTCAGGGAACGCCGGGTCAGGTGACAATCACAGCCACCGGTGTCGCCAGTGGATTTATCGCCAGATATGAAAGTGACGGGGATTTCCTCTGGGCAAAAAGGATAACGGCAGGAGGAACCGGAAAAGTATATCCAGCGGCCGTGTCAGTGAATGCCGACGATACGTTTGTCATTGGCGGTGCCATTTCGGAATCGGCGATATTTGGCCCCGGTGAAGCCAATGCCACGACCTTGACCGCAACACCTGCTCCGGGATTTGGCTACAATGCTTTCATTGCAAAATACAATGCCAATGGGACACTGGCGTGGGCCAAGCAGGCAACCTCAGGAGCCAATTCCGTCATTTACGATATGAGCCGGATGGCCGGTGGCGATCTGATCGTGTCTGGTCATTTCGGCTTCTCACCAAGTTATCTCTCAGTGACGATTGGGCCGGGTTCCACGTCACCTGTCATTTTCACGGGAAGCAATCATGATCAGCATGCATGGATGGGGCGCTTCTCCGCATCCGGCGAACTGAACTGGGCCAAAAGAAGCAGCTCCGGAACGGCCAGCATCTGGAGAAACACGCTATCTAGCGGTGAAGACGAAGTGTTTTCTATGGGATCCTGCTCCGGCGGGACTGTGTTTGGCGATGGCGAAGCCGGAGAAATGGCGATTCCGGGTGAAACCACAAGCGTCTTCTCCTGCTTCACCCGGTTTTCCAGTTCAAATGGCCTGCTTCAGGATGGCTTTGCGTTCCCAAAATCTTCGAATTCGTCGCCGTCGTTTGCCATATTTGATGCCTACCGGATGGCCTACGGCGGGAATCTCGGGGAAACCACGATTTTTGGAGAAGGCTCAAACCAGAAAACGATCGTTCCCGCCGGGGGCGATGCATTTATCGCCACTTACTGGAAATAAGGAGAGTCCATGAGCGACGAAATCACCATGGGAAATGACGAGTTCATCCTGCATTTGAGGAAACGGTACAAATGGGGTGGAGATAACCGGCTGTTGGGTGAAGAAATTTGGAGAACCATCCAGGAACTAGACAACAATGCCAGGCAGGAACCGGAAGGAAAAGCTACGCCGGTCTTATGGCCCACCGAGGGAGAAAATATTGCTCCGGATCGGTTGCCGACAGCCGCACACCAGTTCGTATTCAACCGTGAAATTCTTCCCGATTTATACAGAAGACTCGGTGAGATTGGCAAAAGAATCAAAGGGTCTTTCTCCTAATACACTTCCAGAACTCCGAAAGTAGATACCGAAGTCGCCGCCACCGGGTGAAGTCACCGCATCCGGCAGTGGCACTGGCCACGGCGCCGTGAGTTGATCACTCCCCCGCCCGCGCGAGGATTTTCTCCGCCTGGGTCTCCACAGCCTCCGCCGGACTACCGGCCGGAATCTCCATGAGGGGTGCGATGTCCGGGCGGTCATGGCCGGTGCCGGGCCAGATATGGATACCGCCGGGCAGGCTTGAAAAGACGAACGCCCGGCCACCGGGGAGTTCGAACCGCAGACCCGCCAGCATCCGGCCGCCGGGGAGCGTCCTCCGGACAAAGCGGCTCGAACCGCCAAGTGCCTTCACGCGGGCGATCAGCACCTCCGACAGGGCGAGCGCATAGGCTGGAAAATCCGGGGCGTTCTGCATGACGGGAAGAATAGCTGTCCGGCCCCTTTCCTGCTGCCCTGAAATAAATACAGCCCGTTTTCGGCAAATCCGGATTTTTCGTCTATCCTGCCGATTGACGCGCTGCATCCGGCATGGGGCCGGAGCGGAATGTGTTCGCGCAGGAACTCTCCCCCATGCCAGCAGATATCGTTTCCACTGACCACGGCGTCCGGATCGGCGACCTCGAAGTGCTGTTCGGTGTCGCGGTGAAACGCCAGCTCCTCCGGGCCAACTCGCTCATTCTCCACGGCCCGCGTCCCATCGTGGTTGACCCGGCCGCGCAGGAGCCGCGGCACAGGGAGCTCGCGGCCGGAAACCCCATTCTCTATTTCACCCACTACCACGCCGACCACCGGGCGGCCGAGCACGTGTACCCAGCCTCCACGGAGGTATGGGCGAGCGAGGCCGACGCCGAGGCGATCGAGAGCATGGAGTCGTTCGTCAACCGCGTGGACCGGGGCAGCGACGGCGAGCAGCTCAGGAACTCCATCCGGGGCCTGCAGATGATGTTCCGCATCGGACCCAGAAAGGTCAGCCGCCGCGTTACCGACGGCGGCCTGCTGGAGGCGGGCGGCTGCACGGGGAAGGTCATGGCGCTCCCTGGACATACGCCGGGCCATTCGGGAATTTACTTTCCCGGGCAGTCGCTCCTGTTCATCACCGACATCGACCTCACGGCCTTCGGCCCCTGGTACGGAAACGATGCCTCCGACATCACGCTGTTCAAGGCATCGCTACAGCGCGTGAGGGAGTTCAAGTGCGACTACTACTTCACCTCGCACGGCGAGGAAGTGCTCACCCGTGGCCGGTTCCTCGAAAAACTCGACGCCTTCGAGGCCCATTTCGACCGCCGCGACCGGCTGCTGCTGGAGGCCCTCTCGACCGGTGAGAAATCCGTTGACGAGCTGTGCCGGCTGGAGCTGGTCTACCGGTCGAAGACGCTCGCTGCGATGGAACACATGATCCACTTCGAGCGCAAGCATGTGAAAAAGCACCTGGACCTGCTGGAGGCTGCCGGCAAGGTCCGCCCGGTGGATGAAAGCCGCCGCCGCTACCAGCTCACCGCATGAGAACCGACAGGAACACCTCCGGATCCGGTCCGGCCAACGCCCGCGGCGTTTCGCTCCTCTTCAGGCTGTGGAGCCGCTTTTACGACAACCCGCTGCCCCAGCAGCTTTACTACCGCCGGGTTCACCGGAAGATCCTGAAGAAATGGGAACCACGGCCGGGCGAGAAAATCCTCGATGTGGGATGCGGGACGGGGATGTTCCTGCGTGATCTTGCCGTGCATTACCGGGGACTCGACCTGACCGGTCTCGACTTTTCAGGCGAAATGCTTGAGCAGGCCCGCCGCCCCCTGCCGGGTGCATCGGGTGGCGAACCCCAGTTCGTCCAGGGGTCGGTCTATGAAATGCCGTTTGCGGACAACACGTTCGACACGGTACTGAACACAATCTCCTGCCACTTCTATCTGGAGCAGGTCCGTGCGTTCCGTGAAATCTGCAGGGTGATGAAACCCGGCGGCCGGTTCCACTGCGCCGCAATCCGGTACGGCGTCCGGGGGCCTTTTGCGCGCAACTCGCTGACGGATATTGCCGTCTACTATCCGCCGGAGATCATGACGGACCATTTCACAGAGGCAGGGTTCAAGGTGCTGGGCTACGAGGATCTGTTCCCGAACGTGGTGATTTTCCGGCTCATAAAGCCCTGATTTTCCGGAAAAAGGCCGTCCTTCAGGCGTAAAGCCTCCTTCGCACCTGCCGCATAGGGCGGTGCGTAGGGGGGTTCCCGTTTCAGCCAGGATAACGGTGTTCCGGCCCGGAAATCTGTGGATATCACACCAAATCGCCTTTTCGTGCAGGTGTTTCGGACTGAAATACCCATATTTCATCCAGTTTCCCCTTTTGGTACCCACCTTGCTGTAGCGGGCCAAACCGGGAGGCCCGGAGGCTCCATCCGTTATTAAAGCCGGATGACCGCTCCCTTCCAGAAATAACAGGCGACACTCGAAACCGGACAGGCTGTAAATGCCCGTCCTTGTTTGGGAGTTCGCGATGAAAACGGAGACAGCCGCGTGAGCGACGCAGCAGGCGAGATTTGTTTTACCCTTTTTCCCCCATCCCGGTATTTCGATGCGGAGGCCCGGGCCCTTCGGGCCGCCGGTGCACTTCCCGTAGTGGATCTTTCCTATGCCGAGGCTGACGCAAGGGCCAAAGTCCTCGCTGCTATCCCGGCGGATGTCTCAATCGGTGTCATAATCGCACCCGACCTTGCTCCGGCGGAACTTTCCGGCCGCTCCATTCAGGCCGTGATCGTTCCTGTTGACTGGGAACTCGATGAAGGGGTGGACCTCGCCCAGTTCATCGCCCCCTTCCGTGCATTCCCTGTTTGGGTCGAAGTCACCTCCCGCGCCGGATGGGAACGTGCCTCGAAGGCAAGTCCCGCAGGCATCATCCTCAAGGGATTTGAGGCGGGTGGTGTCGTTGGCGAGGAGTCCAGTTTCATCCTCCTGCAGCGCTACGAGGGGAAGCTACCCGTCCTCGTTCGCGGCGGTATCGGACCCGATACGGCCGCCGCTGCAGTGGCAGGCGGTGCCCACGGCGTCGTGACCGACATTCAGACGTGGGGCGCGCTCCCGCTGGCTGACGATATCCGCCAGGCCATCCTGTCGCTTCAGGGAACCGATGCGGTGACGCTCCGCCTCACTGACCGGCACGTGATCCGGGTCGCCGGCAAGATGGGCGCCAAGGCGATGCGGACACTCCGCCAGGCCGAAGAGGCAATGCTGGTGGCCACCGTCGGCGAGCGGACGCCGGAAACCGACAAGATCCGCTCCGAGCGGGCTGAACTGCTGTACCGGGAACTCCAGAAGATCTCGACCGCTGCCTTCACTCCCGAAACCGGAAAGGTATTCGCCGTTGGTCAGGAAGTGGGCTGGGCCAAAACCTATGCTGCCCAGTACAACACTCCGGCTGCCATTGCGGCTGAAATTCTCAAGGTAATGAAGTCCTCCCCGCGCCGGGCGACGGAACAGTTCCCCTGGGTGGAAAACTCGGCCTTCGCCAGATCAGTGGGAGCGAAACTCCCCATATTCCAGGGACCGATGGCCCAGACAAGCGATGTCGCCGCCTTCGCCGAAAAGGTCATGGACCACGGCGTCGTGGCAAACCTCGCGCTGGGCAACATGCCGGGGACAGTTTGCGAAAAGCTCCTCAAGGACACACTGGCCATTTCCAGGGGCCGTCCTTTCGGCGGCGGGATCATCGGCCTCGAAGCCAACGCCTTTTTCCGCGACCAGCACATTGCACATATGAAGGCACTCCGTCCGCCGCTTGCTGTCGTCGCCGCCGGTACGACCGAGCAGGCACTCGACCTCACGGCGGCAGGTATCCGGTCATTCCTTCACACGCCGGTCCACACGCTGCTCGTAAACGCCATGGACCAGGGCCATTCCGATTTCATTCTCGAAGGAACCGAAGCCGGCGGCCATATTGGAAAGCTCACCTCGTTCGTCCTGTGGCAGTCCGTCATGCAGGCGCTTCTGGACCGGCCGGCCGGTCGCGCCGCCAATGTCGTGCTGGCTGGCGGATTCGGCAATGCGAAGGGTGCGGCGATGGCCGCCGCCCTCTGCGCCCGTGCCCAGGCCGCTGGTCACACCTTCGGCATCCAGATGGGAACGGCTTTCCTCTTCACGAAGGAAGCGGTCGAAACCGGCGCCACCTCGTCCATGTACCAGGAGGTGCTGGTTGAACTGGAGCGGACCGAAACCATCGGCGACACGGTGATGACTCCGGCCCGCATGGCTCCGACTCCCAAGCTTTTTGCCATCCGCCAGAAGGAATACGAGCGGATGAAGTCGGGCGAGACCCTCGATCACCGCAAGCACCTCTACGAAAACGACAACCTGGGCGGACTCCGGGCCGCTGCCAAGAAACAGAAGATCGAAAAGGTGCCTGAAGGCGGCATCCGATTTGTAAATCTGACCGATAACGAGCAGATGGACCTTGGTCTTTTTCATGTCGGCATGTGTGCTGCGCTCCGCCGGGAGATCACCACCATCGCCGAAGTGGTCGCCGACAACACGGTTCGTGCCCGTGAACTTCTGAAGGCCCGTGTGGAAACGCTTTCCCGTCCGTCCGCACAGGCCCAGCCGGCAGTCCAGATTCCCGCCCAATCCCCGGTCCAGAATCCGGCGCTGCCTCCGCAGGCTCCCGCCGCCTTCAAGGGGGCAAACGGGCACAACCACGAAGGTATTGCCATCATTGGGCTGGGCGGCATGTTCCCCGACGCGCAGAATATCCCCGAGTTCTGGCGCAATATCACAACGGGCAAATATTCAATCCGCGAGGTGCCCGAGGACCGCTGGGCAACGCGGCTTTTCTATTCGCCCGACCGCAACGCCCCGGACAAGAGCTATTCCAAAATCGGCGGATTCCTCACCGAGCCGGAGTTCGATTCCAAGTCGTTCCGGATTCCGCCGGCCGTCGCCTCGACGATGGACCTCGCCCAGCGGGTAAGCCTGCTCGCCGTGCGTGAGGCACTCCAGGACGCGGGCTATTACAATGCCAAGCCGTTCGACAAGACCCGCTGCGCCGTGATCGTCGGCAACTCGCAGGGTGGCGAAAACACGCACCGCTACGCCTACAGGCTGGCACTGCCGATGATCCTTGAAAAACTGGAGCAGGATCCGGCGTGGAAGTCGCTGCCGGAAGCGCAGCGCCGGGAGATTACCGGAAATATCTCCAGGAAGTTCCTGGGCGAACTGCCGGAGATCACTGGCGGCTCCATGCCTGGCGAACTGCCGAACGTGATCGCCGGACGCATCGCCAGTGTATTTGACCTCTCGGGACCGAACTTCGTTTGCGACGCCGCCTGCGCCGCGTCGCTCGCCGCCGTGCACACGTCTGTGCTGGGCCTTTTGGCGGGCGAATATGACATGGCGATCACGGGTGGCGTGGATCGCGGCATGGACGCCGACAGCTACATCAAGTTCTGCAAGGTGGGAGCCCTCTCCGACACGATCTCCGCGCCGTTCGACAAGCGGGCAAGCGGATTCGTCATGGGCGAAGGCGTCGGCATCCTGGTGATGAAGCGACTCTCCGACGCCGTTCGCGATGGCGACAGGATTTATGGCGTTCTGAGCGGACTTGGCGCTTCCAGTGACGGAGCCGGCCGCGGCATCACCGCTCCCAGTCCCGCCGGACAGCGCAAGGCGATCGAACGGGCCTACCGGATGGCTGCCGGGCTTGATCCCAGGACCGTCACGCTGGTCGAGTGCCACGGCACTTCGACTCCGCTTGGCGATGCCACGGAAACGACCGTCCTGAAGGAATGGTTCACCGAACATGGCGCCACATCACACTCCGTGGCCGTGGGCTCGGTAAAGAGCCAGATCGGGCATCTGAAGTCGGCTGCCGGCGCGGCAGGACTCATCAAGATACTGCTGTCGCTCCACCACAAGACGCTGCCTCCCTCGATCAATTTCGAAAGCCCCGCCGCGGGCACGGGACTGGGCGAGGGCTCTCCCCTGTTCGTCAACACCAAGGCCCGGCCCTGGAATCCGCCTGCTGGTGTTCCCCGCCGGGCGTCGGTGTCGGCCTTCGGTTTTGGCGGCACCAACTTCCATGTCCTGTGCGAGGAATACACCAGCTCGACCCCGGCCAGGCTGACGGTCCCGGCAGAAAGCCGCACCCTGACTGCCGGCAATGCGGCTGTAGCCTATGCTGCCCCGGCTGAACCCGCCGCTCCTGCACAGGCAGCTGTTTCAAATCTCCCGGCAGCTCCAGTGGCGCTCGTGAACATGGACAAGGCCACCATCGAAAAGATCGTCGTCCAGACGCTCGCCGACCAGACCGGCTACGAGGCAGAGGATCTCGGCCGCACGCTTGATCTGGAGGCTGATCTTGGCATCGACACGGTGAAGCAGGCCGAGGTATTCGCGGCCCTCCGCGAGCACTACAGGCTGGAGAAAGACCCGAACCTCAAGCTCCGCGACTATCCCACCATCGAGAAGATAGTGGACTATCTCGCCATGCGGCTTTCCAGCGGGAGTTCAGCGGCACAGCCCCAGGCTGCCGCTCCCGTATCCGAAACTCCAGCGCCACAAGCATCGCCTGTCAGCGTAAACAAGAGCGATATTGAGACAGTTGTCGTCCGGACGCTCGCCGACCAGACCGGCTACGAGGCCGAGGATCTCGGCCGCACGCTTGATCTGGAGGCCGATCTTGGCATCGACACGGTGAAACAGGCCGAGGTATTCGCGGCCCTCCGCGAGCACTACAGGCTGGAGAAAGACCCGAATCTCAAGCTCCGCGACTATCCCACCATCGAGAAGATCGTGGACTATCTCGCCATGCGGCTTTCGGGGAGCGCGGCCACTGCATCAGCCCCTGCCGCCTCCGCTCCACCAGAACCGGCAGTCCAGGCCGCCGCAGAAACGCAAGCGGGGAACGACGGCCCCAGCTATGTGGTGGTTCTGGGCCATGACGCCGCCAGCCTGGCAGACAACCTGGAGACCTGGGCCGAGAACCCCTCCGGCACCCGCTTTGGCAGCGGAAGCAAGACTGCCGCGTTCGGGTTCCTGAACCGTAACGAGGCGTCCAGTCGTGCCCGGCAAATCGCACAGACTGTGCGCGCCGGAAAGCGGCCACCGCCGGCGCTCAATGCGAAGCTCGGTGAAGCCCGGACAAAGAAACCCCGGATCGCCTTCGTTTACCCCGGACAGGGTTCCCAATATGTCGGGATGCTCCGCGAACTGATGGTTTACCCGGAAGTCCGGGCCACCTTCGAGGAAGCCGAGGCGGTGGTTTCCCCGCTCATTGGCCGGTCGCTGCTGGCAATCATCCACCCGGCTGACACTTCCGAGGAAAACCTCAGGCGCTGCGAGAACGAGCTCAAGCAGACGGAAATCACCCAGCCGGCGGTACTCACTGCCGACATCGCCATTCACCGGTTCCTCAAGGCCCGCGGATTCGGTCCTGACGCTGTGGCAGGCCATTCGCTCGGCGAATACGGCGCAGCCGTTGCCGCCGGAGCAATGTCGTTCCGCGACGCGCTGGAGGCGGTTGCGGCCCGCGGACGCGAGATGGCCAACGTCAAGGTGGATGACAACGGACTGATGCTGATGGTCCCGATGGGCACGGCCGAGGTGGAGCCGCTTCTGGGCGGAATCCCCGGATATATCGAGGTCGCCAACCGCAATTCGCCGCAGCAAACGGTGGTCGGCGGGTCATCGGCTTCGGTCATGGCACTCAAGGGACTTCTGGACAAGAAAGGCGTTGATACCGTTCTCCTCAACGTCTCGCATGCTTTCCATTCCAAGATCGTCGCACCGGCTTCCGAGCCGCTCCGACGCGTACTGGGACGCCTGGGTATCCGGTCGCCTGAAATCCCGATCTACTCAAACGTGACGGCGAAGCCATACCCCACCGGTGCAAGCGCACCGGCAGAGATCGTGGACCTGCTCTCCCGCCAGATTGCCGCCTCGGTGGACTGGATTGGTTCGGTCGAGAACATGTACCGCGACGGCATTGAGGTGTTCGTCGAGTGCGGCCCCAAACGTGCGCTGGCCGGCCTAGTGGAGGCGAACCTCAAGGGCCGTCCGTCGGTGGCGATCCAGACCTGCCATCCCAAGCGCGGCGAACTGCTCTCGCTGGTGGAAGGACTCGCGCATCTGTCGGCGGAGCTGGTGACAGACGACACTCCCGCCCCCGTGAAGGCTTCACGTCCGGAAACGGCCGCTCCAGCCCAGTGGCAGGAACAGCCGCAGGTTCCGGCCCAGCCCTCGCTTCCTTCCGCTGCCGGTCCGGCGTCTGCCGGGACGAACCCGCTCGCCAGGTGGATGAACGATCCGCGGTTTGAATACTTCTGGCAGAAGAACGGGCGTGCGGTCGAAAACATGATCTCGCACCTGTGGGCGGTGACGATGAACGAGGCGCCCGCGCGTACCGTGCAGTCCGAGGCTCCATCAGTCTCGCCACGGCGGCTCACCATCGCCATGTCGATGCCAGTGCTGACCGATACAGCACCCCTCGCTCCGTCCGATCCCGGCCGCAATGTGCCGATGCAGCTCTGGAAAGCCGCGCATCCCATTGGCCGCCGTGTACCGGTCTACGTATCCGAGCCCAAGGCTCCTGCCGACACCCGGTGGCTTGACGGAAAATCGGTGGCCATCTGGTCCGTGACCAAACAGTCGGAAACGCTCTCCGCGGCCCTTGCCGCCCGCGGCGCGAAGCTGGAGTCCCCGTCGCCTTTCGGAACTCCGTTCGCCACCGGATGCGATCTGCTGGTCATTGACGCCCGTGCCAATGCACGCACGCCGGACCGGTTCGTTCCGGATCTTATCTTGCGCCTTAACGACCTTATCGCCCTCGCCCGAAGCGGCCGGGAAAACCTGACCGTGGTTGGGCTCGGAACGCACAGCATCGAACTCGATCCCAGCCAGGCCATGTTTCAGGCGGCGGTGCGCGGATTTCTTCTGACACTCAGCCATGAGTTCCCCGGCTGGAAAGTGCGCTGGACCATGGCAACCGCACTGGATGATGCCGGACTTGCCCGTGCCATCGAAGCCGATGCCGCCAGCCCCGCCCAGGTTGTGCAAAGCCGGTGGTCGCGGTTCGGACGCGCCCTGCTCGAAGGTGTTCCTGCCTCCATCCAGGGCGCAAGCGGCCTCAAGCCGCGGCCGGACCGCGTCTGGCTCGTCACCGGCGGCGCCCGCGGCATCACCCGTGAAATCGTTCTCGACCTCGCCCGCCACATGGGAGGCAGGTTTGCGCTCGTGGGTTCCTCCCCGGAACCTTCGGGTGACGTGCAGATAGCCGACGAAAAGACGCTCCGGAAGGAAATCCGCCAGAGTGCCAAGGCACAGGGTCTTCAGCCCTCGGCTGCCGAAATCGAGACAGAGGTGCGTGCACGGCTGGCAGCGGCAGAAATCCGTGACGCCCTGGTGGCACTGAAGGAACTGGGCGTGGAAGCCCGCTACTATTCCTGCGACCTTTCCAGTTCATCGAACGTGGACACACTGGTCAAGCGTGTGCGTACCGATCTGGGCGGCATCAACGTGGTGATCCACGGTGCCGGCCGGGAAATGAGCCGTTCCACCGCAGAAAAGACGATCGACGACATCCGCTCCACATTCGGCGTAAAGCTGGAGGGCGCGCTGTTTCTTGCCCTCGAAACCCGGTGCGATCCGCTCGAGGCGTTCGTCATGTTCGGTTCGGTCGTGGGCCGGTTCGGGAACACCGGACAGGCTGACTATGCTGCCGCCAACGGCGCACTGACCGGACTCGTCCGCCATTTCAGCGCTGTAGGCAATCCCCTGGCCCGCCCGCTTCTTATCGACTGGTCGGCATGGGCCGAAGTGGGCATGGCCTCCCGCGGCGTAGCGAAAGACCATTTCCGCGAATCGGGGGTCGATCTCATCTATCCCGCCACCGGTGCGCCGCTCGTGCGCGCCGAACTGCTGGCCGGCACAGCTGGCGAGATCATAGCCTGCGGCACGCTGGGGGAACTGGACCGGGCCGGAGTAGTGAAGCCGCCGTCTGGCGGGAAAACCGCCTCAAGTGAAACACCCCGGAAGGCATCCACCGGAAACCGCCTTGCGGTGTCCGCCTCTACCGAGCCCTGGCTCTCCGATCACAGTATCGAAGGTGTCGCCGTGTGGCCGGGCGTCGGCGGCATCGAACTGATGCGACAGTCGGCCGGTTTTGGTGGCAAGCCGTTCGAAGCTACCGAAGTCCGGTTTGAGCGTGCCATCAAGATATTCCCGGGCAAGACAGGCGAACTGGAAGCTTCGGCCGCAGGCGTCGCCGTCCAGGTTCCAGCTCCATCCGGTCCGCAGTTTCGCCCGCACTTTACCGCCGGTCACTTCTCTATTCCGAGCGTAAAGCCCGAATGGACTGCCCCGCTGGAGCTTTCGCCTGATGCTGCCGTCCGTGCGGCGATTTACCAGGTCTATTTCCACGGACCCCGGTTCCAGCTCATGACGGGAGCCATCCAGCCCACGGCCCGTGACTGGTTCTTCGGTGCACGGGCTGGCGACGTATTCACCGGCGGCAGTGCCCTCAGGACTCCCGACGCCACTGCCTCGGCCATTGAGGCCGCCTTCCAGGCAGCAGGACTGAGGACCATGATCGAAACCGGGACGAGCGTGCTGCCTTCGGGAATCCAGTGGCTTTCCGTGCACCGTCCAGTGCGGTCCGGTGAGCAGCTTCAGGTGAACGTGGCCCCGGTAAGCCATCCATCTGAGCATGTCTGCCGGTGCAACGTCCGTGTGTTCGACGCCGCCGGCAACGAGCTGCTGAGTCTCGTTGGCTATGACCAGGTGGTGACAGGCCAGGTGAAGGAACTACCGGCTGCACTGGCCCGGCTTCGTGACAGTTGCCCGGCCGAAGTGACGCCTGCGGTACCGGTCAATCCCACCACAGCACCTTCTGCCAGGCCCGCTGCCTCCCGTGGCGATGTATTCGGCAAGATCATGGAAGTGCTCTGCCGCGAGACCGGTTACGAGCCGGAGGATATTTCTCCGGCAGCCGATCTGGAGGGCGATCTCGGGATCGATACGGTCAAGCAGGCCGAAGTGTTCGCACAGGTTCGGACAGCCTACGGCCTCGAAAAAGACCCGGACTTCAAGCTCCGGGACTACCCTACCTTGAACAAGCTCACTGATTATGTGCTGAGCCGGCTTGGCGGAGCGTCTGCCGCGCCCGTATCTCAACCGGAAATCGCGCCTGCGGCGAAAATACCGAGGGCTGAAGTCTCCGCTCCCGCTTCTCCACTACCAGAGCCCTGGGCGCGCTATGCCGTTATCGACATTGGTTCGGTGCTCCGTGAACTGGATACCGATCCCGCCGGAGTGCTCGGCCGCCTGTCAGCCGACGAACGGGCCGATTACGGCACGATGACCTTCGAGAAGCGCCGGCTGGAATGGCTGGCGGGGCGGCTGGCCGCACGGCAGGCCCTCAAGGGTTTCGGCACCAGTTCGGACGTTACTGTCAAGGCTGACGATTCGGGCGAGCCACGGTTTGCCGGACCCCTCGGCGACAAATACGGGCTTACCATATCGCATTCGAATATCTGGGCCACCGCGATCGTATGGGAACGGAAGGGCCAGCTCGGCGAAGAACGCCACGTCGGCGTTGACATCGAGCGGACCGGCGACCGAAGCGAGGCATTCCTCGAGGACAACTTCTCGGCTGCCGAACGCGCAGCACTGCCCTCAAACGGACTGCGGAGCGAGACCGCCACTCTTATCTGGTCGTTCAAGGAATCGGCACTTAAGGCCCTTGGCACCGGTCTTCGCCTCCGGCCTGACCAGGTATCGGTCACGCTGGACACCGGTGCAGCTACGGCCCGCATCACCCTTTCCGGCGAGGCCGGGACCGTCCAGCAATCACTGGGCCTTTCGGAACTCACGGGGCGGTACGTCCGCGCCGGGGAATATGTCGTCACGGCAATCGAGGCGCCGCGTTACCCCGGCTCCGGCACAAAGATTGATGCCGGACAGGGATGGACGCTCGGTGGCTTCAGCCTGAATGCAAAGAACAAGTCCTGATATTTCAACACGAGGGTAATGGCCGCACCGACGCGGCATGAGGAAACAACGATCATGGCCTGGAAACTCCGCACACTCACCCACGAAGAACCGGCAAAGCCCCTGCCGCCGCCGGCATCCGTCAGGACGCCCGCCGCAATACCGGCAATCCCGCGTCCGCTCACTCCGGCCGAGCCGGCCCAGACCGGACCTTCTCCAGCAGAAAATATCCCTGCCCGGCGGCTTCAGACCCTGTTCGACGATGGCCGCTACGAGGAACTGGACGCTCTCGTCCAGCATCAGGCCCGCGGCTGGGGAATGGAAGGAAAGCGCGCACATGGCGACGGCGTAGTGGTCGCCACCGGCAAGATTCACGGACGCCCAGCTGTGGCGTTCGCCCAGGACCGCCGTTTCATGGGTGGTTCGCTCGGCGAGGCCCACGCCCGCAAGATCTGCAAGGGCATGGACATGGCTGAACGGATCGGGGCGCCGATCATCGGCCTGCTCGACTCGGGCGGCGCGCGAATCCAGGAAGGCGTCGCCGCGCTGGCTGGCTACGGAGAGATCTTCCGCCGTAACGTGAAGCTCTCGGGCCGTGTCCCGCAGTTTTCGGTCGTTCTGGGTCCCTGTGCCGGTGGAGCAGTCTATTCGCCCTCCATCACCGACTTCATCATCCTGTCGGAAGCCGATGCCCTCATGTTCGTCACCGGCCCCAAGGTGGTAAAGCAGGCGATGTTTGAAGACATCGATGGCGAGTCCCTCGGCGGTGCGCGGGTTCATTCCGCCAAGAGCGGGGTCGCGCACCTTGCCCGTCCCGATGAAAAAGGGGCGATCGGCGTCACCCGCGACATCCTGGGTTATCTGGTGCACCAGAAGATCGAGGCCGTCGAACCGGCCACGAACATCCCGCTGACCCAGATCGTACCGGAAAATTTCCGCAAGCCGTACGACATCCGCGACGTGATTGCGCAGATTGCCGACCGGAACACTTTTCTGGAAATACAGCCGGATTACGCAACGAGCGTCGTTGTCGGGCTCGCCCGGCTCGCCGGCCGCTCCGTAGGGATCATCGCCAACCAGCCAATGGTCCGCGCCGGTGTTCTCGACATCAATTCATCCCGGAAGGCTGCCCGGTTCATCCGGACCATGAGCTGTTTCGGAATCCCGCTCGTCTCCCTGGTGGACGTGCCCGGCTTCATGCCGGGATCGGTGCAGGAGCACAACGGGATCATCACTCATGGCGCGAAGCTCCTCTATGCCTATGTGGATGCACGCGTTCCGCGCCTTACGGTCATTCTCCGCAAGGCATTCGGCGGCGCCTATATCGTCATGTCATCGAAGCACCTTGGCTCGGAAGTGAACCTTGCGTGGCCATCGGCACAGATATCGGTCATGGGCGCAGAGGGTGCGGTGGAAATTCTCCACGGCAAGGAGATCAAATCAGCCGCCGATCCCAAAGCCCGCTTCGAGGAGCTCTGCCAGAAATACCGCGAGCAGTACATGTCGGTGGGGCTTGCAGCCGAGCGTGGCTGGATTGATGAAGTGATCCAGCCCAACTCCACGCGGCACAAGATGATCCATTACCTGGACATCCTGTCCGCTTCCCAGGGCGAACCGGCCCCGCTGCACGGGAATATCCCGCTCTAGGTCAGACCTGTTTCGCGCCGCGCCTCTTGAGCTCGGCGACGGCCTTCGCCACATCCTGGGAGCGGCCGGCAGGCACGACAAGCACGCCGTCAGCGGTGACGGCAACGACCACGTTGTCCATCCCCACGACAGCAACGGCCATTCCGGGCGCGTCGCTCACGACGACGGAGTTTTTCGTACCGATCAGCACCGGATCGCCTGCCGTCACATTCCCGTCCTGATCGGGTATCATTGACCGCTGGAGCGACTCCCAGGTACCGAGGTCATCCCACCCGAAGCCAGCCGGTATCATCCAGACCTTACGAGCCTTTTCCATGAGTGCGAAATCAATGGAGATATTCTCCAGTGCGCTGAACAGGCTGGTGGCCTGTTCACTGTCCTTGGCTCCAAGGGCATCCGCAAGGGGCCGGACCACTGCCTCCAATCCAGGATTCGCAGCGGCCAGTTCCCGGCAAAACTCATCCAGCCGCCAGAAGAACATCCCCGAGTTCCAGAAATGCCGGCCTGAAACGGCATACCGGGCGGCGGTTTCCTGGTCCGGCTTTTCGCGGAAAGCCTGCACTCTGGCTGCCTTTCCTGTCTGGGTGGCTGCCACCTCGATATATCCGAAGCCGGTGGCGGGCCGGGCCGGAGGAATACCGATCACCACCAGCCCTCCTTCCTTTTCGGCTGTTTCCAGCGCGAGTCTCACATCCTGCCGGAATCTTTCATCCGGACCAATCCGGTGATCGGCAGTAAAAACCGCCATTGACAGGTTGCGGTCACCAAACTTCGCCAGCAGGGCCGCCGCAGCATAGATAAGCGCCCCAGCAGTGTTCCGCTTGGCCGGCTCAGCCAGTACGTTTTCAGGCGGAAAACCGGAACAGGCTGTCCGGATAGGCTCCGCAAGGTGGGTGCCCGTGACGATAAAAGTCCGCTCCGGAGGAAACAGGGGCCTGATACGATCAAGGGTCTGTTCCAGCATCGAACGTGCCGGATCGGCCAGTTTCAGGAGCTGCTTGGGCCGGTGCTGGCGCGAAAGCGGCCAGAACCGCTCGCCGGAACCACCGGCCAAAACCACGGCAACCCGTATCGGTGTGTCATCAGACATCGAACTCTTATCTGTCCCGAAGGCAGGCAGGGGGCAAGGGGGGCTTTCCCGAAGGCTCCGGCAAGGCTATCGGTAGCCAAGCCATGTTTTCCCGGCGGACACCTTCCCGGTACGACCTGAACCCGCTCGCCCGGGCGCTCGAAAAGGCGCGGCAGATGCCCGGCGACATCCTGGACCTCACGGTTTCCAATCCCCAGCGGGCAGGAATCATCCCGCCCGAAAATCTTGTTCTGGCGCCGCTCCAGCACGGTGGCGCGATACACTATGAGCCCGACCCCCACGGCCTCCCGTTGGCCCGTTCGGCTGTCAGTACGCATCTCGCCCGGCGCGGGATTCGGTCCGATCCTGAAAAACTGTTCCTGACCGCCTCCACCAGCGAGGCCTACGGATTCCTGCTGAAGCTGCTTTGCGATCCGGGCGATGCGGTACTGGCACCAGAGCCCAGCTACCCGCTGCTGGATCACCTGCTGGATCTGGAGTCAGTACGTCGGGTTCCTTACCGGATTGCCTACGAAAACGGCTGGAAGCTGGATCTGGATTCGATCGGCAAGGTGCTTGCTGACAGCAGCCAGCCCCGAATTCGGGCCATTGTCATCGTAAGCCCCAACAACCCGACCGGAAACTACCTGAAACGGAACGAGCTCGATCACCTTGCGGAGCTGGCCCTCCGCCATGAGCTGGCTCTCGTCTCAGATGAAGTCTTTTTCGACTACCGGCTGGGAGATCCAGCCCCCGGTTCCATTTCGCTGGCCAGCGGAAGTTCAGTTCCCGCGTTCACCCTGGGCGGGCTCAGCAAGACGCTGGGATTGCCACAAATGAAACTGGCGTGGATCATCGTCAATGGCCCGAAGGCATGGCTTCCGGGTTGCCTCGAACGGCTGGAACTGATTGCCGACACCTATCTGTCCGTGGGAACCCCGGTGCAGCTGGCGGCCGGAACCTGGCTGGAGGCGGAGGCTATTTTCCAGAAGCCCATCCACGAACGCGTGCGCGGGAACTGGGAGATGCTTCAGCATGTTTTTTCCGGCGCACCCGGGCAGGCCGAACTCCTTCCGGCTGAAGGCGGGTGGTATGCCATGCTCCGTGTTCCCCGGTATGAAGATGACGGGACCATGGCCGTTTCCCTGCTGGAGCATGAACGGGTACTGGTGCAGCCAGGCTATTTCTATGACTGCCATGCAGGGGCGCATTTCGTTGTCAGCCTGCTGACAGAACCCGGAGTACTGAAGCAGGGGACAGGCCGGCTGATCGACGGACTCAGGCGAATCGGCGGGTAACATTCCGCCTACTCTTTCAGCTTTTCCTTCCAGCGAATCAGGAGATTCAGCGCATCGATGGGGCGCGTGTCGTTGGGATCAAGGCGGGCAAGCTCCCTTTCCAGTTCGCGCATCACCTGCTCTTTCGGATCGGCGAGGAGCGAAAGCTGTGGCGGCGGCGTTGCCGGGAGCCCTTTTGCCGTAGAGCGCATGCGGGCCGCTGGCGCGTGGACAGCCGTTTCAGACGACGCGCCGCTTTCAAGATCACGAAGAACGGACCGCGCCCTGTCCACCACCTCACGGGGAAGGCCAGCCAGCCGGGCCACCTGGATGCCGTAGCTGCGTGGAGCCGATCCCCGTTCCAGCGTGTGAAGGAAAACAATATCGTCCTGCCACTCCCGGCAGGCGACCGTATAGTTTACTGCCCTCACCTTCGTATCCGTGATCCGGGTCAGTTCATGGTAGTGAGTGGCGAAAATGGTACGGACACCGGGGCCGCTCCCGTCCGTTGCAGGCGTATCATGCAGGTGTTCGGCGACCGCCCATGCGATTGAAAGCCCATCAAAAGTGGATGTGCCGCGTCCGATCTCGTCCAGCAGGACAAGACTCCTCGGCGTCACCCGCCGGAGGATTGCCGCCGTCTCGGTCATTTCCATCATGAAGGTCGAAAGGCCCCTGGCAAGCGCATCGGAAGCCCCGACACGTGTGAACACCCTGTCAATGATACCGATCGACGCCTCGGCCGCGGGCACAAAGGAGCCTGCCTGCGCCAGAATGGAAATCAGCGCCACCTGCCGCATGATCGTCGATTTTCCCGCCATGTTGGGGCCGGTCAGGATAATCAGCTGCTCGCGCTCGCCATCAAGGTCGAGATCATTCGGCGTAAACCAGTCGCGTCCGGCGGCGGCTTCCACTACCGGATGCCGGCCGCCACGAATCCGGAGCTCGCGGGTACCGGCAAGAACCGGACGGCACCATTGCTCCGTGCTGGCCAGTTCGGCCAGGGCCGACACCACATCCAGCTCTGCCAGCATCCGCGCCTGCGCTTTCAGTGCCGCCGTCCCGGTCTTCACCCGGCCGCGGAGCTCAACAAACCGCCCGTACTCCAGCTCCTTCAGCCTGTCCTCGGCGCTTAAGACCTTCTCCTCGATCTCTTTCAGTTCCGGCGTCACGTACCGTTCGGCATTGGTCAGCGTCTGCTTGCGAATCCATTCTGCCGGAACCCGGTCCTTGTGGGTATGCGTGACCTCCAGAAAGTATCCGAACACCTTGTTGAATCCGACCTTGAGGTTCGGGATGCCGGTCCGGTCCTTTTCGGATGCCTCGATACGGGCGATCACGGCGCGTCCGCCCGAACGCAGTTCCCGCAGTTCATCTATTTGGGGATCGGCTCCCTCGCGAACGAGCCCCCCTTCACGGAGCGCCACCGGCGGATCATCTTTCAGCCACCGGCGGATATCGGCACAAACGGGTTCCAGCGGATCGAGGCTGGCCTGCAGCCCCATCAGTGCCGGATCCTGTATATGGGCTATGTCCGCTTTCAACTCCGGTATCTTCTCAAGCGTGGCCGCCAGTGCCACCAGATCGCGGGCCGAGGCCGATTCCAGCGAGATGCGGGCGAGGATACGCTCAATATCGGCAGTCCGCTCCAGCCGTTCGCGCACGTTCCGGCGGGCTGGCCCGTCCAGCAGAAGGCTTTCGACCGAGCCCAGCCGGCCTGCAATTTCCACCACATCCAGAAGCGGATACCGGAGCCGCTGCTTGAGGAGACGCGAGCCGGCGGCGGTCTTCGTCCGGTCGATGACGGAAATCAGTGTGCCCCGTTCAGTGGAGTCCTGCTGGCTGCGGAATATCTCCAGATGCCCGAGCGTCCGGTCGTCCAGCAGCATGGACCGGCGAGAGGGAAGCGTACGGATTTCACTCAGATGTGCCAGCGCCGCCTTCTGGGTATCGCGCACGTACCCCAGCAATGCCCCGGTGGCCCGCAAGCCCGGCTCCCCGATACCCAGCCCTTCGGTCGTTCCGATGTTGAACTGCTGGCGAATCAGGTCCATCGCCCGGTGTACATCCCACCGCGAGGGATCGGCCGTCTGGACGTAACAGCTTCCGGCGAGTGCCGGCGGTTCGTAGCCATCCGGACGGAGCAGTTCGCACGGCCCCAGACGGGCCAACTCGACCGACAGTTCCTCGGCCGATTCGGGTTCGGCCACAGGAAAATCCCCCGTGGCAAGATCAATGGCGGCGAGTCCGGCCCTGCCACCGGGATCCAGCCACACGGCCGCGACATAACGGCTCTCGCGCTCGGCACCGTCCTTGAGGTGAAGTCCCGGTGTAAAGACGCGAACCACGTCACGCTTTACAAGGCCCTTCACCAGCTTCGGATCCTCAAGCTGCTCGCAAAGGGCAACCTTGTATCCAAGGTTCAGGAGGCGCTCAAGGTATCCTGCATAGGAATGATGCGGAACTCCTGCCATGGGAATCGCATCTTCCGATTTGGAGCGTGATGTGAGCACCAGCTCCAGCAGCGGTGCGGCAGCCTGGGCGTCCTCGAAAAAGAGCTCGTAAAAATCGCCCATCCGGAAGAACAGGATGCAGTCCGGATACTGGGCCTTGAGCCGCCGCCACTGCTCCATTGCGGGCGATAGCTCACGGCCCGCCAGCTGGGCGGCAGCCGCCGGAGTGGATGACGTGGGGATCCCGGCCATGCAGGAAAAGTTATAACCGTCCGGAACGCCCTTGTCTGTACGGGCCCGCGTGGAAATGCCGCCAGGCTGGCGGGAATCACTTCGGTTCAGTTCAGGGCGCGGGGAAGACTGAATTCGAAGGTCGTGCCCCTGCCCACCTGGCTGCGCACACGGATCGTCCCCCCGTGCAACTCCACGAGCCGTTTGGCGATCGGCAGCCCCAGACCCGTACCCGAGTGCTTGCGATTAAGGGCCGAATCCACCTGCTTGAACGGATCAAACACTTCCTCCAGCCGGTCGCTGGGGATGCCGCGTCCCGTATCCGAAACGGCACAAACCAGACTTCCGTTCTCCCGGCTCAGGCTCACACGGATACCGCCATGGTCTGTAAACTTGACGGCATTCGAGAGCAGGTTGAAGAACACCTGCCGGACACGGGCAGGATCAGCCTCCACAATAGCCAGGGTCTCATCCCCTTCGGGCCCGGATATTTCCAGGGAAAGTCCCTTGGACGTATAGGCCGGGAGCAGAGCTTCGGCTGATTCGCGGGCGAGCTGGATCACATCGCACCGTTCAGGTTTCAAGCGCAGATCCCCCGACTGGATTTTCGCCATGTCGAGAATGTCATTCACTATGTTGAGGAGATACCTGCCGCTCCGGTGGATCGATTCGAGGTCTTCGCGCTGGGCGGGTGAAACCGGCCCTTCCAGTCCCTTCAGCATCAGGTCCGAAAAGCCGATGATCGAGTTGAGGGGGGTCCTGAGCTCATGGCTGACCATATGAAGGAACTCGCTCTTGTACCGGTCTGACCGGGAGAGGTCGATCATCCGCTGCCGGAGCTGGAGGTTGGCGTGCTCTAGGGCGGATGAACTGCTATCGGCTTCCTGCTGATGGATATCCAGCGTGCGCTTCGCGTAGTACGATACTGCACCGATCAGCGCCAGATAGCCGCCCACGAACATAGCTTCGAATGCAGTCACAAGGGGCGTTCCCAGCGTGTATTCGGGCAGGACCGCCATCGCCAGCAGGTAAATGATGTACGCCTCGGCCGCCATCCAGACCGCGGTCGAGGGCTTGTCTACCAGCCCTGCAAAAACGACCGTGATGCTGCAAACCGCGTAGACATGGTAGTGCCAGGGGGCAGCGAGCTGGTAAACGATGTAAAAAACGAATGCCAGATCCACTGCGAAGTGCGCCAGCAGGATGACGGTGAAGTGACGGGGCCAGCGGTCGATGACCGGCTTGGTCCACCACCAGGCTGCCACCGAGTAGGCCGCCGCCCAGAGCAGAAACCAGGCGGGCTGGGGTTCGTGGTCCAGAAGCCGCCGGATAATCCATACAGCCACCAGAATACCGGCAGCGGCGAGCCGTGCCGACTGGCCGATAAAAATCAGTTTGAGGCGGGTTGTGTTCATGGCGGCGGGACAGCCCTGCACTGATCCCTTCTGGAACCGGCTGCTTCCGGAAGAGCGGGCGGGTTCAGTGCAGCTTGACGCTGACCAGCTTGCTGACGCCCGGCTCTTCCATGGTGACACCCGAGAGGGTATCCGCCACTTCCATCGTCTGCCTATTATGGGTGATGACCACGACCTGCGCCAGCCGGGTCAGCTCCCGGACCACGTCATTGAACCGGCCTATGTTGGCGTCGTCCAGCGGAGCGTCCACCTCATCGAGCAGGCAAAACGGCGATGGCCGGGTGAGGAACATCGCCAGGACAAAGGCGATGGCGGTGAGCGCCTTTTCGCCGCCCGACAGCAGATTCACATCCTGAAGCTTCTTGCCCGGCGGCTGGGCCATGATTTCGATACCCGATTCCAGCAGGTTGTCCGGATCTGACAGGTGGAGTTCGGCCCGCCCTCCGCGGAACAGCCGGACAAACACCTCGCCAAAACGCTGGTTGACGAAATCGAACGTCTCCTTGAAGCGGTCACGGGTAGTGCGATTGATCTTCTGGATCGAATCGCGGAGGTCTTCAAGGGCTTTCTTGAGATCCCCCTCTTCTTCCATCAGCTTTTCGAGCCGCTGGTTCACGTCGCTCTGCTCGTCGAGCGCCTCGATGTTAACCGGACCCAGGCGGTCCCGATCGCGGCGGATCTTCTGCACTTCCTCGTCAAGCGTCTCGTACGATTCGTACTCCGCCGATGCCCGGAGCTCATCTTCGGTGGCTTCGGGAAGGGGAAGGTCCGTTTCGTACCGCTCGCGGACCTCCCGGACCAGATAGTCAAGCTGAAGGTTCTGTTCATTCTGGCGAGCACGCCAGCCAGCCAGCTCACCCTGCACTTCCGAGAGTGAATCCTGGGTCCGGTGCAGGCGGGTCTCAAGCTCGGCCACCTGCGCCCGTCCCTGTTCATACGCTGCGACAGTGGCTTCCACATTGGAAGCTGTCTTCTGCTTTTCAGTTTCGATGCCCTGAAGCAGTTCCTGGAGCTCCTCCAGTTCCCGGCGGCGGCTGGCGATTTCGGCCGCACGCTGCTCCGAAGCCCGCCGGATCGCCTCGGCTTGGCTCGCAGAAACCGACTGCTCATGCTCCAGCCGTGCGCGGTTTTCTTCATGGCGGCGGAGTGCGGCCTCAAGCCCGACGATATCTTCCCTGAGTCCCGCAAGTCCCGATTCAGCCTCCCGGGCCGCCACATCGGCCGCAAGGAACGCCTCTTCATGGCCGGCAAGTTCTGCTGCCAGCCGTTCACGGTCAGCCTTCAGTTCCGTGATCTTTCCGTCGAGCGCCATCCGCTCGCCCGAAATGCGGGCAAGGTCTTCCTGCACACGGTCAAGCTGTGCCCGGAGGCTGGCGATGCCGTCAGACAGCCCGGCCTCGCGGTCGCGGGCCTGCTTCAGGTCGCTCCCGCCCCTCACGACGCGGATGTCCTCGCGGTGGAATCCGGCCCGCAGTTCATCAAGGGCCGTTTCGGCAGCGATCCGGTCCTCCTTGATACGGCTCAGCTCCAGTTCGGCGGACGCCAGATCCGAGGCGAGTTGGCGCACGGTCTGGTCGATTTCGCGCAGATCGCGCTTCTTCCGCAAAATGCCCGACTCCTGCGGCAGCTTCCCGCCGGTAATGACCCCCTTGGGGTCCACCACGTCCCCCGCCATCGTGACCAGCATCTGCCGCTGTCCGGTCCGGGACCAGATATGGAGGGCGTTATCGAGGCTGTCCACAAGCAGCACATCCCCCAGCAGTACGTCCACCACCGGGTCAAAACCTTCCTTGACCTGCACCCGGTCGCGGAGCGGACCAATCAGGCCCGGCGCATCGCCTCCCTGCACTGCATCGGCGAAATAGGCGCGGCCCGACAGCGGCACG
This sequence comes from Deltaproteobacteria bacterium, assembly GCA_026129095.1. Classification (NCBI taxonomy): domain Bacteria; kingdom Pseudomonadati; phylum Myxococcota; class Myxococcia; species Deltaproteobacteria bacterium. Next base: position 24,003 of record JAHCIT010000002.1, read on the forward strand.
AAGGAACTGCGGCCCACCGACATCTGCTTCAGGTAGTCCACCGCCTCGATACCGACTTCCTGGCTCTTGACGACGACCGACTGGAGACGGCTTCCCAGCACGCTTTCCACCGCCATCTCGACGTCGGCTTCCGGCTCGATCACGTCGGCGACCAGGCCATAGATTCCATTCTTGCCCTCATGCGCGAGCCGGTGCTCGGCATGAAGCATGATCGCCTTGACACCTTCGTCGTAACCTTCGTACCGGGCCTCGAGCGCCCGGAGGGATTCGAGCTTTGCCGCTTCGGCCGAATGCTGGCGGCGAATCTGGTCCACATGACCGGCGGCGGCCTCCTCACGGCGGACGGCCCCGGCGACCCCCGCCTCGGCTTCCCCAATGCGCTGCTTCAATGCGTCGCGGCTTCTCTCCGCGTCCTTCAGCTCGTTTTCGAAACCGAAAGCCATCTGTTTCAGTTCAGCGAGCTGGGCCTCGCGGGCGGACAGATCAGACTCCACGCCGCTCCGCCGCCGGATCAGCTCGTCGATCCGCTCAGAAGCGGTTTTTGCCGCCTGCTCGCCCTTTTCCAGCTCCTTTTCGGTCTGGAAAGCGGCTTTCTGGACTGCCTCGCGCCGGGCAGCGTGCTCGCCCCTTACATGGGCAAGTTCCCTTGCCCGGCCAGACTGTTCGGCAAGCCGCGCCCGTGCGGTTTCAAGTGAAGCGGACGTTTCCGAAATAGCCCGGATGGTAGTTTCGGTCTCGACGGCCATTACTGCGATCTTCTGCTGAAGGCCCTCTATCTCGGTCGCGGCCTTCACCTCGTCGGATTCCAGGTGACTGATGCCGCCTTCAACGAGCCGCACCTTTCCGAGCGTGCTCTCGCGGTCCACATCCGCACGGCGCATCATTTCACGGGCGTCGTTCATCGCCTTCTCAAGCCGCTGGAGCTCGAGCCGTACTGTTTCGCGCAGGGACTGGTCTTCGGTGGCGGCACGCTGCCGTTCGGTCAGCTGCGTCTCCAGGCCGGCCACCCTGGCAGAGGCTTCCTCCAGCGCACCCGAAATCCGCTGGTGCAGACGCCGGAGCCGCTCACGGTCGAGAAGGTTCAGCCGTTCCGACAGCTCCCGGTATTTGCGGGCCTTGCCCACCTGCCGCTCAAGGTAGGAAACGTGACGGCTGAGTTCCTTCACCACATCGCCCACGCGGGCGAGATTCTGCTCGGTGCGCTCCATGCGCGAGAGCGCCAGTTCCCGGCGGCTCCGGTACTTGACGATTCCGGCCACTTCCTCGAGGAACAGGCGCCGCTCCTCGGGCTTGGCCGTGACAAGACGGTCCACCTGCCCCTGCTGGATGATCGAAAAACCGCGGAGCCCGCCGACTCCGGCATCCATGAAAAAATCCTGGATGTCACGGGCCCGGCACTGGACGCGGTTGATGAAATACTCGCTCGTGCCGTCACGGCTGAGACGCCGCCGGATCTCCACCTCGCTGTAGTCCTTGAGCGCGCCCTGCACCCAGCCCTTGCCGTCGTTGACGAAGGTGAGCGCCACCTCGGCCGTATCCTGGGGCTTGCGGCTGTCGGAGCCCTGGAAGATCACGTCGAACATTTCATGGCCGCGCAGGTACTTCGCGCTCCGCTCGCCCATGGCCCAGCGGAGGGCGTCCACGATGTTCGACTTGCCGCAGCCGTTGGGACCGACGATGGCCGTAATGCCCTCGTGGAGATCCAGCGCGATACCGTCTGCAAAACTCTTGAAGCCCCAAGCTTCGATTCGTTTGATTTTCACGACATGCCCTTTTTACGCGGCACCCAGTTTACCGCGTCCACCTACCGTTGTGGGGTTCTTTCCTGATACCATACCATACATATATGGTAAAGAACTATTTCATTAAACCTGTGGATAAGTTGTGGTAAACGCCACTTTCCCGTCTATGGGTTGTGGTTGTGCTGGCTTGATACGTGGTGAGCCGTGGTGAAGCGTGGCGGCCCGGCCCTCACCCTTGTGCTACCCTCCCCGGCATGGCCGCCCCCGCCATCGAAATTGCCGGACTCCGCAAAACTTTCCCGCTCCCCGGCGAAGGGGGTGCGGAAGTCGAAATCGTGAACATACCGGCCTTTAGCCTGGAGACTGGATCCCAGACAGCACTTGCCGGGGAGAGCGGTTCGGGAAAAACGACCCTTCTCAACCTCATATCCGGCATCCTCATGCCCGAATCGGGCAGCATCCGGATAGCGGGAACCGACATCACCGCCCTTTCTGAAGCCGCCCGGGACCGCCACCGGGCGCGGCACACGGGCTATGTGTTTCAGTCGTTCAACCTGCTGCAGGGCTACTCGGCGCTGGAAAACGTTACGCTCGCTTCCAGCCTCGCGGGCACTGCGAATACAGCACGGGCAAGGGAACTGCTGGACCGTGTGGGCCTCGGCGGAAAACTCCGCCACCGGCCACGGGAACTGTCGGCCGGACAGCAGCAGCGGGTCGCCGTGGCACGGGCGCTCATCAACCGCCCGACGGTGGTATTGGCCGACGAACCCACCGGAAGTCTCGACGCCAGAAATGCCGCCGCCGTTCTGGATCTCCTGCAAACGCTCTGCCGCGAGGAAGGTGCGGCCCTGCTGCTGGTGAGCCACGACCCGAAGGTGACGGGAGCATTCGGGACGGTCATCGCCTTCAGCGAACTGAACCAGGCATCAGGAAGCAGGGGTATCCAGGGGGGAAACGCCGCATGACGCTTTTTCTCATGGCCCGCCGGAGCCTGCAGCAGCACGCCGCCGCCGCGTGGCTCACGGCGCTGTCGGTGGCGCTCGCCTCGGGGCTCGCCATGTCGGTCTGGGCAGTGGAGGCACAAGCCTTCCGTGCGTTTACAGGCGGGCCCGCCGGATTCGACGCCGTGCTGGGAGCGCGGGGTAGCCAGCTCCAGCTTGTGCTCAACACCGTGTTCCATCTGGAAACCTCGCCCGGCAACATCCCGTGGTCGCTCTATGAGGAGATGAAAAGGGATCCCCGCGTCGAACTCGCCATTCCGTATGCCGTGGGGGACAACTACCGGGGGTTCCGCATCGTCGGAACCACGGAAAGCCTGTTTACCGATTTCCATTACCGCGAGGGACAGCGGTTCGGGCTGGAGCCGGGCGGCAGATGGTTCGCGCCAGACCAGCCGGAGGCAGTGATCGGCAGCGCAGTTGCCCAGCGGACCCGGCTGAAAACGGGAGCGCGGTTCAGGCCTTCGCACGGGCTCTATTCAGCCGCAGGCAACGGGCACGGGCACCATGACGGGGACCATGAAGACGACGCCGATGAACACGCCCATGAGGACGTCTACACGGTTACAGGGGTCTTGAAGCCCACCAATTCACCCTCGGACCGGGTGATCTGGATACCGGTCGAGGGTTTGTTCCGGATGGACGGGCACGTGCTCCGGGGGGCAGGCGCCGAATACCGGCCGGAACCCGGCGTCGAGATTCCGGACGAGCACAAGGAAGTGAGTGCCGTCATGCTGAAACTGAAAACCCCCATGGCGGGATTCGCCCTGCACCAGTCGGTGAACCGGCAGGGCAGGGAGGCAACGCTCGCCTGGCCAGTAGCCAGCGTGATGGCCGGCCTGTTCGACAAGCTGGGATGGATGAGCCGGGTGCTTCGCCTGGTCGCCCTGCTGGTGGCCGCCGTCGCGGCGGCATCGGTGGCGGCGGCGCTGTATGCGAGCCTGAACGGGCGGCAACGGGAGTTTGCCATCCTGCGGGCGCTCGGCGCCCGGCGCCGGACGCTGCTTGGCGCAGTGATGCTGGAGACGGCGGCCATTTCGGCTGGCGGCGCCATGCTTGGGTGGGCGGTTTATGGAGCAATTCTCGCCCTGACAGCCACCGTGATCCGTCAGCAAACAGGAGTTGTCATTGCGGTTCTTGAGTGGCATCCAGCGCTCGTTGCTGTTCCGGCAGCCCTGACCCTGCTCGGTACTGCCGCCGGACTGTTGCCGGCAGCGCGGGCCTACCGGACCAGCGTGGCCACCGGGCTGGCACCCGCGAACTAGGAAACCTGAAATAAAGACGTGGATTGTTACCCCAGTCACCGACAGGGCAGGCGGGATCAATTTAAGGTGTTTACGTATTCGGTATCGTTGACGCGATGCGTTGGATGCGGTTATATTCCGCTTGACTCCCTGCTTGCCGGGCGGGGAGTATTTCGACCTTTCAAAGTCTCTGGTATTTCAAAATGATTCGCGGGTAGGGAAATGGGCGAGAACGGGCCAGCTAAATCAACAATTCTCATCGTCGAGGACAATCCGATGATGCGCACGTTTTACCAGCTTGCGTTCAAGGCTTCGCCCATCAAGCTCGCGTTCGCCGATCATGGACAGAAGGGGTACGACCTCGCCCGGCAGATCCGGCCAGACCTGATTGTCATGGACATCAACCTGCCCGGAATGGATGGTCTGGTTGCCACGAAACTGATCCGGGCAGACAATGACCTGGCAGGGGTGCCGATCCTCGCCGTCACTGCCCGGCACAAGGAAGACCCTTCCCTCCGGACCGGCACATTCACCTCCATCCTGTTCAAGCCGGTCAAGGTGGACGAACTGCGCGATGCAGTGATGAGGCTACTGCCCGATTTCGAGGGCGAACCTGACCTGAACCCGTAAGTTCACGTACCAGGAGGTTCTGCTTCTGTACGGCCATCTGGGACCACTACATACGGACACCCACCAGTTAATACACAAGATATCTGGACAACCGTACCGCTACGATACATAGCGCAAGGATTTCTGCTTTAAGATTTCCTGCAACTTCATATCATCCCCATAAAAGACCGGGATTCGTGGCCGTGACGACGGCCAGTCGCTATAATAAACCGATTACAGTTTCGTTTTGTCGAATGACATCGATCATGGAGCGCTTGCGCCCAGCTGATAACATTTGAATCAGCAGCAAGTCCGCTACCGCACTGGAGTCATCAGGTGATTGGCGAGGCCGAAAAGAATACACCGCCCGCAGCGGACTCCAGCCGGACCGACCTGATTGGTTTCAGATTTCTGCCACTGCTCGTCTTCGTGGCCTTCAGTATTACCTGGATATACTTCACGGACGCTCTTGTCGCCCTGGTGGTCAGTGACTCCCGGATCGTAGCTGACCTCCAGACGGCAAAAGGGATGATCTATATTGCTGGATGCTCCCTGTTTCTTTACTGGCTGCTTCGCCGGCATCAACGCTCGGAGGCAGAGGCACAAGGGCGCGCCAGCCTCTATGCCAGCGATGCCAGGCACGCCCGCACCGAGCGGGACCGCCTGTTTGACCTTTCCCAGGACCTCCTGGCCGTCGCGACCAAAGATGGATGGCTGATCCAGGCGAACCAGGCCTGGACGGATACCCTCGGCTGGTCGAAGAAAGAACTCCTTTCGACCCATGCCCTCGATACCACCCATCCGGACGACCAGGAGCAGTTGAAACGTTTTTTCGCCGAAGCCCAGGCCGGGAAGGAGCATTTCTCATGGCAGGACCGGACCCTGACCAAGGACGGCGGTTACCGGTGGATCGCCTGGAGCGCACGGATGGTTCCCGAGACAGGTATCGTCTATCTGGTCGGACGGGATATCACCGCCGCCCGCGAGCAGCAGGAACAGATACAGCACCATTCGGAAGCGGTGGAGCGGCTGAACCGCTCATTCCGTGTAATCCACGAGTGCAACGGTATTCTGGTGGAGCCCACCAGCGAGCCGGAAATGCTGCAGGCCATGTGCAAAATACTGAACGAGCTGGGCGGTTACCGGCTCGCCATGATCGCAATGCCCGAGCAGGATGCGAAAAAGACTGTCCGGATCGCCGCGTTTGCCGGACTCGACAGTTCGTTCATCGAATCCCTCAATCTTTCATGGGGTGAAGGCGAACGGGGCAACAGTCCCAGCGGCATTGCCCTCCGCACGGGCGAGCGTGTGGTTTCCCGCGACATCGCCACCGACAATTTCATGACACCGTGGCGTGACGCCGCCCTGTCGCGGGAGATCCGGTCCATCATTGCGCTTCCCCTGAAAACTGCCGGGAAAACAGTTGGCGTTCTCAGTATCTCCGCAACGAAGCCGGATGCTTTCGACAAAGATGAGATCGAGCTCCTGGAGGAACTCGCCGGAGACATCGCCTACGGTATTCACGCCCGGCGCATGGCAACCAGCCGCCAGCGTGATGAGGACGAACTCCGGCTGGCGGCCGGGGTGATGGAAACCTCGCTCGACGCGATCCTGATCGTCCGCGAGGACGGACGCATCCGGACGGTGAACTGGAGTTTCTGCGGACTGACGGGCCATGCGGCGGACGAAGTAACCGGCAAGTCCATGGAGTCCCTTCTTGTCCTGAACGAAACCGGGTTCCGGCAGCAGAAGGAGGCGGTCGCACGGCGGGGGGCCTGGCAGGGGGAGTGCGAAATCCGCAAGCGGGATGGTTCACGGATTCCGTGCCAGCTCCGTCTGACAGCAGTATCGGCAGGCGGCGGGAAGATTGCCGCATATGTGGCCAGCCTGCAGGACGTGACCCCGCTGAAACTCGCTGAAGGCGACCTGATGAAATCGAGCCAGTATGACCGGCTGACCGGACTGCCCAACCGGCTCAAGTTCCTCGGCGATCTGGACGCAATCATCCGGTCAGTCAGGCTCCGGCGTGAAACAGTCGGCGTTGCGGTGATTGATGTGGACCGGTTTGGCAGCATCAACGAACTGTTCGGCCATGAGGCGGGCGACGGCCTGCTTCAGGAAATCGGCCGCCGCCTTGCGGACAACCTCAAGCAGGGAAGCTGGGCGGCCCGGCTCGGCGATGACGAGTTCGGGATATTGATCGCGGGAGCCGCGAATGTGACGGAAGTGACGGCGGAGGTGCAGAGGCTCCATAGCCGGCTGTCGCAGCCTTACTTGCTGGACGACCGGCAGGTCTTCCTGAATGTCAGCATGGGCATCTCCACGCACCCTGGCGGCGGCGAGACTGCCGCCGAACTTCTGCTGAATGCCGGAATCGCCCTCAAGCATGTGCGTGAGGAGGGCGGCAACCATTTCCTGCTGTTCCAGAACCACTGGAAGCAGCAGAGCCGGACCCGGTTCGATATCGAGACGCGAATCCGCCATGCGGTCGAGCGTGGCGAACTGGTTCTGCACTACCAGCCCGTTGTGAATATCGAAACCGGCCGGATCTCGGGGCTTGAAGCCCTGGCGCGATGGACCAATCCGGATCTGGGCCCGGTTTCACCATCCGACTTCATTCCCGTGGCCGAACAGAACGGGACCATCCTCTCGATCTGCGAATGGTCCATGGAGACCGCCTGCCGGCAGATTGTGGAATGGAAACAGGCAGGCCTCCGCCCGCCACCGGTGGCGATCAACCTGACCGCCCGGCAGTTCCACGAGCGGGATCTGCTCCGGTGGATCACCGATCTTCTGGAATCGTACAAACTTGGCGGATCCCATCTGGCTTTCGAACTTACCGAGGGGAGCGTCATGCGGCAGGTCAGCTATGCGATGGCCGTGCTCCGGGCAATCAAGGCACTGGGCTCCCCCGTCTATATCGATGATTTTGGAACGGGCTATTCGTCATTCAGCTACCTGACGCGGCTCTCCATCGACGCGCTCAAGATCGACGCCTCGTTCATCCGGAACCTCCACCGCAATGCGGACGACCAGACGGTTGTCCGTTCGATGATCCTCATGGCGCACAACCTGGGCCTCAAGGTCGTAGCCGAAGGCGTGGAAACCCCGGAGCAGGCCGACTGGCTGCGGAACGAAAAATGCGACCGGATCCAGGGATTCCTGTACAGCCCGGCGGTGGACGGTAACTCCATCGCCCGGATGCTGCAAAACGGGAACCTGACTGGCTCCGCAGCCATCCAGCCGCCCATTAAAGGCACGGAGAAGTCCCTGTGATACGGACGGAACTCCGGACCGTGTGTGCGGCTGCCCTGGCGGGCCTATTTTTTGCTGGTTTGGCCGCCGCCGAATCCGGACGGTGGCCGCCGCCGCTCTGTACAGATACGCAGTTCGACCTGCACAGCCGTGACGGCATCCCCGCCCTTGTCTCCTCCGCCAACCGCCCACCCCGCATCAGCGGAACCCCGGGCACGCGAATCCTGGCAGACAACGACTATGTGTTCCTTCCCGACGCGAGCGACCCCGATGGCGACCGTCTGGAGTTTTTCATTGCCAACCAGCCCGCGTGGACCGAGTTCAACCGCGAATGGGGCAGTCTGTCAGGTATTCCCACCGAGGCAGATACCGGTGTCTATCCTGGCATCTCGATTTCGGTTTCCGACGGTCGCTCGGCCCCGGTGTCTCTGCCGCCATTCACGATCACGGTCACAGGACGTGACGGCCGGAAACCGGCAACCGCAGCTCTCCGCGTCCAGCGTCCAGCCGATCCCCTTTATAACGGCATTCCCCTGAGCACCTGGATACGGTCCCTGGACAGCAGCGATATTTCCGAACGCCGCCGGGCACTTCAGGTGATGACGGCCATGGGACCGGAGGCTTCGGCCGCCGTACCGGTACTCATCGCCATTTTGCAGCGGCCGGTGGAGAACCCTCTGGTGCGGGCCGGATCGGCAACCGCGCTAGGCCGGGTCGGACGCGGAGCCCGCGAGGCGGTTCCGGCCCTCATCCGTTACCTCATGGAAGGTGGAGCCCTGAACGTGGAAGCGGCCGCCGAAGCGCTCGGGAAAATCGGCGAACCGGCAGCCGTTCCCTTCCTTGCCCGGTATCTGGAGCGCAGCGAACCGGCAATCGCCCGCAAGGTCGCAACCGCGCTGGGGGAGATCGGACCGGCCGCCTTCGAGGCCGTGCCGCTTCTGGTGAAGTCGATGCAGAAGGGCAATGAGCAGGCGGCCGAGGCCCTTGGCCGCATTGGCGACCCTGCAAGCGTTCCGGCGCTGACGGCAGCACTGTCCGACTGGCGCATCGCCTATGGGGCCGCCTCGGCCCTCGGGGCGATCGGTGCCGAGGACGCCCGCGTCGTTCCCGCCCTTGTCCGTGCGGTAGGTTCGTCCGCGCCGGAGCCGGTCCGGGTGCGTGTGATCGAGGTTCTCGGCTCCTTCGGCATACGGGCGCAGGAGGCCATCCCCGCCTTGGTGGGACTCCTGAAGGGCAGCCATCCGGCCGCGGTCCGGGCAGCGGCCGCGCAGGCGCTGATGAACATCTCGACGGAAAAGGAGGGCGGGCTGCCGGTGCTGATCTGGGCGCTGGGCGACGCCCCCGATCCGGCCGTCCGGCGCTGGGCGGCCGAATTCATCGGACGCCTCGGACCGTCGGCCATCGATGCCATTCCCGCCCTGCTCAAGGCCACCGCCGATCCTGACAGCGGCGTCCGGGCAGAAGCCGAGCGGTCGCTTCGCAAGCTCCAGGGCCGTATGGCCGGGAAGCCGCTGCCCGGAAGCGACCGGCTGGCCTCCGGTAAATAGGTCCGTTACGGTCCGTCTGGTCCGGCAATCCTGTCCATGAATCCGGAGGCGAGCCTGAGCAGCGGCGCTTTCAGTTCCGGGAGGCGCTGGTATTCGCCGGTACCGACAAGGCTTGTCACCATCGAACTCACCGCATTCACCAGCAGGCGCACGGCGAACTTCTGGTCCGGATCGTCGCCGGGCATGCCGGAAACCCCGCGCAGGGCTTCCGATATGAGGGTCACGAATACCTCCATCGACACCCGCCGCTGCTCGATGGCCTTCGGCCCGGCGGCATAGACCTCGACGAGAAACGTACGGGCCAGCTGGGGCTGGCTCGCCAGTGTGCCCAGATAGACCGTAAGCGCCCGGTCCAGAATGCGCACCGGATCCTTCGGTTTTCCGGGCTGGAATGCCTCGGCCACCATCGCACGGATTCCGTTCGTCATAAGCAGGGCGATCTGCCCGGCAGCCGTTTCGTAGGCTTCCCGGAAACACTCCTCCTTGTCACGGAACATCGCATAGAAGGTGGCGCGGGAGACTCCAGCACGGGATATGACGTCGGCGACCGAGGTGTTGGCATAGCCCTTTTCCGCGACGGCATAGGTCATGGCGAGGAGCAGCCGCGCCCGCTGGGACTTTTCGACCTCCTCCCTGGACAGGCTGTGCGGGCCGCGGGGGAGCGCCCGGGATGGCTTCGCGTGGCTCATGGCTGGATAGTGGCAGAAATTTTCTTGATCCGGGAGTGGAATACAGGGATATTTTCTACTTAGTGCGGCAAACTTCAAACGATCTGCTGTCCTAAATTATTCAAATAAAATCAGATAGTTAATAGTATTCCCCCAATTTCCCATCGGCAGGAACCCCGGTAAATCGTGGGGCAGGCAAAAAAGTTGTAGACATTGGTGTTTATAGTTGATAGGGTCGGCCTATCAAATTATAAACATAGTCGTTTATATCTCTACGGGGAGCTGAACGACCCAGAAGGAAAACCAGGGGGAAACCGAATGAAAACGCAGGAAACAAACTTACAGACAGCCAGAACGCGCCGCGCCTTTGCGCTTGCCGCCATCCTCGCCGTGGCGCTCGTCGCCGGTAACGTGCGGACAGCCGAGGCCGGAGCACCTCCGCCGCCTCCTCCACCGCCTTCACCCAACGTGCTGGGGCTCGCCTCCGGCTGGGGAATTACCGTCCACGGCTCGCGCTGGATCACGAGCCGGACGGCTGAAGTGGATATCTCCACCGGCGCGGTTGCCACCAACGCGGTCAACGGCCCGCACCGGATCCGCATTACGCTGCCGGGCAACTACTACTCGAGCGGCGGCACACGCTTTCCGGTGCTGTATCTCCTGCATGGGGGCGCGGGAGGAAACTCGGCCCAGTGGACCACTGGCGGCGGCGCGGCCGAATACATCACCCGCAACAGGCCGCTCATTACCGTCATGCCGGACGGCGGCAAGGTGGGCTGGTACACCGACTGGCTGAACATGTCCGCCGGATCGCAGGCCTGGGAGCACTTCCACCTCTACCAGCTCATTCCGTGGGTGGATGCGAACTTCCGCACCATCGCCCGCCGGGAGGGACGCGCCATCGCAGGGCTCTCGATGGGCGGCTTCGGCGCGATCCACTACGCCCAGCAGCGGCCCGACCTGTTCATCTACGCGGGCAGCTTCTCCGGCGCGCTTGATCTGGAAAACCAGGGAATCCGGACTGTCATCACGGAACAGACGATGCAGAATGGTTTCCCGGTCGATGGCCCCTTCGGTTGGCCGGTCATCGGCCTCGACGGTGCCTGGATCGCCAACAATCCGCTCCGCCGGGCCGACCGGCTCCGGGGCATGCATATCGCCCTCTATGCGGGCGACGGCATCCACGACGCCGATGTCCTTGAACGTACCGTCGGCTGGTCAACCTACCAGATGCACCTGTCGCTGAACGCCGCCGGTGTGCCACACTTCTACTGGATGTATGGCCGCCCCGGACCGGGAACCCCGTGGAACTGCGACGGCGGTCACAACTTCGGTTGCTGGAACAAGGCCCTTGAGCACATGGTACCCATGATGATGAACGTCCTGTGGCATCCATGAGCCGCTGACCCCGGGATCAGCCATCCGGCCGGACAGCGGGATTCGACAATCCCCTGCCCGGCCGCTTCACTTAACGGAAAGTCTGCGCAATGAAAACCTTCGACTTCCACGGCTGGCCAGTAAAGTACGCCCATGCGGGCAGCGGAGAGCCGGTAATCTTCCTGCACAACGGCGGAACTTCCCATGCAATCTGGAATGAAGTGATGCCGCGTCTTTCCCGGCATTACGAACTGTTCGCGCTGGATCTTCCCGGTTTCGGTGCTTCCGCCCGCCCCGGGCCCGGTTTCACGCTCGACCACTACGTGGCGATGATCGGGGAGTTTGTCGATTGTCATCGCCTTGCGCCGGTAATGCTCACCGGAAACTGCATGGGGAGCGCCATGTCGCTGGCCTTTGCCATCCGGCGTCCACGGGATGTCCGGGCACTCGTTCTGGTGAATCCGCTGACGGCGGCGACGATTTCGGCCGGAGAACTGGGCCCGGTCATCCAGTTCCGCCGCCGGGCACCAGCTCTGGCCGGTCCGGCGTACGGAATGCTTGGCCGTCTCCGGCTGACAGAATGGATCGGTGGCCAGGTTCTCCGGTTCCAGACCGGACCGGAGGGCCGGGCCCGAAACGTCGAACAGAACGCCGAACTCAGGCAATGCTACGCCGCACCCGGGCAGATGCAGGCCCTCCTTGCGGTTGTGGACGACATCGAAAGCTACGCCGCCCTCGACCGGTTTACCCCGGACGGGAAGTTCCCTCCCCTTTGCACGATCTGGGGGCTCGACAACCGGGTGCTGTCGCCGAAGGCCGGGCGCACCCTGAACCAGACCCTCCGGCCCCGCCGGGAGGAATGGCTGGAGGGCTGCGGGCACCTGCCCATGCTCGAACAGCCGGAGACGGTCGCCGGCATCATTGAGGATTTTCTCCGGGAACACGGCCCGTCCCGGCTCCGGGTCGTCAGCCCCAAAACCGTGGAGGCCCGCTGAATGAACCCGCTCGAAAACGGCATTTTCGATCTCGCCAGCATCGCCCATGACGTCGCCCTCAACGACCCTGCACGGATCGCGGTGGTTGAACCGGCCGGACGCGGCCCCAGCGGCGTCCGCCGGTACCGGCGGTACACCTACCGGGAACTGTCGGCAGACGTCGAGGCGGTGGCACCGGGACTGAGGGAGATCGGCATAGCCGAAGGCACGCGCACGGTATTCATGTCTCCGCCCAGCTATGAAACCTGCGTGATCGGTCTCGCCCTGTCGCGTGTCGGCGCGACTCTCGTGCTGATTGATCCATCCGTCGGCTACCGGAACGTGGCCGAACGGCTCCGGCGCATCGAGCCAGAGGCCTTCGTCGGCATTCCTGTCGCCCATCTCGGCCGTCTTGCCTTCGGCTGGGGGCCCCGCACCCTGCGCAAGCTGGTGGTCACGGGAACGCCGGGCTTCCCCGGCGCCCATACGGTCCAGTCGCTCCGCCGGAAAGCTCCGGACACTCCTGTTCCGCCAGCCATTTCCCCGGATGACCCTGCCGCGATCATGTACACGACCGGAAGCACCGGTCCCGCCAAGCCCTCCTACTACCAGCACCGGCACTTCGCCGCCGTCTGCCGGCAGGTACATCAGAGCTGGCGGTTCGATCCGAAAAGGGAAATACCGGTGGACATGCCGGTCTTTCCGGCCTTCTTTTTCATCGCACTCAGTGCTGGCGGTACCGTTGTCGTTCCGCCCATCGATTTCGTCCGCCAGGGACCCGCGAAGGCCAATCCGGCGGCACTGGTGGAGGTCATCAACGACTGCGGCGTGAGGTCGCTATTCGGTTCCCCGGTCCTGCTGGAAAACCTCGCCACGCATGCCGTCCGGAATGGTCTCCGGATGCCAACCCTGAAGCGGGTGATCGGCGGCGGCGCGCCCATCGTCGCCTCGCTGGTAAAGCCCATGCTCGATGTGATGGGGGAAGGCGGCGACGTGGTCTCGAACTACGGTTCGACCGAGGCGCTCCCTTCCACGGAAATGAGCGGCCGGGAGATGCTGAAAGAAACCTGGAAGGAAACCGGTCAGGGGGCGGGGATCTGCGTCGGACGGCCCTTCGACGGCACCGACCTGATGATCATCCGGATCGTGGACGGCCCGCTGGAATCGATGGACGCAGCGGAAATCCTTGGCCCCGGCGAAACCGGGGAAATCCTGATCCGCGGGGCGCATGTGAGCCCGGCCTACTTCCGCGACCTCGACAGCACCCGCAAGAACAAGATACCGGACGGCCAGGGAGGCGTGTGGCACCGGATCGGGGACGCGGGTTATCTGGATGCCCAGGGACGTCTCTGGTACTGCGGACGGGCCGGGCAGCGGGTCAAGGCTGCGGGCGGACCGCTGTTCTCGCTCCAGTGCGAGCCGATCTTCGACACGCACCCGAAGGTGCGGCGGAGCGGGCTGGTTGGAGTCGCCGTCAACGGACAGGAAATACCGGTAATCTGCGTCGAGCTGAAAGCAGGTTTCCACCGGGATGAACTGCCGGAAATCCGCAAGGAACTGCTGGATCTCGCTGCCCGTCATCCCGTCACCCGGCCCATCCGGCAGGTTCTGTTCAAGCGGCGGCTACCGGTAGACCCCCGGCACAACTCGAAGATCGAACGCCCCGCGCTGGCCCTGTGGGCTGCCAGCCAGATCAGCCGGGCGGCGGCGCCAGGACTGGCCTCCGCCGCCTGAAGTCCGCCGTTTGCCATCCCGGCACCAGCGGGCTTTCATGGCCGGTGATGTGTGCGGCCGGCTGGAAAACCGTCCTTGAAAAGTTTCACCGGGAACTGGTGCCGGCCGGGATTGATCTGGCCGCACCCTTCGGCGTCCAGGACTACAACAGCAGCGTGGGTGCGTCGTGGCGGCTTCCTGACTTCGGGCGGGAGCGGACGCTGGCGATCGTGGTGGCAGCGTCGCGGGCGTTCTGGCGGCCGTTTCTGGATGCCTGCAGGAAAGACCCTGGAATCCTCTCGAATCCTCATCCCGTGGATGACTGGTCCGAACTGAACATCCGCCGGGCGGCAGCCGCTTCCGGACTGCCCTTTGAACCGAGATGGCCGCACCTGAGAGGGCCCGAAACAGTCGCCATCCAGCGGGCGGCCGTCCTCGCCGGCCTTGCACATTTGTCCCCCAGTCACCTGTGCATCCATCCGGTGCATGGACCCTGGATCGCGCTCCGGGGGGTGGTGGTGTTTGACATGGAGGGGCCGGCAAACCCCCTTCCGCCCGCACCCGATCCCTGCACGGCCTGTCCGGCCCCGTGTCTGGACGCCCTCAAGACGGCCCAGGCAGGGCTTGGCAATCATGTCCCCGGTACCGACAGCCCGCTCCCCAACTGGCCCGACTGGGTCGAAATCCGCAGCGTTTGTCCGGCCGGAACAGCAAGCCGTTACGAACCTGACCAGATCCGGTACCATTACGCCAAGGACCGGACCGTTCTCGTAAAGGCCAGCGGCGGCCGGTAGGGGGTGCCCAATTCCCCCTTGAACTTGGGCCCCGGCCTGCCTACATAGGAAGCCCTTGGCGCGTCTCCCGCGCCAGAAACCCGTGGTGGGTGTAGCTCAATTGGTTAGAGCGTCAGATTGTGACTCTGAAGGCTGCCGGTTCGAGACCGGTCACTCACCCCAATCCTGAACTCCGGTTCATCCACGTTCTCATTCCTGCCGACGGACAAACCTGACCATTCCGGTCACCCTGTTACGATCCGGTACTGAAACAGGCCAAATGCCAGAAACTTGACAGCCACTGCCGGTCTCCAAAACCCCATTTCGGGCAGAAACCGGACAGATAATGCGTGTTATTCACGATTTTCAGGCCATGGCACAGAGCTTGAACAGATATCTGACAGTGCTGCAAGACCTGACAGATGGAAGGTCCAAGGCAGCCGGCAGGAGAAAGACCATTCATATGACCGGACACGCGACCAGCCAGGTTCCTTCCCATGCACTGACCGGAGACCTCAAGCACCTGCCGCTGACCAACCTGTTCAGGATAGTCCGCGACAGCATCGCCACCTGCTGCATCACCTTCTGGAGGGCCGGTGAAACCATCGTCGCCTGCTTCCAGAACGGACTGCTCAGCCAGTGCCGCTACCGGGACATGAATGACACCGACGCCCTCAGTGAACTGTGCACCTGGGACAATGCGAACTTCCTGCTGGAGTTCCGGACCTGCTAGCCGAGCCCCCCTCGCGGCCGGAATCGCCCGCGGTCAGCAGCCTGGACAGAAACAGGCGGACCTACTCCCGCAAACCGAACTTCTTCAGCTTCGTGGAAAGCGTGCTCTGCGGAATGCCGAGCGCCTTGGCGGCGTCGCCCTTGCGGCGGTGCATTTCCAAGGCCCGCTCGATCAGGTATTTCTCAAGCCGGTCGAGCTGCTCCGGAAGCGAAAGACTGTCGTCAACGCCAACCGGCTGCGTCTTGAGGCCGCGCAGCAGTTTTTCAGCGGCAGCGACCTCCGCCACCATGTGAGGACCGATCAGCCCGTTCTCCTTCAGCACTGTCTCGATAAACCCGCTCGCCACCGTTGAATCGGCCATGCAGTTTGGAGCGATACGGGCGAGTGCCCGGAAAATGCGTTCCACGTCGGCCGCGTCAGCCGCAGGAACCTTGCCCTTCAGCACCGTCCGCAGACTGGCCTTGAGCTGTGCATCTGTCACCATACCAGGCGTCTGAACTCCTGCTTCCGGAAACGCTCCAGTTCGAAACCAAAGCCTGCTTCCGCTGCCAAACCTGCAATTTCGTGGCCGTCTGAAAACGTAAAACCAGCGGCCCTAATTCACCATAATCCTTCGCAACTGAAAGTCTACATCAATATATGAACTCGCGGTTTTGACTGTTTTTAATTTCAGTTTTCACATTTGATATTCCAGCAACTGAAAGCAGAAAACCACGACGCAAATCCGGTTTACTTCGCATGGCCCAGGTTGCCCATTCATGCGAACACAGCGGACCACAGAGGGTTCGCCCGCACACAGGCTGTTCTGCTGGTCACGAAAGCCCATCTCCGGCGCGAAAACCGTTCCGCAACAGTACGGCAACATCGTCTTTCGCCGTGTATTTTCAGATGACATACCGGTGAGTCACCTCACTTGTCCGCCGGTACGGCATTCGGATAAATACAGAGCGTTAGACTGTTTTCCGTCTTTTATTTCGTGATTTTCCAGCGGAGAAAAAAGTGAAAAAAGTCACCAGTAGGGTGCTGGTTATCTCCGCCCATGATCCTTCCGGCGGAGCCGGCATGGCCGCCGACCTGAGGGCGCTGTACCATGCCGGAGTCCAGGGTGAAGGCTGCCTGACAGCGCTCACCGTGCAGTCAGCGGTCCGGCTTCGCAGCACCACGCCCATCACACCGAGCCGCCTGCGGGAGCAGGTCACGGCCCTTATGGACGATGGAGGCGCCCCGGCCGCCATCAAGACTGGCGCACTCGCGGGCAGCGGACAGGTGCTCCTGCTGGCGCGGCTGCTCAAAACCCGGCTCGCCGGCGTGCCGGTGGTCTGCGATCCCGTGCGGGGGCCCACGCGGGGGCCTGCGTTTGTGGGCAGGCGGGATGCCGCCCCGTTCCGCCGTGCCCTGATCGAAAGACTGCTGCCGCTGGTCACGGTACTGACGCCGAACCGGAACGAATATGCCTGGCTGTTCGGAACCAAATCCCCTGAAGCGGTATCGGCCGCCTCACCGGCGGCCATCCTTGTCAAGGGCGGACACGGTTCCGGCACCCGCGTCACCGACCGGCTCTACTTGAAGGGGAAACTGGTACTGGAGCACTCCCGCAGGCGTGTGCCCCAAAGGATCCGGGGAACCGGCTGCGTGCTGGCCTCGCTGATCGCGGCGCGGCTGGCGGCAGGTGATGCGATTCCGAAAGCTGTGCAGAATGCCGAGCGGATGATGGACGGCGCGATCAGGAGCGCACGGCCCGCCCCCGGTGGACAGGTTTCGATGCTGCTGCTCCCCTGAAAACCGGGCTAGCGTCTTTTCAGGCGGGCAATCACCGTGTCGAGCATGTCGAGGCTGGTGTAGTGGATCACCAGCGTGCCGCGTCCGCCCTTGCGGGCCTTGACCTCGACCCGTGCGCCGAGCGACCGGCCCAGTTCTTCCTGGAGCTGGCGGACGTTGGGATCGGCGCGGACGGCCTTGCGGCCGGCTTTCGCCACGGGGGCCGACTTCATCCGACGGACCAGTTCCTCGGTTTCCCGGACCGACAGCCCCTTGCCGGTCACGGTGGCCGCCGCCGCGATCACCTGGTCGGCATGTTCGAGCCCAAGGAGCACCTTGGCGTGACCGGCCGACAGATCCCCGCTGTCCACGGCAGCCAGCACCTTCTCCGGCAGCCTGAGCAGCCTGAGCGCATTGGTCACCGTCGCCCGGTCAAGCCCCGTGCGGCTGGCGATCTGTTCATGGGTATAGCGGAACTCGTCAATGAGCCGCTGGTAGCCCCGCGCCTCCTCCACGGGATTCAGATCCTCCCGCATGAGGTTTTCCAGCAGGGCGATTTCGAGCGATTCGCGGTCGTTCAGTTCCTTCACGACGGCGGGAATCCTGTCCAGCCCCGCCATCCGCGAGGCCCGCGTGCGCCGTTCCCCGGCGACCAGCTCGTACCGGCCGCCAGCGAGCGGACGCACCAGCACCGGCTCCAGGACCCCCTTCAGGCGGATCGAGCTGGCAAGGGACTTCAGGGCGTCCTCGGGGAAGTGGACCCGCATCTGGCGCGGGTTGGGATCGATCAGGGAGAGCATTACCTCCTGGACGCCGGGGGCATCCGAACCGCCCTCGCCCCGGCCCGCTCCCGGTATGAGGGAACCCAGTCCCCGCCCCAGAGGCTTGCGGGCAGGCTTCATGGCCGCCCCCCCGCCCCGGCCTTGCGGTGTCCGCCGGAAAGGCCCCGGCGGTCCAGGAACTCGCTTGCCAGGCCCATGTAGGCCTCGGCCCCGCGGCAGGTGATGTCGTAGGCGATGATCGGCTTGCCGTGGCTGGGCGCCTCGGAAAGCCGCACGTTCCGGGGGATCACGGTCCGGTAGACGGCCTGCGGGAAGTGCTGCCGGACCTCGCTTTCGATCTCGGAAGAAAGCCGGTTCCGGGTGTCGTACATGGTAAGGACGATCCCCTCCAGGTTCAGGGTCTTGTTGACCGACTTGCGGACCAGCTTCTGCGTCTCCAGCAGGTGCCCCAGCCCTTCGAGGGCGAAATACTCGCACTGGAGGGGTACCAGCAGGGAATCGGCCGCCGCCATGGCGTTGATCGTCAGCAGTTCCAGTGACGGAGGGCAGTCGAGAAAGACGAACTCGAACTCGTCCCGGACCCCGGCCAGCGCATCCTTCAGTTTCAGTTCCCGGGCGATCTCGCTCACCAGTTCCACGTTTGCCCCCGCCAGCGACTTGGTGGCGGGAATGACCGACAGGTTGGGCACTTCCGAGGCCGCCAGCGCCTCCTTCCAGGGGCATTCGCCCAGGATCACGGCATAGGAGTCCCGGCCCTCATCCCCCGTGATACCGAGACCGCTCGTGGCGTTTCCCTGGGGGTCCAGGTCCACAACGAGGGAGTGGTGCTCGGCAGCGGCAAGGCAGGCGGCCAGATTCATGGCGGTGGTGGTCTTGCCCACCCCGCCCTTCTGGTTCACAACGGCGATGATCTCACCCATCGGGGCGAACCTAGCACGTCCATGCCCCGGTCAACAGGCGCGGGGCGGCTGGCCAGGCCAGCCGCCTCGCGGCTTTCAGGACTGGTTCGCGGATCCGGTCAGGGCGGACAGCCCGTGGCCGGGCAGCCGACCGACCGCCGGTAGTTGACGGCAGGCACGCTGGGCGCCGATATCCTCACTTCCGTGCTGACGCCATCGAAGCTCGGCCAGTAGAGATCGGCGGTAGCCGTGCCGTCCTTGGGTGCGCTGGCCCCGACATTGGCCCGGACCGTCGCAAAACCGCCCGGCCGCGACAGGCCGCCGGCGCACTGGGGCGGGGCTCCGCCCGGATTCCGCAGGGCTTCCTGGCTGCACAGGAGGCGGCCCTTGGCGACCGTCGTGTTGTGGGCCGGATAGAGCAGTTCGGCGTTGAAGGTATCGCCCGACAGGGCCTTCACCCTCGCGCCGGAAATCTCGATCCGGTCCACATGGAAGGCGTGCAGGCCGCTGCCATTGGTCGGGTTGTTGGGGCTGTAGCAGGCTGCCGGAGAAGTCGGGTGCGTACCACCCGGAGGGTTGCCGCTGCATGCGCCGGTCGCGCCCATGGTGTGGTAGTAGCTGTAGTTCGACACCATATGCGAGGGGAGCACCGTCTCGCCGTTGTAGAACACGTCCTTGAAGTAGATCGGCATGGAGCTCGGGTTCGGGTTGCCGGCAACGCCGGCGGCGATCGCCATCTTCTCGTTGACCGAGTTCGTTTCCACATAACGCGTGTAGTATTCGCGCCAGTTCTGCCCGCTGGCGTTGCCCGACTGCTCCACCATGGCGAGGAACAGGCCGGTCCGCGACCACACGCGATGGCGGCCGGCCAGATGATCGGTGTTCGCGGTCGCACACGGGATCGCTGCTCCCCCCGTGGGACGCACCTCCTGGTACTGGTTCGCAAGGTCAGTGTTCACCTGGCTGGTGCACCGGACGATCCGGGTATGGACACGGTTGTAGCCGCCCATCCACAGCGCCCGCCGGGGGAGTCCGATGACGCGCAGGGCGAAGGTTCCCATGCCGCCCTGCCCGTATTCGGTCGTCAGCAGGTCCGTCGTCCGGATGTTGGCGGGGATGTCGCTCGTGTCGATGTTGATCGGGATGGGCGGATCTTCCGGACTGCCGCCATCCTGGTTCGCAATCCCCTTGTAGTGCGGTTCAAGCCACAACGAGGAGGTGTAGGCGCTGATGAACGGCACCAGGACCGTATGGGTGACGTGCTGCTGGTTGCCGTTGCCGGGGTTGGTGGTCGGGAACCAGCCTCCTTCACCGGGGAACCAGTTGGTGGCACTGTAGTTGAACGGCATGGCGGCGAAATCAATGCCCATCCGGCCCGACTTCACCTCGTCCGCGCCGGCGATCCGCTTCGGAATCATCAACTCGTGGTTCAGGAAGCCCGGAACCAGGTTGTAGTCCGCCGTCAGCACGATCGTCACGAAGATGCCGATGATCGTGTATTCGTATTGGAGCCGGCGGCCGACGTTGGCGTTGTTCGGGCTGAAGATGCCGGAGGAGTTGTCGGCGTAGTTGAGCCGGACGGCGCCCACCTGCGTGGAGAAGCCGGCCTCGTCCACGACCCGGTCTGCCGGCCCAGGCGAGATCCCCCACCAGCCGGAGGCATCCTCGGCGGCGGGAATCGCGCCGCCGCCGTCAGGCGCTGCCGCCGGGTTGTAGTTGTTGCGCAGGCAGTTCCGGTACCGCTCGTTTACGGAAGTCGGGGATGTGCCACTGCAGCCGCTCATGCAGCGGGACTGGGTGAACAGCATGACGTGATGCCACACGCCGTCGGCGCCGCGCTCGAAGTTGCCCGACGAACAGCTGAGGCGCCACGCGTTGTTCTGTGTCGTGGCATTGAAGCTGCCGCGGTTATTCACGAAGTGGGCGTATTCATACTGGCAGGCGTTATCGACGGCCGTGCTGCCGACCACGCAGAACTTGTCGTCGTTCGCCGTGTTCGGGTTCGCCCAGACAAACCGCAGGCCCCGGATATCCACCGCGTTGCCGGCGCAGTTGACGAGACCGGGGACCGCGTTGAGGTCCGCCACGCTCGTCATGTCGCACTGCTCGGACAGCCACTTGATATCATCCAGCTCGATCCATTCGCGCAGGGTTCCCGGCGCGGCCGAATCGGGCTTGGGCGTCACGGCGGCGACACGGGCGGTGAAGTCCCCGTTGGCCGCCACCTGCGCCGGAGCGGCGCCGGGGTCGAACCCGAGGATGCGGATCCGGTCGCCCGGCATGTAGCCCGCCAGCTCGTGCAGCACCACGACGTTGTCGCCGTCGTTATTCTCGTTGTTTTCCTCTGTGCCGCAACTGGCAGCGGCACACACGCCGGTGCCGCCGCACAGGCAGACCTCGGGCAGCGTGTCGTTCTCGCTCGCCATCAGGCTGGTGTCATAGTGGACGGTGGGCCGCCGCACGATGCCCGCATTCAGCCGGAGGCCCATGTAGGCGCCCGCCACCTGCGGATAGCCACGGACGCGGATCGCGTTCTTGGGCTGGGTCACCTGGAACGTGACCGGGATCGGCTGGGTCCACGGCCGCCGGGTGGCTTCCGTGCCGGGAACGGTGGGGTTGCCGCCCGTGCCGGCTCCGCTGCTGGCGCTGACCGGCGAGAGAACCACCTCGAACGCGTTGCATCCGCTCAGGACGGGCCACACGCCCGCGCCCGTGCCGGCACCCGCGCCGTGCAGGTCTGGCTTCTTCAGGCTGGCACGGATCAGTGAGGAAGCATCCGGATCGTTGTTGAGCAGGTTCACGATATTCGCGCCCGATACCCCGTTGGTCAGCGTTGCCGGTATCAGTACGAGCTTGTTCAGCACGGTGATCCCGCTGACCGGCGTCGTGCAGTCGCTCCGGAAGTTGGAGACCCGGACCGAGATACCGGTGCCGGCCTCGCCCGCGTTGCGGGCGGTGAAGAGCACGGCGTTGTCCGCATTGCTCGGATCGATTGTGCCCTGGTTGATGGTGGGCCGGTCGTACTGGGTGAAAACCCTGACCTGGAGACGCTGCGGACCGGAGCCCACCATCACCTGGGTCAGGTTCGTGCCGAAGACCGTGCCGGCGTTTGTGACGGTGACCGGACCGTAGGACTGCGCCGACCCCGGGCTGGCGGCAAGTAGCTGCGCGTTGCTGCTGCCGGGCGCCGCCTGTGCATAGAGCAGATCCTGCGCTGCGGCGGAGGCATTCAGCATGGCGATCACGAAGTCGCGGTTGCGGTTCCAGAGGACGTTCACGGTCACGAGCGAACTGGCCACCAGGACCGACTCCGTGCCGCCGTTCGGCAGCGCATTGACGACCACGGTCACGCCCGCGCCCGCAATACCCGGCCGGCGGGAAGTAAACAGGACATCGTTCACGAGCGTGCCGGTCGTGCCCAGGTTGGGCAGGTCAATGACGTTGAAGGCGTAGTCGTTGGCGAACTCCATCTTGGCCGGCGCCGGTGGCGGCAGCGCATTGACGGACCAGTCGAACGGAGCGATGAGCTGGGCGTAGTTCTCCACCTGCGGACTCACGCAGGAACCCGTCGTGCACGATCCGCCGGCGGTATCAACGCTGACGCGCACCTCGTGCAACCCGGCCGCCGGGCTCATCGTGTAGACGCGCCGGTAGCGGCCAGCCGACAGCACGTTCGGCTTGAGCGCGATCTGCGGATTGCCGCCAACGGTGACATCCTGGCCGAAGCTGCTGCCGCCGGGGCAGCGGACACCATAGGTTCCGCCGGGGCAGAAACGGGCCGCACCGACGGCACTGTTGGTGGCTGCGGTCAGGTTCGGGACGCCCTGGTAATACAGCTGAACGCCGCCGAACACGGCCGTCGTGTCGGCGGTGCAGGAGCGGTTGGCGTTGGCTCCGGCCGTGCTGCCCAGCGGACAGTTGACCTGGTTGTTCCAGTCCGGCATCGGAATGTACACGCCGTTGCGGAAGTCGGAAGCGGGGATGGCGGACGTCATGACCAGCTGCGGATCGTTCGCCGCGCTGGAGATGACCCGGAGCCGGGTTCCCAGAGCGCTGGGCGCACCCTTGACGGTCGTCGTGAAGACGGTCTGGAGCGCCGTCGAGAGTCCTCCCGGGGTGGTCAGCAGGGTGTCGTATTCGGCCGCGGTGTAGATCAGGCCCCGCATGCCGTCCATCAGGCCGGTGGAGGAGGCCATGACGAGGCCCTGCGTCGCGTGCGGGCAGTAGGCGGGTCTTGCCGCCGTGTAGTTGTTGCACGAACTGGGCGAGATCCGCATGACACGCCCCGAATCCCATATCTGCTTCTTGGCCGTGTTGCCGCTGCCGATCTGGATGTTCCGGATGTAGGAGTGGACGTCGGTGGTCGGCGAATGGCCGGCGCCCGTGCCGCGCCAGGCGGACAGGAAGACGCGGCTGCCGCGGGCGATCGGCTCCGTGCTGCCCGTGTCGAACGCCCCGATCTCGATGCCGTCGGGAACCGGAATCCGCCGGTAGTAGAAGTTGCTGATGGGGTCGGGCTCGATATTGGTGCCGCCCCAGTCCTTGACCGGGCGCGAGGTATGGTAGTGGATCCGCGGCGCGGCCGGCACGCCGTACTGGTCCAGCGTGCGGTGATCGATGACCGGCGACGTGCAGGTGAGCGTTCCGCCCGCCGTGCAGGAGAAACTCCGCATGGTGAATCCATACGCCGGGTCTGGCGCCGGGGGCATGCCGAAGATCGCGCCCGTGCGCAGGGTCTTGGAACCGTCGTCCGGACGGACCGACTTCATGTCAACGATGACCGACGGGGCGGCCGGGACTCCGTTAGCCACCGCCGCGTTGCCCTCCACCATCGGATAGAAGATTTCATATTCCAGGTAGTCGCCCGGAGCCCACACATAGGGCCCGATGCTGTTGTTCTCGCCCGTACCGAGCACCGTCTGCGATATGTCGCCGCCAGCCGACCAGCCGGAGAACTGGAACTTGAGCAGCCGCGGCATCAGGATGTTGTAGTACGCGTCGATCGTCTGCGCCGTCGGCGTGGCCGGAGCGGCCGGGTTCCGGTATTCGGTGAAGACGTTTCCGAACTGGTCCAGCATCGCCATGTCCAGGAACAATGCATCATCCTGGGACGGCTCGCCGATCGTGATGTTGTTGACCACGGCGGGGTCGTCGATGGCCGGCTGGCGGTAGACCGGCCGGTCTTGACCCGTGGAGGTCACGTTGCGCCAGCGCCAGGGCCGCGGCGCATAGCCCGTCCGCATGGTGAAGGTGAACGGACCGGAATCGCCGCCGCGGTTCATGTAGTCGTTGACCACCGGGTTCGACTGGAGCGGACAGATGGCGTTGATCGTGAACTGGTGCCCGGGGGCCGAGTTGCTCGGCAGCCCGGGTGTCACGGTGATCGTGTTGGTCGCCGGCGTGTAGGCGCTGATGGTGCGCGTCTGGCCCGTATTCGGCCCGGTGTTGAACGTGAGCGTCCGGTTCACCAGATCAGCCGACGTGTAGTAGGTCTCGTTCAGCTTCTGGGCGGTGAATACGGTCATGGGCGTCCCGCCGACCGTGAACACGCTGAAATCGGTCAGACCGCACCGGACCTGCACGTCGAGTTCCGCGTCGAACGGCATTTCGCTCGGCCGGATCGGCACGATCACACGGCCGTTGACGTTGTTGGCCATGATCTCGGCGCGGTTCTCCGACCGGGCGATCACCCGGCCCATGGCGCCAGCGATGGAAATATCGTTGCCGACCACGCACCCGCTCGCCGGACAGATATCCACGCCCTTGCGGATGTAGTTGGCGGCGGAAACCGCGGGGAAGGCCGCCGAGATGGTATTGGCCTCGTTGAGCCCGCTCCAGACCGCCACTGTCGGGTGGCAGGCCGTCGGGTTGGCAAGCGCGGTTGGGTTATTGGCCGTTCCGTCGCACAGTTCGATGCCGTTCGCCAGCGTGCTGCTGCCGTCGTAGATATTCACCTTGACATCGTTGCCGTTCACGATCCGGACGAACGAGACATATGCCTCGGCCCGTCCCCTGACCGGATGGGTGGCGCCGTCGAACACGAAGTAGACGCCGCTCCAGGGCTGGTTCGGTTCCTGGCGTATCCAGAATCCCTGGTGCGAAACCTCACTGGTACCGGAACGGGTCAGCGGAATCCGGCGGATCAGCCACTTGTCGGCGGCAAGCTCCGAAAGGTCCACGTTGGTGTCGATGCGGGTGCCGTTCAGGTCGGTGCTGCCGTTGTAGCTCATCGCCAGGTACTGCAGGCAGCGCCTGTCGCGGTCCGACATGCGGGCAAACCGGTTGCGCGTGTTCGGATCGAACGGATCCACGCGGGTATTGGGCAGCGTCGGCGCATTGGTGTGGCAGTTGTCACCGGTCAGGATGCCGCCGTCCTTCTGGCCTCCGAAGGGGGTGGCCCATGGGACCGCGTTGGTCTGCATGCCCTCGAATACGATTTCCACGGCCGCTCGCCGCACATGCGATGTCGAGGGGATCAGGATGCCGTACTCCAGGACGTCGCCCGCGACGATCTGGTACTGGGTCCGGCCGATCGCCGGCTGCTCGTCGGTCCCCGGCCGGTTTCCGCCCACCGGCGTCGTCATGATGCCGGGCTGCCACAGGTGGTACCAGAGCATGCCGTTGGCTGCAGGTCCCAGGTTGTTGTAGCCGGCGAAATGGAGGGCATTCGTCACGCCCTGCAGGGGGCTGGACGGCCGGCTGAGGGTAATGACCGCGTTGTCCAGCGGCGCCGACCCGCTGATCGCGCCGCCCATGCTGTCAACGCCCGGAATCTGTCCCTTCCGGGCAGTCACATCGAGCAGGTAGTTGCATCCTGTGACGCTGGTGGCGCCTTCGGCGCATGCGACCGGCACTGCCGGGGCCCCGTAGCCGTCGTTCACGCGGATCTGGGTTTCGGTGGTGGCGGCGATCACGCGCGGCGGCAGTTCGCGCGGCGTGAACTTGAGCGGCTGCTTGGGCTCCTCGAAGAAGGCCGTGCTGAAGCTCCGGATCAGGCGGACGAGGTCCGCTTCGGTGGTCGTGATGCCGGTCGTCATGTCCGTCCGCGTCCGGAGACGGGTGACGCTGCTCAGGAAGTCGAACACGTCAATCGACTCGACGCAGGTATTGCTGGTGAGCGAGAACGTGTTGCCCGCCGCCATCGCCGCCGGCAGGGCCGGCGAGACGGTCAGCACACCGCCCGCATACCCGGTCACTGTGCGCGTCTGGCCGATGTTCAGGGCATTGCCCGTCAGCACCTTGAGCGACCAGCCCTTGTAGAAATCAAGGGCGGTGGACGGCAGCGGCACGGTCGTGACAAACGCGCTGGTGGTCGGAGCCGGCGGACCGGCTCCGACTGTGGCCGACGCAATCGGGTTCAGGGAGGGATGACCGCAGAACAGCTTGCCCGAATATCCGGGGAAGAATGATATGTAGGGCTGGTTCGGATCGGCCGACGCACTCGTCATGACCTTCGCCATCTGGAAGATGCGCTCGATCGGGGTGGTCATCGTGCCGGCCCCGAGCATCGTTTCCTCTTTCTGGGAAAGCGGCGGGATCGTCATCACCAGAAGATCGAAGAACGGCAGCGTATCGAACAGGACGATATCCTCGGCGATGCCGTCAAACAGGTCGGGATCCGTGTACGTCGTCAGCATCAGACGGCGGATCAGCGGGATCATCAGCTCGAAAGGCGTTGCATTGTCGGTACCCTGGTCGAGGTCGATCGGGGGCATGCCGCGCACGCTGGCCCGGCACTCGACGGCCGGATAAGGGGAAGTCGGGTCAAGCTGTCCGATCGTCCGGGTGGGGTTGGCCGCATCAATGCAGCCCAGACCCACGGCGGCCTCCTGGCAGGTCTGGAGCCGGTAGGGCGTTTCGCCCAGCCGCGGCAGGTACACGTAGTCATCGATCTCAGGCGTGTTGGCCGTGGCGATCGAGCAGTCAGCCGGTACCCGGTTCGGGCCGGGCGTGGGGTTGGGCTTGATGTCGATCGGGATGAGCAGGGCCAGCAGCGCGTCCAGCAGCGGCTCGACCGGGCGGAGCTGCTGCGGGTTGGCAGCCGTCGACTGAAGGGGCGTGTTGAACAGCAACTTGAAGACTGGCAGGCCCTTCTCGAAGTCGGTCATCTCCTGCGGCCGGGTGACGGGATATCCGAACCCGAGGCGCACCATCGGAATGGCAGCAGTGCCGCCCATCACGGTCTGGACCTTGCGGATCGCCGTCCCGTTGGTCGAGACGAAATCCATGTGGTCCGGCGGAACCGCACCGGTGATGTTCGCGGCCTGCCGCTGCAGGACCTCATGCATCGTCCGGCCAGCCGGGTACTGCGCCGTCGGGGCCATGTAGGAGGAGGCATCGAGACCGATCTCGATCGGCTCGGCACCGGTCTGCTGGATGAACACAAACGCCACACCGCCCGCCGGCACAGTCACCGGTGGGTAAACACCGATGGTCTGGAAACCTTCACGCGGACGGACGTAGAAATCCATTTGCCGCTTGGCGACAAATACCGACCCGCCCGGACAGGCACTCAGGCCATGAACCAGTGCATTGTCACAATTGATCCCCGCAAAGAAGTTGGCATTCGGCGTCCAGCCCGCGCCGATCATGGCGGTATCCGTCCAGCCGGCAGGGTTCGAGCTGTAAACCACGATATGGGCGCGTGCAGCACGGTCAACCACGCTGCCTGCCCC
Source organism: Deltaproteobacteria bacterium (assembly GCA_026129095.1). Lineage (NCBI taxonomy): Bacteria > Pseudomonadati > Myxococcota > Myxococcia > Deltaproteobacteria bacterium. The sequence continues at coordinate 51,750 of JAHCIT010000002.1, forward strand.
ACCGGCGCGGCCGGAGTGGTAGAAGGTAATTCCGCTACCCTGGACCGGCTGTCCCGACAGGTTCTGGAACGACAGTCCGGCACTGAAATGCGGGTCGGAGACGCCACGCGACAGGGAGTGCGACGCGACGCCTTTATCCCAGCGGGAGATGAAATCGGCGATACCGTCGCCCGGGGCCGCGCCGCCGCCGAAGCATTCGTCGATGATTCCGTCCGGCTTGGGCTCCCAGACCGGTGCTGTCACGGCCGGTGTGCAACTGCCATCGGGGTTGGCGGTCCGCACGTCGAGACCGCCCAGGCCGGCGCCACCCAGGAACGGCTTCAGCATCGAGTTGAAGTCCCGCGCCCCGCCCGTGGAGCAGGGATTGTTGGCGTTGGTATCCCACGGCAGGTACGACCGGGCCGTCACCGTGCTGTAGCACTCGGCCGCCAGCGGGCTGGCGGACGTGGTCCGCCACCAGGAGCTGGTGGCGTTCAGCGACCCGATGATGTCAAGAACCGGATCGATAAAGGCGACGCACTTCGACGCATCGGCCGGCGAGCAGCCCGCCGTCTGCGAGTTCAGGCGCAGGTTTGATTTCGGGTTGTAGGGATTGATCGTGTTGTCGAACGACCGCTGTAGCGCAAACTGCTCGGTCGGATCCTTGATCGCGCCATCCCGGAGGAACGGGATCAGCTTGGCGACAGGCGCCCGGCCTTCGACCCCTAGGTAGGTCTGTCCGCCGGTAGAACCCAGCAGGTTGCCCACGGCGTCGATCATGCCATCACGGATCGCCGGGAACGGCTTGAGGGAGAAGATCGCGTTCCGCAGCCGGCGCGCATCGCCATTCAGCGGATCGCTGTCGATGTAATACATCACCGTGTCGAGCAGCAGCCCTTCGGTATCGCACCGCAGCACGTCGGCAATGATCGAATCGAGGTCTGTCGCATCAAATGCGGGAATATCCGGATCCTGGTTCAGGTCGTTCAGGATTCCCTGGCCGATGGCCCGGAGCGCCCGTGCAACGCTGGTCCTCTGTCCGGTCTGGAGAACGAAATCGACCGCCCGCGGCTGGGTGGCCGCAACGATAATGCCGGGATCATCAACCGCCACCGCGTCGATCACGATCCGGTCGTTATTGAGCCGCTCGATGACCCGGTAGAGGTGGCCGGTATGGGAGCGTTTATCAGTGGGCGTGAAGGTCATGTTGAATGCAGTGCCGTCTTCCTGGTCAATGATGCAGACACCGCCGGTGAGCGCATCACGCGTGCAGGTAATCCGGACATAGTCGGCATTCACTGACGGGTCGCAGAACCCGTTCGCATCCGGGGAGCAGCCGGTCACCGACGTGACGACGGGGTTGAAGGCGCCGGACGAGAAAATCTGCCCGTAACCCCTGGTCTGATAGGTGGCCGACAGCGCCGCACAGCCATTGGTGGCTGCCGTCGCGTTGCAGATGACGCCATTGGTCCGGGACTTGACGCCGGCCATCTGGTACATCGCCGGAAAGAGCGGATAGAGGAACGGCTCCTTGTCCCGGGCGCCGGTCATCGGAATCCCGTCAAACGGGACCGTCGAACCGTCGGCCGGCGAGATCATGTTGTCGATGGCCGAGAAAATAATGTCGAAACCGGTCATGCCCTGCGGCAGCTTGGGGTTGTTGGCCGCTGACACCTCGCGGGCATCGCCGAGTATTTCGAAGATGCCGTCGAGCACCTCCCGGTCCGGGCCCTCTTCCAGGGCGGCAAACGCGCTGACGATCGCCGGCGCACCGAATCCCAGCACTTCGATCTGGGACAGGCTCGCAAGCACCGCCGGCGACTGCCCCCACAGTAGCCGTTGCGTGCTGCCGCAGTTGTTGAGCGCGCAGTCGGCATTGCACTTCGACTGGTAAAGCCCCAGATGCTCCTGGCCGCTCGCTTCCTTGGGGTTGATGGTACCAACCATCTTGACCAGGAGCCGCTGGAGCGGCGGGAAGGCATCGTTGTCGATCAGCGGGCCAATGGCCCTCGACCGGTCGATAGTGCCGGTCAGCCGGAGCTTCGTGTCCACCGACAGGGTCCGGTTGCCAGTATCAGCCGCAATAAAACCGGTGCACTCAGGCGTTTGTGCCGGACTTCCGAAATCCTCCGAGTCGTAGCGGATCATGGATGACAGGGAGCCAGTCAATACGCCGCGGGCGCCATAGAGGGAGGTGAACAGCGCTTTCAACTGTTCCCGGTCCACCGGCGCCGTCAGTCCGAATATCTTGTTCGTCAGGTTGGCCGATGGCATCAGCGGCGGATTCGAGAAACCGGAGATGTCCGAGATCAGCTTGTTAATGCTGAGCAGGAAGTCGCCGTTTCCGATAATCGGAACCTGCGAACCCAGATCGACGCCCATCGTAGTCCGGAACGCCTCGTCCAGCCCACGAAGCAGGTCCGGCGAATCCCAGCAGTCGATGGGTGTTTCCGGCAGGGCAGCGGACGACCAGCCCTGCACGTCCACCTTCCAGCGGGCGCTCGCATTGTAGGTGCTGCCCAGATTCGTACCGCACCCTATATAGGGGTTCGGAAGCTGCTGGGTCAGTTTCCCCTTGGTGTTGCAGTCGTTGGAGTTCGTGAGGACGTTGGCTGACCCGCCGCACTCATTGGCCGAACCCGCCACAAGGGTCCCGTCCTGCCGGTTGCAGCGGGGGTCGCTGTCCGCATCGCAGCAGTTCAGGTTATCGCACAGGTACTGGTCATAAGGATTCCGTCCGCGGCTCCGGATTCCTACGGTGCCCTGGAGATTGTGCTGGTGCATGTAGTTCGCATCGCCCGCCGTTGGAATGGCGGACGGGTAAGGTATCGGCTGGCTGGTCGAACAGCTTCCGCTCGTCCATGCCAGGCCGTTGGCGCACATCACCGGGCTAGGGAAAGCGCGGTCTGGCGGCCACTGCTGCGCCCAGCCGGCCGTGCGGTTTCCGCTCTCGACCCAGTACGTGGAGTAGTAACGCTGGGCGGCACCTGCCGGACGCGATGCGCTGTCGTCGGTGCTGCCAGAACTGTTGAACCAGCGGTTATACGAGTCGCGCGGACCGGGGATGAACCGCCGCGGATTGGCCCGTACGTTGCCGGCCGGTGTGTTGGCGCCCGTATGCCAGGCGGCCATGGTGGGCAGCGCCTCCATGATGGCGTCACGTTCGGACTGGCCCATTTCGTTGTTGAGCATGTCGCTCATGAGCTGCCAGAGGTCACGCCTCGGATCGAAATCCTTGCTTCGGAGCGCCACGCAGGCGTTGGTCTCGGTAACAGTCGGCGCCCGCCATCCGTTGACGCAGCCGCCGGCGGTGCCGGTACAGGCCTTGGGGCAGGTGCAGCAGGAGGGCGGATTCTTGACGAACAGCTCGTCAAAGGTGTCCAGGAAGCCGGCCATCGGCGTGTTGTGGACCCTCTCGAAACAGGGCGCCGGCCGGGGCGGATATCCGGGCCGCGTACAGGTGCCGGTGCTCTTGAACGGCGCCTTGGCCGAGGTCAGCAGGTCGGCCATCGAATCCAGAATGACATCCACGTTGGGAAGACCGGCCAGACGGCAGGCCGGAGCGGTCAGGGTTTCCGTACCCGGTGTGCCGCATTCCGGAATCTGCGACCGCCGCCCGCGGTTATCCTGATCGAACGCCTGGCCGACAACCGGGAAAATCCGCTTGGTGAGGCCCAGGTCGTGGGCCGTGACCAGCATGTTCAGAAGGTCGTCCGTATCCGGGAACTGGAGGATGATACGGGTAATCTGGCTCAACAGGTTCTCGTCGGTAATGAACTCCAGGGCCGGATACAGGAGGCCGAGCGCGTCCTCGTCGGGGAAGATCAGCTCACCCGACGAGCAGAAATCGGCTGGCGCACGGCCCGCTCCGAGCCTGATGATCCCTTCGAGACGGCCGGTGCTGTTGTTGCGGCACTCCATCCGGCGGAATCCGTCCACGCGCCTGAGTGTCGCCCCCGGCGACGTGCAGCTGGCATACAGGGGAGTGATCGCCACCGGAAGTATCTGGCCGCCCAGGGTACATTCGGCCGCATACCGGCGCCCGGTCTGGTTGACCAGGGCCGCCAGCGTCGGAATCAGGCGGGCGATCGGGCTGTCGCGGACATTCGATGAACCGTCATCGATCGGCTCCAGAACGCACTGGACGACCTCGATCATGCCAGTCAGGTCGGACACGCCCGTGGACGGATCGATCGCCAGAATTTCATGCAGGACGGTCCGGAGGCCCTTCAGGGTGGGATCCTTATAGGTAATGCCGGCATCACAGGCGGGGCTCGGGCCACCGACCGCGGCACACTGGTCATTCATCAGGATGTACAGCGCCCGTCCAAAAGACCGGCTGTCGCTGTTCTGGTCAATGACGATCCGCGTCTGGTCCACGCACCAGGCCGGCGCTCCGGTCACGCCGCAGTAGCATTCGTTCAGGCTGTTCTTGAACACGATGCTGGAGTAGTTGGCGTTGGCGCAGACCACCTCGCCCGCTTCGGGGGCAATGCCGTTGGCGTTGGCGTCGTAAATGAACGCCGAGTTTCCGTTCACGCTGTCAACGAAGAAATACGAGTCGTAGAGATCGACTATGCCCTCAAGGACGTCATAGAGCAGCGGTATGGTTTCGCGCCGTTCTGTTGCTGTCTGGCCGGAATACACAACCTCCACATCCATGATGCGAAGCCGGTTGATCACGTCGATCGTGCTCCGAATATCCTCGAACGCCAGCAGGTCAAGAAATGCCGGAGTCGCCCGTACGAACGGAGAGCTTGACTTGTCCTGCGAGGAACCGCCCTCGACACGGAACCGGCCTCCGTCCAGCGACAAAAGCGTTCTGAACGTCGCCGTCAGGGACTCGATGCCGTCCTGTGTCAGGGGGTTGTTGTCGGGGTCATACATCGCATCAAGCGTGATGAGGGGCAGTTCGCGGAAGATCTGCCGGTCGATACCGTTCTTGATCAGGTTCAGGATGGTGACGATATCGCTGTCCGGATTACCGTCGGAGAACAGCCCAGGGAAGATGTCCTGAAGGCCGCCGAGGGCGGTAAGCGCCATCGGATTGGTAAGGATCTGGGAGCCGATATCCGCCTCGCCCACCGAACCCAGAACGAAGGCGAAAGCGTCAAAGAACGCGCCCAGTACGTCATGCCCTCCCCGGACACTCGTCGGGTTTTCGGTCAGCGTCGTGAATATCTTGTCCAGGAAACAGCTGAAGAGGGTTTGCTCGTTGCCAAACCGGTCATCCGGGCAGTTGCCGTCGATATTCCCGAAGATCCCGATGAAGTCGTTGACGGTCGCCTGGCCGGCTGTCAGCACCACACCAAAGTTCACCGACACCGGGGCTGCGGAGGTAGCGGTGACATTGGGCGGAACCGCGAGATCAGCGGCCCACACTTCCATGCGGTAACCACCCCGTTCCTCGGTTTCGTCGCCCAGGGTGTAGCCCGAAAGCTGATGGCCCGTCAGCTGCGGGAAACTGAGCGGATTGATCCGGCAGTTACGGGCCCTTGTCCGGACCATGAACTGGTCACCGGCCAGCGGCACCGTCGACGCAGCCGGGCTGATCGTGAACCGGCGCGGGGTCGGGCTCATCGAATAGGCCGTCACGGTAAACGCCTGACCGGCTAGGGGGCCCGAAATAAAGGTGATTTCATCGCCCGCATAGATGTTGTCCGAAGACGACAGGTTGCTCGTCCCGTTGAACTGTGTGGTGGTGATGCTGCCCACGCCGACCGTGGTTTCGGCGGACCTGACCTTGTCCCAGCTGTACAGGAGGAAGCTGTTACCGACCGCCGGGTTCGCGGAAAACGGCTGATCCATGATCAGGCGCCGGTTTGCTCCGCTGTACTGGGACACCGTGCGCGTCTGGCCGCTCGCCGGGCCGCTCGTGAACCGGAGCTGCCAGCCTATGTAGTAGTTGTCCTCGTTGACCAGTGAAGATGCGCCATCAAACACCGACGCGGGGACATTCGACACGGCGGCAACCGTCGCCGCCCTCTGCATCGGGCCAGTGTCATGGTTGAAGAAGGTCGCCGGATAGCACTGGTCCGCCGGAACCGGCAGCGGCACAACCCGGTTCGAAAAATCATAGTTCATCTTCGCGACGGTCCGGGATGGATTGGATGGATCCATCAGGACATAGACACCCTGATACAGCCGGAATCCCGTAGGGCCAGTGGAGGGATTGCTGTCCCCGTCGGTATTTAGATGCGCATCGGTAATGGAGATGCTGGGCGCCACCGTCACGTTGGTATACCCGTCGGAGACACCACTGATGACCAGCTGGGGAGCGGCGCGGTCGGTCATGTAGCCGAACGGGACCGTCACCTCGGGCTGCGGATTGGCGGCCGCGTCATGCACGACCCGGACGTTGTCGCTCCTGATTCCATCCTGGACCGCCCGCATGATGTTCGTGAGGGTCGTTCCGGGACCGCCGGCATACGTCGTTGCGGGAATGCGAACGCAGGTCCGGCCGACCAGCAACGCCTGCCCATTGCAGGTGAAGGTTCCGCCGATTGCCTGCTCCAGCACACCAATGACAGGAACCCGGTTTCCGCCATTCAGCAGCGGAACCTGGATATAGTCTCCGGACTTCATGCCACCGGGTATGACCAGCGGGCCGGTCACCAGGGCCGCATTCACGATCAGGTATTCGACCGGCGAGGCCTGCAGGGTCACAGCCGGACTCGCCCCGATCAGTATCGAGCTGTACTGGGGGGCCGGTACCGTATAGGTGAAGTGGAAGGCCCTTGTCTGTCCGGCCGGAAGGTCCGGATCGACGAGCGCCGTCACGTTCCCCGACGTTACATTGACTCCATTGATAAAGAGATCCGGCGTGGGGTTCAACCCCGTGGTGTCGTAAGGAGGCAGTCCATCGTCCGTAAAGGCGACCCCTTCGATCCGGACACCTTCATAGTTTCCAAGAAGACGGCTAGTGGACGGTTGCACCAGGCGGTGCCGGGTGGCTCCCGTCAGGGGGCCGACGGGCACCGTGCCGCTGACACGAAGCACTTTTGCCGTCGTCGCGTTGGTTACCGACTTGACCACGACATGTGTCGAGCCAACCCGGACGGCTGTTCCGGCCTGCAGCAGTGCCGTAAAATCGACACCACCGCCCGCCACCGTCAGGTTGTTGGCGGCGCTGATGCTGAATGTGTTGGCCCCGGTTCCCATCACCGTTCCGGGTTCGATCTCATAACACCCCGGACCCGTACAGGCCTGCCCGCCGGTAAATGCCTGCGCTGCCGAGAGGGTGGGTGCAACCAGCATCCGCGTGAAGTTCACGGTCGGTGCGGATGCGGACACCGATGGGGTCGAGTAGTTGATCGTGAGCTGCTGGGAGGTGATCCGGCCTGCGTCGTCGGTGATATGCAGCGTAATCAGGTTTGGCCCGACCGCGAGGTTCAGGCCGATACGGAACGGGACGTTCGAACAGGGGTTACACAGGTACCCGCCCTTCACATCTTCGCCGTCCACCCAGACCAGCTCGGCGGAACTGCCCGACGGCGCGTCATAGGCAAACCAGGTGGCGTTGGCGTCATTGGCCAGCGCCCCGGCTCCGTCGATTGCCGTGGAATTAAGCGAGACGGTCCGTGCTCCGGCATTGATGGCCGTGATCTTCCACCGGCGGTTCAGGTTGCCCCCGGTGGCACCGGTCTGGAACATGATGACGTCATTCACACCAAGACCGCGGCCATAGTCAGGCGCGCCGCTCGTGAAGATCTGGTCCCACGCCTTCTGCTCGGCGGTGGTGGCCCCGCCGGGAAGCGACAGCAGGCAGGCACCGGGACAGCCGGTCAGAACGCCGCGCATTGGCGCAAAGCCGGTGTGCCGAAGCGTGAAGCTCGCATTCGGATCGAATACTACCGGAGTTCCATCTGCAGCGGTGTCCAGGATGGTGAGAACCGTGCTGGTGCCGTTGGTTCCGATGGCGGAGATCCGCACACGCTTGGCGCGGTTCAGCTGGCCGGGATCGTCAATAAAACGGATCAGGTCGCTGACCTTGACCGGAGCCTTCTCCGTCAGCCGGGCCATTTCGGAAGCAGGAATCGTTATGGTGGTGGCGCCAGCCATCGGCGTCACAACGAATGTGTTTCCCGCCCCCGGAGTGCCGCCAAACCCTGACGCCATGGTGAAGCGGCGCAGCGCCCCGTCATAGGACTGGACAACCCGCGTCTGGCCCGCGAGGAGCCCACTCGTGATCTGCACGGTCCATCCCCGGTAGAAATCATTGGCGGAACTGAGTGCCGTACCGCCAGTGAATATCGTCGACGAGGTTCCGGTTACCACCGTCGAGGGGGCGGCATCGACGGCCTGGGAGGTCGTGTCATAGGCGATCGAATACACACGGCCTGGCGAGGTGTCACTGAATATACCCTCGATCGACACGAAGGCGGCCGGATTGGTTACTGATGCTGTCAGCGGGATACCGGAAAACAGCGCCGTGGCGTTGCTGGCGTCACGGACCGAGAAGGTCGATCCAAAAGTGGGCGCCGATGAGTCCTGGACCAGCCGGATGTCATCCGGATCGGGCGTCCCGCTCTGGTCGGCACTCAGGATGTTGAGCGAGTTGCGGGCCCGGGTATGCACCAGGGTTTCGGCATTGGCCGGAAGCGTGATCGAGGTCTGGAGGTTCAGCCAGCCCGCCTCCGGAGTGCCGGAACAGTTGTTTGCCTCGGCGGCATAGGGTCCGGTGTAAGTCTGCTGGAGCGTTCCGCCCGACCCGCCGTAGAGCACTTCAACACCGAGCAGGTTGGGATCGGCCGGAGTCGGGGTGCCGACATTCGGCTTCACTTTTGCCGACATCAGATAGCTCGTTGCCGACCGGAAATACCGGATTGTCGTCCCGCCCTCGACCGAACGGCGGTCGTTCTCGCCGGGACGGTCGGTGATGCAGATCTGCGGGGTGGCAGAAGCCGGCGAGGTGTAGTCCACGCGGTAATATTCGGTTTCGGAGAGGGCCGGGCTCGCGTCCGTCGCCGTAACGCCGATCAGCAACCAGCCGCTCGTCGCACCGCCACCCACAAAGTTCGCGGGATTTAGCTGAAGGTCGACACGGAAAACCGTCCCGGCCAGTTGCATGCCGTTGGCGGAAACCACGCAGGGACCGGCAGCCGTACAAAGGCTGCCGGCGGTCGGAATGACGGCCGCGCTGAAGCAGGAACTCGGATTCCCGCCGCACACGTCCTTGACGGACACGTTGCTCCCGGCGGCGGCAACCGTCGCACTGGCGCGAATGGTCGTGCCCGATCCCGCAGTGCTGGTGGTCACGGGTATGGAGTAGTCAGTATTGGAAAGGGGAAGCGTCGGCGGAACACACGCGGCGGCATTCGGCCCGCATGCGCCGCTGCCAGGCATTGTCTTTGAGGCTGAGCCATCCTGCACGGTCAGGCTCGATACTGTGAGCAGGTCGTTCGCACCGGCGTTGTAGGCACCCGCCGGCGCGCCCGATAGCGCCACCATGACGACCACAGCCCATCCGGCCAGTTGGGCCAGCAGCCGCCGGTACTGTTGGAGGTTATTCGTTCTCATTCGCACTCACCCGCCTGTTGCCTGGTCGCTGGACTTGCCGCCGGAACTTCCGGCCTCGACCCGTATCATTTGCTGTTAGTCCACCTGTTATGACGCAATTTTCATGCCGCCAGAGGTATCAAAATCCAAAAACACGCGCATTACCCGGTCTTGTTTTTATCAGTGTTTTCAATAGCTTGGATAACATTACATGCCTTGGCACCGGCTGCGCGTATCCTGATCTCCTTCGGATCAAACCCGCCACGCAACCCTTGCGTGGAAAGGCAATTAACTCCAGAAAATCCAGCTCAAAATCCTGTTTTATCCATTCCAATATAGCACTGGGAGGGATGGCGAGCCAGTTCACGGGTCACAGCAATGACGGAATTTTGGGGCCCATAGTGCCCAAAACCCGTTGCTCCAGGGCCACTTTTCAGCAGGCGGTGGCAAGCCTTGCCTATATAGCTCCAAGAACCCCTGAAATAGGTCAACTGGCTTAGTGTCCGGAAAACAGGACACCAAATGACTGGTTGTTAACCTTTGCACTTAAGGAACAGGGCCCGTGAAGCAGCGATGGGGCTCCGGAAAAGACGAACGGCCGGGGGAAACCCCCGGCCGTCCGCGTTTTGGTTACTGCCAGTTTCCTGTGAAACCGGTTCGCCCGTGGGGTCAGTTCCCCACGTTCGAATCGATCAGCAGGTCGCCCAGGGCGGTCAGCAGGTCCACGAAGGCCGGATCCACGGGCAGGCCCGTTGAGATATCCAGTTCGCGGATGGTCAGCTGGTCCATGGACTGCAGCGGCGTCGACGTGCGCGGCACCTGGTTGTTCACGATGAAGGCGTAGTCTTCACGTGCAATCAGGTCGGCAAGGCCGTCGAACAGCGCCGCGTTGACGCCGTTCAGGTTGCCCAGCGTCACCACACCGTCAGCGGCGGTGAAGCCGATGCGGAAGCGGCGGTCGGTGTAGCCGGCGGGCGTGCCAGCCACTTCGGGATCACCACTGGCGCCATCGGTGCAGGCCTCCAGCAGCGATCCGGCGGGGAACCCGGCAGGCGGCGAGCAGTCGAAGACGATGTTGTCGACTTCAGTGCTCGGGCAGTTGGTCACACAGGCTGCCACAGCGGGATCGTCAAATACCGACATCCACGGCGCGCCGCCGCCGAATGTCGTGTCGAACACACCCGCCAGGGCCGCATCGCCAATGGTGCCGTTGCGGTTCAGGTCGTCAGTGATGAGCGGATCGTACCGGTTCTCGTCATCCTCACGCACAATCCGCGGATTGACCGAGGCCGAACCCGGAATCAGCGCCTGGATGTCGGCGAACAGGGCGTCGGCGATGGTCACGCCGGTCGTGTATTCCTGTCCGCAGAACTCGCGGTCGATGGCACCCGAGCCGCAGCCGGGGGCGTTGCCGAGATCTGTCGGATCGATCGGGCCCGTTCCCGACACCGGATCGTTGTCCAGTGCGTAGAGCTGGGAGCCGATGATGCCGGAGATGAACGGCAGCGCGCCGATAACCTTCGACTCCGCATCGCCAGCGAGCAGGACCGACAGGCTGCTGAACAGATCCTCGCGGAGGATCGGCTGCAGCGGCCGCTCGACCAGCACGCCACGGTCGCGGAAGACCGCCTGCGGGTTGAAGTCGACGCAGGCGTCGTAAGTCACTGCCGCATTGACGCCACGGTCAAAGTCAGCCGTCGCCGTATTACAGTCGGTCGGGTCTTCGATCAGGGTATTGATGAAGTTGCCCACCACGTCGAGGCCGGACCGGTAGAAGTCACCGGCGCCAGTCGGCGTGTCGATGATGTCGCGCTGGGCGAGACCCACCTGGACCGAGAGGATGTTGTCGATCGTGCGGTCGTGACCGGACGGCGTTACCACCGTGTCGGTATCGGTCGCAATGTCACGGACGAGCCGAAGCGCCTGGCCCAGGTAGTTCTGGGTGTTGAAGGGGTGTTCAATCCCGTCACGCACCGAACCCATCAGGTTCGCCAGCAGATCCTGCATGGCAACCAGCTTGTTGCGGTAGCGTTTGTTGTTCAGCGACTCGGCATTGTCGAACGTCGGCTGCGTGCTGCTGCCGTCCGTGTAGTCGATCGCCTGCTCGAAGTCGTCCAGAACACCCAGGATCGTGCGGACGAGCGCCTGAGTCGGACCCTCGTAGATGCCGTCGACTGCCGTGGCGCCAGCGAGGATCACCCGCTGCTGGCCAGCAGCGTACGTGCCGGGCACGTACGGACGGCTGTCGTAGAGGAGACCGCTCTCATCACCGTTGTTCGAACGTGCCGAACGGGAGATGATGTTCGCCAGCGCGAGACCGTCGATCTCGAGACCGTGGAGCGTGTTGTTGTCGTCCACGACCGTGCTCTTCGTGTCACGCGCAGCGGGGGGTACCAGATCGGTCTGCTCGGTGAGGATCTGGATGCCCGGAATGAGCTGCCGGATCAGGTCCGTCTGGATGAACTGCGTCAGGACGCTGAACAGGAGCCGCGGATCATCCGAGAACCCTTCGCGCGAGTGGCCCGGGAGCACCGCATTGGCGCCCAGCTCGCCGTCACGTCCGTCGCGGTCACCCAGCGTGCCGAGCAGTCCGGAGAGCGCCAGGAGCTGGTAGTCAACCGCGTCGTTGATGGCGTTGCCGTCGCAACCGGGGATACCGGTGTTCGAGCAGTCGGCACCAGCCGGGGTCGGCCAGCCGGACGCATCCACGAAGTTCGGGTAACGGTCGTAACGGTCCTCACGGCCCTGGACAATGAAGTCGTCGAGACCGATCGCCGCCGGAACCCCGGTAACCGTGATGGTATCGGTACCAGGATCATAGGCCGTCACGTAGGTTGTCACGCCGGTGTTCGCGCCGCTCGTGAAGGTGATGGCACGGCCAAGGAGGTCGGTGTCTGCCGGATAGGTGCCGTTGATGCCCGTCACCACAAAGGTGTCGAACGGAGCCGCACCGTCACCCGTCGTGACGGTCTCGGTTACCGAATCCAGCGTTGGCACACCGGTAGCCGCCGTCAGCCGGGCGAACAGGGTCGTCACCGCCGACAGGGCGCTCCGGGTCGGGCCGTCGTTCAGCATCCGCTGGACCGGGCCTTCTTCGGTCTCCTCGAAGCCGTTGGCGCCGAAGATCAGGTTCTCGGCCATCGAGCGGTTGTTCTCGTTGTCCGGGTTCGGCTGCACCACGAAGGTAATGAGGCCCACCGCACGGTCGAAGAAGCTGTAGTCGGCTTCAGCACCACCGCCCGTATCCACGGCGTTCACGCCACGGTGCAGGTGGTCCAGCGTGCGGAGCAGCAGGTCCATGCGCGAATCGCGGAAGGGGTTCACCGGCAGCGGCGTCGGGCCGCCGAAGCTGGAGAGCGCGAGGCCAAGGCCCTCGCCGCCGATCACGTCGCCGCCCACGCAGCCGTTGTAGGGCTCGCGCATCTGGCGCACACGGTACGAGCAGCTCTGGTCGCCGAAGAGACGCACCGAGCCACCGGTGGGATCATCGGCCACATCCAGTCCGGTCACCGTGAAGGTGATCGGGCCCGGACCGGCTGTGTTGGCCGTAATGGTCGCCACGTCGCCAGCGGACACCGATACGTCGGTGGAATCCGTGACGAAGACAAGCTGCTGGCCGGCAAACGCATCCACGCCGATGCTGGCAAGCGAGCCGTCGCCGGCGCCAACCACGATGGTCACATCCGTGCCGCCAGTCACCGCATAGCGCCGCTGGTTGCAGTTGAGCGCCATGTAGCCCTGGATATTGTCGTAGGCCGTCAGGAACGGTGCCGACACGTCGTTCTGGAACGTCACGCAGTTGCGGAGCGTGCCATCAGCCGCGCAGTCGTTCGTCGCCACGAGATCCGGGGCAGTCGTACCCGGCCGGGCGGTCAGAGGGGCACAGGCCTCGTCATATCCGCCGGGCTGGTCGGCGCCACGGGTCTCGATGCAGAGGAACGCGCCCGGGCCCACGCCGCCAGCATTGAAGTTGGTCGTGGAGGGCGGAAGCGCCTCGCTGTAGATGGCGCCCCAGTTGCGGGCCTCGGCCTGGCCCACGTCACCGGCGTTGTCGTCCGATCCGGTGAGGGCAAGGTCATTGCCCGCCATCAGCACGCCCACGTTCACCGACGAGAGCGTGACCGCGTAGCGGTTGCCGGCAACCGGCGCCGCGGACAGCGCGTCAAAGGTGAACAGGTATTCGGTACCCGCCGCCAGCGCGTAGTTGGTGATCCGGCGGGTTTCCCCTGCTGCCGGACCATCCAGGAAGGTGATGAGGCCGCCTGTGTAGAAGCCCGCCGTGGTGGAGAGCGTCGTCAGGGCCGTATCGCCACGGACCGTCGTGGTCGCGTTGTCGGCGCCCAGAGCCTCCGCTTCCTCGCGGGCCGGATTCTGGTCCAGCGGGCCGCCCGTGAAGCCGCGGCCGATGCCGTTGACGTCCGGAGTGGCCGGGCAGTAGGCGACGCCGCCTGCACCCTCCGGGGTCTCCGTGACCAGCGTGCGGTTGGTGCCGTCGTTGTTGCCCGACGCACCACGCGCACCCGAGAAGGCATCCAGGAGGATGAGCGTCAGGTCTTCGCTGGACTTGAGCAGCTCGCCGCCCTTGATGTCGCGGCCGTTGGCGCCGGGCGCGTCATCCACGCCGCAGGCGCGAACCGCACGCAGCAGGTCGAGGATCTGCTGGGCAAGGCCCGATGCGCCGAGCGCCTGGACAACCGGGATGATGTCGTCGATCACGCCATCGGGCGCCGGGTTGCCGTCACCATCCGGATCGGCCAGCGCGCGCGCGGCGGCCGTCGAACGGGTGATGTCCTGCGGGTCCGGCACGGTCAGCGTGCCGTTGATCGGCTGGATGTCCTCGGCGATCTTCAGCGTGAGGAGGAGGATGTAGTTCACCGCGTCGGTGGCCGACATGACGGCGATCTGTTCCAGCGCCTCGCGCACGACGGACTGCTCGAACCGGATCAGGCCGCCGCCCGAACCGATGGCGAACGGGGCGTCGAGGATCATGGCCAGGTCAATACCGAGCCGCGAAACCGACAGGAGCCGCTCGTCGGTGCCGTTCGGGTAGCCGTTGTTCACGTAGCAGCCGCCCTTGCGGGTCAGCGTGTCGCCCTGGGCGGGATCACATTCGGCGAAGATCGAGTTGATCCGGTCCTGGCTGTCGTAGCCGAAGCGGAGCGCCGTGTTGATCACTTCCGGCAGGATGTCGAGGGCCGCCTGGTCCACGGCAATGCCGTCGCCACCGTTCGGGCCGCGGTTGCCGCCGCAGTTGTACGCACCCACCGGGTTGCCGGGGTAGTCGTCGATGTCGTCGGCGCCGCCGGGGCCGATGTCATTGGCCTCGAAATACTGCGTGTTCGGATCGTCGAACAGGCCGTCGATCAGCACACGGACGTACTGCCGGTTGTCGCCGGGGTTGAACGAGCCGCAGGTGTTGTCGCGGAAGTTCTGGTGGCGCGGATCCTTCGGAGCCGTCTCCACGAGCTGCGCGACCACGTTGAGGAGCACCTCGATCGGCGTGCGGCCGGCGAAGTAGGCCTCGCTGCAGGCCTTGGTATTGACCGAGGTGCCGTCAGCCGAGACGTTCTCCTGGACCGGCGAGGACTTGCCCACGCGGGTCAGCAGCACGTTCAGCGCGTCGGTCGTGTAGTCGAGCGACGTGCGGAACTGGGCCGGGTCGTTGTCCAGGTTCGGGTCGATGGTGGCGCCGCCCAGCTCGGTGATCACGCGCAGGATCGGCGGGTTCACCGTGTAGGGGTTCGGCGGCTGGTCCGCGAAGCCCGTGTTGCGGACGTTGTTCACGTAGTCGAACGCGGTCAGGTCGCTCACGTTCGTGCCCGGGTCGAGGATATCCGCCAGGCGGTCGATCACGTCTTCCAGCCGGTTGTCGCGGAGCACCAGTTCGATCGCCGGGAGGAGCTTCTCCAGGACCGACTGCTGCACGCCGAAGGTGAACGGCGGGAAGGGGATGCCGCGCGGATTGTCATCCGGGTCGTCCGAGATCGCATGGAGCAGCGGGAAGACCGCCGTCAGCACGCTGTTGACGGTGGTTGTCGCGCCGTTCTTCAGCGTGATCGTCTGGTTCGGCAGCGACACGCCGTTCGGCCCCATGATGTAGGTGGACCGCATCAGCAGGTTCATGCGCGAGTTCTGCCGGTCGTCGGGGCTGGTGAGCAGCTCGTAGTCCGGATTCGGGATGGCGGCCAGGGGCTCTGCCATCAGGCCGGTGCTGCCAATCTCGTCGCTCAGGAGGTCGCGGGTGATGAAGCTGACAGCTTCCAGCACCGTGGCGCCACGCGGGGCGAGCGGGTTCGTCGCTTCACGCGGATATTCGCTGATCGCGGCGCGCACGAGGTTCAGCAGGCGGCTGATGAACTCGACGCCGTCGGCCGGGTTGTCGTTGTCCGACAGTTCGTAGATGAGGTCCATCATGCCCTGGAGGCTCGGCGCATCCTGGATGTCGGCCAGCGTGTTCGGGCAGATACCGGTCGCCGGGCAGACCAGCGAGTAGCGGTCGGCGGCCGTCGGGTAGGAGCCGACATAGGAGGGATCATTGAAGTCTTCCTGCGGGTTCGCCATGGACTCCTCGATGAGGTGCATCAGCGACGAGATCACTTCCCGCTCGCCGAAGCGGCCATCGTTGTCGAGGTCCATGAACAGCAGGTGGTCGGCCAGATCGAAGATCGGCTCCATCGAGGGACCCTGCGGCGGAACCACGCGGAACGCGCAGCCCGCGCCTTCGCAGCCGCCCACGCTTGTGCAGGCGGTGGAGAGGAGCTGGTTTACGGTGTAGGCGTCACCCGCACCGGACACCGCACAGGGACCGGGCACGCAGCCGGCTGCAAAGGTAAACTCACCGGTCACATCGTCGAAGGACGTCACGGTAGCGGTCTGGAGGACGTTCACTCCGCTCAGGATCCGTAGCGTCTGGCCGGTGTAGAGGGCCGGGTCATGGCCAATCGTCGTCGAGTCTTCCAGTGTCGTTGCGGTGATGCCGCCGTCTTCCGTTGACGTGTACACGCCGCGGAAGGGCTCGGTCTGGATCTGCGTGTCACTGTTGACAACCGTCACGCGGGCACGGCCGCCGGCGCAGGCTCCGGTGACGATCTCGATGTAGTCACCCGGCTGTGTATTGATGAAGGAGTCTTCCTCGCCGGGGTTCGACACCGGGAGGAATCCGCCCGTGGCCGAATCACACACGCTTTCGCCGGCCACCGGCACCGGGTTGATGATGAGGTCGATGCCCGACACCCGCGCATTGAGCGTGTTCGTGTCGGCAACGGTCACGTCGGTCGCCCGCATGCGGAGCGACTGCTTGCTGTCGAGGGCGTTCTTCACCATCGGCAGCGTGTTCTTCACGGTGCCCGGATCGTCGTAGCAGTTGTACTGGTTCACGCCCACGTTGCATGGCGTGGCGGCCTCGGCCGGGTCACGCATGATCTCCTCGAGGAAGATCGAGGAAAGCGTTGCATCGCCCGGATCGGTACGCGGACCAGCCGGGAAGTTCTCGCGTGCACGCGGATTGATGATCGCCTGATCGTCCAGCAGCGGCAGGAGGTCGTCCAGCACGCCGTTGTCGAGCAGGATGCGTCCCACGTTCGCCAGGATCACGACCGTCGAATCGGACGGACCGGTTCCGTCCACATCCTGCAGCAGGGTGCCGAGGACGATGGCGAAGTCGGTGCGGGAATCCAGGTAGAACGCCTGCCGCGGGTTCGAGGCGACGGTATCATTCGGCGCGCCGAGCAGCAGCGAGGTGTGGAAGTTCAGGTTGTACAGCACGCCTGAGTTGGAGAGCTGGTCCAGCGTCAGGGTGCGAAGTTCGGTCGGGTCGCTGATGAGGCTCACCACGGCCGGGTTGGACGAGATGATGCCCAGGGCGCCCGAGAGCAGGCGGTCAACCGCCGACTCGACGATGTTGAACTGGACCGCCGCCACGGAGCTGCGGCCCACGCGGTCGTTGGCGGCCACTTCAACACGGTAGGCCATGTCCTGGCCGGGACGGCACTGGTCGTCGCCGTCGGCGTGGTTGTCACCGCACGAGAGGTCAACATCCAGCGGCCGGGCCGGGACATCGCCGGTGAGCAGCGCCGCCTGGGCCTGGCCGAGGCTGGTCTGCGTGGCCAGAAGCGACTGCGCCGCGCCAGCGGTGTTCTCGCTGTTGCCGGTCAGCCGGTCGGCGAAGATCCGGTAGTCGCCGCGCTGGTGGGCGGTAACGTTGTCCTCGTCTTCGCCGTTGTTGTCCAGGCGGGTCACCGCGATGAACGAGCGGTGCTGCGCCGGCAGCGTGGACGAGGAGCCGAGGAACAGGGTCTGGTCGGTCATGAACACGATCGGGTTGGCCGCGACCGAATCCTGGTTGTTCACGACGCCCTGGATCACGATCGCCGGCGGGAGCGTGTCGCGGATGACGGCGAACGGCACCACGGTCTGGTTGCCCGACAGCGGGTCGTTCGGGTCGCTCAGCACCGAGTCAATGGCGATGAACAGGTAGCTGTTGATGCCCTCGACCGGCACGGAGAGGCTCGGTGCGCTCCACACATAGGCGGACTGCACGAACATGCCCAGCGCATCGGCCGGGAGCGGCTTGTCGAGGGTCAGGTCGAACGGGGCAAGACCTTCGCAGAAGGTGCCCGTCACGTCCAGCGCCTCGCAGGCGGTAATGCGGAACAGGCCGACGTTCGGGGACTGGCTGCCCTGCAGCGACGAGAGCGAGATGAAGTCGCCCGGCCGCAGGTTGTCGGTCACGAACACGTCGTCGGCGATCGAGATCACCGAGCTGCCGTTGCCGCCGGCGACTGCCAGCGTCAGGAAATCACGCGCCGGGTTGCCCGTACCGTTGCCGTCAGCCGGCATCAGGTCGCCCGAAACCTTCACGATCGTCGGGTCGGCGCCCAGGTATACGGTCGGGGGCAGCGCATCCAGCGAGAGCGTGCGGCCCTGCAGGAAGATGCGGTCGCTGCGCACCGTGCGGAAGTCGAGCTGCGGCATCACGCCGGCGCCCAGCGTGTCGAGCGCGCCCACCGAACGGTAGTTGCGGCCGTCGCCGTGGCGCAGGACGAGCTGCGCGTCGGTATCGAGGTCGCAGGCCGCGGCTGTCGTCGTCACACTGAACAGGCCGGTAGCGGCAACATAGTCAGTGACCGTGAGCACAAGACCTACCGCGCAGGTGCCCGTCGCGCCGGCGTCTTCCACCGTCAGCGTTCCGCCCACGTAGGCGTCATCCACCGTGGAGAGCCCGGCGACAGCGCCGGTATCAACGTCAACCGGGTTGGTCGGGACGGTCGAAAGCGCATCCAGCGTGTCAACCATCGTCGCCGTGCCCGTGGCAGCGTCATAGTGGCCGAAGCTGGCCAGCGTGAAGATGTCACCCGGAGCTGGGGCCGGGCTGAATGCCGGAGTCACGGTGAAGGTGGAGGTACCGGCATTGTAGGCCGTTACCGTGCGTGTCTGGCCGACGGCAAGGCCGTCGGTGAAGGTGATGAGATCACCCACATGGAAGAAGTCCGACGCCGTGCTGATGGAAACCGAAGCCGGGCCCTCCACGGCCCCGGCACCTGTGCCCGCTCCGGACACGAGGCCGGTCGTCACGGTCGGTCCCTGCTCACCCACGAAGTCGCCGAAGCGGCCGCCGGGGTTGGCGCTGTTGTTCATGTCGAGCGAGCGCACGACGATCGGGGTGTTCGGGTTCGACGAGTTGGCGTCGTTCTCGCACATGATCGCACGCGGCGGTGTGTTGCCGTCAGCCGTGGCGCTCGTGACGAGAGCGGGGGTGTCTTCCACCACGCAGTCAATGGCGAAGTGCGGGGGCGTATTGATATTGCC
Source organism: Deltaproteobacteria bacterium (assembly GCA_026129095.1). Taxonomy (NCBI): domain Bacteria; kingdom Pseudomonadati; phylum Myxococcota; class Myxococcia; species Deltaproteobacteria bacterium. Next base: position 71,034 of record JAHCIT010000002.1, read on the forward strand.
CTCGAACTGCCGGACCGAGAAGCTGAAGGAGGTCGTGTTGCCCGCCTGGTCCCAGGCCGTCACGGTGAAGTTCGTGAGCGCGCCTGTGCGGAGCGAGATGTTCCCATAGCGGAAGAAGCCGTTGTCCACGCCGGCATCGCCGTCGGTATAGGGGACGGGGTTTCCGTGCTCATCGAGGCTTCCCGCACCCGGGCTGGCGAACGAGTCGTAGTTGTTGTCCGACTGGACGCGGACCAGCGTGCGGCCGGCCGCTTCCGTGTCGAACGCGGTGGTGGTCGAGGTGTAGTCGATCACATGGCCGCCCACCGACACTGTCGGGCTGAAGCTCGTGAAGCTTCCGCCGCCGGCAGGGGCGTCGGCCGGGAGCACGAACACGGGCCGGCTGCAGAAGTTGCCCGGCGGCGGAGCCGTGCAGTCAATGCTGGCGGCCGCCTCGTAGCGGGTGGTGTCATAGGCCGGATCCTGCGAATCGGCGATCAGGATCGGCGGCGTCACGTCGCGCACCACTTGCAAATTGGCCGTGGCGGCGCCGTCAACAATTTCGCAGCGGTCGGGCGTCGTGTCGCCCGGCACGATGGCCGAGCAGGCCAGCGGATTTCCGAGGAGGGCCGTCTGGGCGATGTCGCTGGTCAGGTTGCCCGAGCCATCGGTCGCCTGGATGTCGAATACCGTGCCGCCCTCGGCGATCGGTATGGTCGCCGTAAAGCAGAGCGAGGAGTGGCCGCTCATCACGAGGTCCGTGAAGGAGGGATTGCACTCGCCGCCGCTGTACTGGCCGACAACGATGTTGGCGTTGCTGGACTTGATGCGTCCCACGAAACCCAGCAGCGCGCTCGGATCCGAGCCGCCGAAGGTAAAGACCGGGCCCAGGGCCCCGGCCGTGAGATCATAGGCGCCCGTGCCGGTGGAGCCGGCGTCGTGCATCGCCTTGAAGAAGGCCGAGCGGCCCGACTGGCCGGCCATCGCCACCGGAACACCGTCGTTCGCGGGCTCGAAGAGCCGCTGGCCGTCGTTGGTGTTGACCAGGGTGAACTGGTCGGCCACCGAGATGTCGTTCGTGAAACCGGGCGACACCACGATCGTCCGGGTGGCCGCCGTGTAGCTGATGATCTGGCGGGTCTCGCCGGCGTTCGCGCCGGTCGTGAAGGTGACCGTGCCGGCGGTGTAGAACTGGTTCAGCGTGTTGTTCAGCGTCGTGGCATCGAACGTCGTCCGGGGGTTGGCGCCGACGGCGGCAACCGGTTCGACCAGAGTCGTTGGGCCCGCGGCGAGCGAGGCGCGCACGAAGAGCTGCGCGACCGGGTGGGTGTTGACGAGGCTCACCACCTCGGCGGCGCGGAGCGTGGTTCCACCGGTGCCACGGTTGATAATGACCGTGACATTCACCGGGTTGACGCCAACCTGGGTCACCGTGACGCCCGGAGTGGCGCCATCAAGAATCTGGGTCGAAACCGCGTAGCCGGTGGCCGCGTCGCTGCCGCTCAGCACGTTTTCGAACAGGATGTCGTTGCGTCCGCCAGCGCCGTCGGCCGAATTGACCTGCCGGCTTCCGCGGGAGCCCTCGTTCACGAACTCGACGATCTCGTCCGCCGTCGTTCCGGCGGGGGCCTCGATCGTGAGGTTCACGCCGTCATCGGCGGTCACATCAAGCGCAACGCCGTCCTGGATGTCAATTTCAACGCCGTTGGCCGCGGCACCGGCGGTGCGGGCGTAGAACCGGATCGCCGTATTGGCTACCGGAACACCCGTGCCGTCAATGTCTTCATAGACGGCCGTCGCCAGGGTCGGGTCTATCGCCGACTGGCTGCGGGTGATGACCGCCGAACGGGTCTGGATGGCGCCGGTCACCTGGTTCACGCCGCGGACGGTGATCTGGGCAATGTCGCTGCCGATACCCGGAATGAGCGCGCCCTCGGTAGCCGGATTCAGGGGGAGCGAGCCGGGAGGCGGAGGATTGATCAGGCCGTCAACGGCCGCCGTCACAGCGGCGAGCCCACCGAACGGGATCGCCTGCACGAACCGGCGGGCCACCGGGTGGCTCGCCACGGCCGCCGCCACAGCAAGCTGCGTGGTGGTGCCGGCATCGTAGTTGATGTTGATAATCAGGTCGTTGTCGTCACCAGCTGCCGGGGCATCCGGGCCGCCGATGTAGTTGGCCGGCCACTCGGCAATCGTCACGCCGAGGGTGCCGGTGTCGGTAAACTGGATGCGGATCCGGTTGGAGGCCGCACCCGACTGGGCGGTCACGAACGCCAGATCGTCGTTCAGGTTGAACGGAATGCTGTCAGCGCCGGTGAAGATGATCACCGCCGGACGGCCTTCTTCGATCGTGCCGGTGACGACGGCCGAGTTGGCCGAGGCGAACCGGACATCCTCGATCACCACGTTGCCGCCGGTCTCGCGCGGGCGAAGCGCCTGCACGTCGGCGTGGGCAATCAGGTACTGGGCGGCCGACGAATCGGCCGGAACGGACGCGGTGAGACCCAGAAGACTCGGCGAGACCGCCGCGCCACCCTGCCGGATCAGCAGCGTGTCGCCAGCGGCAACAGCGGCCGGGAACGCCGGGGAAACGGTCAGGGTTCCCAGTGTCGTGTCCGAGGCGACGATCGTGCGCGTGACGCCAACGTTGGCAGCCGTGCCGGTCTGCCCCGTCACCGTGCCGCCGACGAGGATGCCGTCGGAAGGCATGCTGGAGAGCAGTGTATCGGCATCCACGATCACCGTGGCGCTGGAACCCACATCGGCCTCAACGGACTTCTCGACAGACACGCCCGCGATCACGCGCGTGCGGCCGTTGTTGCCATCCGACAGGAACGTGATGAGGTCATTGCCCTGCACGTTGCGGGAGACGAAGTTCTGGCTGCCGGCCGTCACCACCGGGAGACCGGAGGTGGTGCTCAGGTCGTCGAAGTTCTGAAGGTAGCCGATCGGGCCGTAGGGGAGCTGCCGCGGAATGCCGCCCGTGACGAGCGGACCCACCGTGGCAGGACCGTCAGTGCCGCCTTCGAGGTTCGTTCCGCCGCCGCCGATGACATACGTCACTTCGTTCGCGTCGGCAGTCGCAAGATTGACCGCGTTACCAGCCGTGCCGCGCTCCGTCGCGGTAACCGTGATCACGCCGCCGACCTGGTGGGCGATCACGCCGCCCAGCACCGGGTGGCGGTTGATGAGGTCCACGAATCCCTGGGCGTTGACGTCGGTATCGTTCACTGCCGTGTCGCCGTCAGCATCAATGTATTCGAAATCGGTCAGCGGGTCGGCGATCACGCCACCCACTTCGACCACGTTGAAGGTCGTTCCGTTGATGGTGATCGAGGAGGCGACATCGGCGCCCACGGTCACGTCGCCGCCGCCACCGGTCGCCAGCGTGATCGTGTTGCTGGCGCGGGTGTAGGAGCTGGCGTTGATGTGCGGCGGGAGGGCGTCAAAGGTGAACGGGAAGTCGTTCACGCCGGTGACGTTGGCCTGCAGCGTGAGGCTGGGATCGAAGCAGCCGCCCACGCAGGCCGGGGCCGGCAGCGTCGTGGCCAGGAGCGGCGCCGTGGCGTTGGAGTTGCCGCCAAAGAACTCGAACCGGAAGGTCACCCAGAAGTCCGAACCGTTCAGGAGAACCGGGTAGTTGGTGAGCGTGCTCCAGCCGCGGTCGCTGCCGGAGGCGGTGATGCGGACCGGAACGACCGCTTCACAGATACCGGTAGTGGCAGCCGTATCGGCATTGGAGTTCGCGGGGATCACGCCGTTGGTGGGCTGCGCGTTCCCGCGCACGCCGCTGGCGGCATGGTTGATGAAACCGGTCACGCCGTCATAGGTGGGAGTCAGTGCACCGCCCACCGTGACGCCCAGGTTGAGGCAGTTGGCGCTGGCCGTTTCGCCGCAGACCGAAACGCCGTCCTCAAAACGGCCAAGGCCCGCGATATCCGGGTCCACAGCGTTATCGGTGGTAAAGCCGGTGTCGATCACCAGCGTGTCCGCGAAGGCGCAGGTGACCGTGTTGTCGGTGCCGTTGCTGTCCAGCGTGGTTCCCCACGGAACCCGGTCGGCGAACACCAGCATGCGGTTGACGCGGTTCGGAACCGGAGTGGCACTGGTCCCGAGCGGCTGGGGCGAACTGGTGGCTGCAAGATTGAACTTGCCCTGCATGGCAACCGACAGGGAGGTCTGCCGGTTGGGCACCACGGTGCCGTTCAGCACCTGATATTGCGGATTGCTGATCTGCGCGATCTCGGTGCTGGTGGCACCGAGCTTGATCGACACCGCAGAACCGCCCGCATCGGGGTCCGGGCTTCCCGGATTCCGTACAAACTGGTCCAGCGGAACCGCCGCCGTTTCAGACTGCCGGCTGCATCCGCCAAGCGTAAGGCCCGCGGCCGCCACGATCATCACCATCCAACGCATCATTCCGTACTTCATTGTCGCCACTCCTCCAGTTCCGCTTCCGGTCTCCGGCTGCATTCCGCTTCCGGCTGCCTTCGCGGCAATTGGTATCTTTTGTCTTTCCCGCCGTCCCGGCTTCTCCCGCCGGGCGGCGCTCTTCAACGCTATTGACGGATATGGCATCCCTCTCCCCTGATTGGGAGAGATCCGCCTGATCCGCATCACATCGGCTTTCGTTCCGGAGACGAGAGGCTTTACGCCCGCGTCCCCGCGGTGTGCCGACAGTCACCTTTCTATTGGTGGTCCTAAAATGGCAGGTCACCATTCATTCCGGCAAGTTAACGGTTGTAAATCCCTTGTTCATATTCCTCTACATCTTCACCTTGGGTGCTCGCGTCAAAATTCGGTATCACAAAAACTGCTGCGTCCATCATGCACTGCGTTAAAAATTGGTATTCAGCAACAGTTCGCCAAGGCCCTCCAGCAGGAGCAGCAGATCGCCCGATACCGGCCCCCCTGCCGACAGCACCCGCTGGGTGTACTGGTCGATTTCCCTGTTTTCCGCCGAAAAACGGCGCACCGAATAGGTCCGCGGGAGCTGGTTGTTTACTGACCGTCCAAGGTGCCCGGAGGCGATCAGGTCCGCGAAACCATCCAGCGTGGCGGCATTCAGCCCCTGGATATTGCCCATCGTGACCACGCCATCGGCCGCCGTAAACCCGATCCGGAACCGGCGGTCCGGATAGCCGCCGCCAGCCGCCAGCGGAGCGCCGGTGACATTCGTGCAATGCACGAGCGGGTCCGATCCGGCCGCACCCGGCGGCGGCGAGCAGTCGTAAACAATGTTGTCATTCAGGTTGACGAGCTTCCCGGCAACAATGGCGTAGTTCTGCTCGGACTCCTGGAGGTTCCCCACCAGGCCGAAATCATCGAAAACCGAGTAGCGGGCGGGCGTGAGGGCGCTGCGCCCGGTGCCCTGCAGCCCCGTATCGGAAACCTGTCCGTTCCGGTTGATGTCGTCGCTCAGGATGGGATCGAGCCGGTCCTCGGCGGCGTCCGGGATCAGGTATTTGATGTCGGAGAACAGGGCATCAATGATCGCGACCCCCTTCGTGTATTCGATGAACTCGAAACCGTCGCGGTCCACGATTGGCCGGGACGAATCAGCGACCACCCGAGCCAGGAACGGCAGCCCCAGTTCCAGGTTGGTATCGGCAGGACCGGCGATGAGGGGCCGGAGCCGCTCGAACAGCTGCTGATGCAGCGCATAGTCGAGCATCCGCTCGCTCTGGCTGGTCACAGTGGGCTGGTCGTCGTCGTCGAAGATGGCGTCGTAGCTGCCCGCCACGCAGCCCACCCGGCCCGCCTGGAACACCCCGCGCTGGGTGCCGAGCGACGCGCCGGCCGGATCGGCCTGGTCCGCACGGTCACAATCGGTGGGGTCTTCGAGCCACAGGGCCACAAGATCGGCGCCGGTGTCATTCGGCGAGCGGTTGTTGCCCGGCTGGTAGGCTTCGCGATTCACGGCGAGCACCGGGGCGATGATATCCAGATTGCGGTCATGCCCGGCCGTGGCGATGTCGTGATCCTCGGTAATGTACCGGACCAGCGTGAGCGCCCTTGCCAGCGTGTTGTCCCGGGGAGTCGGCCCCACACCGAGCAGATGCGCGGCAATCCGCTCGGTCGAGACCACGCGGCTCCGCCGCTTGCCGACCCCGGCGTGCCATTCATCCAGCGCGAGCTTGGCCGTCCTCGCCAGCACCTGGACAGCCCCTTCGCTCACGTCCGGTGCATCAGTGGCCCCGTAGGTGACGGCGCTCTGGCCGGTGGGAACCGTGGCGGTGGTCTCGGTGCCGTCCGGATACGAAGCGGGCGGCCAGATGGAACCGGTTTCGTCGCCATTGACGGAGGCCGACACCCGGCGGCTCACGGCAGCGAGCACATCCGAATTGAATCGCGGGTTGTTGTTGTCCACCACGAGCGATTCCAGGTCGCGCACCCGGTTCACCAGGGTGCTGTCGAACTGCGGCACCGAGTCAAAGGTTTCAGCGGCAATCTGGATACCGGGCAGCAGCCGCTGCGGGAACCCGCCATCAATGAGCAGCGCCGTCAGCTCGAAAAGCACGGCCGGATCGTCGGTAAACCTGAACAGTGACGAGGCGGGGTTATTGTTCGCCCGCGGGATACCATCCTGTCCATTGCGGGTTCCAAGCACCCGGAGCAGGCCTTCAGCCGCCAGCAGGGCGAAATCGGTGCCGTCGTTGACGGCGTTGCCCTCGAACGGCCGCGTCCAGTCGGTCTGCGAGAAGTCGCAATCCGGCCCCTGGTTGCAGGGATAGGAGTCCCGTCCGTCCTGGACGAGGCCCGGTACCGGATCGTTGGCCGAAAGCGTCGACAGGCCCTGGATCTGAAGCAGGTTGCCGATGGCCTGACGGGCATTTTCATCATTGAGCAGCGCCTGAACGGGCGTCTCCCCCACGAAATCGAACGCCTCGCCGCCCAGCAGGAGCTTGGTGGCAAAGGCCGGCTGGCCGCTTTCGTCCTGCGTGATGGAAAGGTAGAGAAGCTGCTCGATCCGGTCCATGGCGGAGTAGCAGTTCTGCTCGTCGGCCACGGTAAAGCCCGGCGTATTCAGGCCGGCACAGGCCCCGGCGGCGAGATCGACCTGGTTCAAACCTGCACCCAGATCGGCCATCGACCGGAGCATCAGGTCCAGAAGGCCGTCGCGCCAGGTGTTCGGGAACAGTACCGGCCGGTTGACGACAACCGTGTCGCCCGCCCCCGGCGGCACGGCAAACGGCGCCGTCGTGAACGTCCGTGTCGCCGCGGCATAGCCGGTAATTGGCTGCACCTCGTTGCCGAACCGCATCGTGCCGCCGGTATAGGCGCCATCGTTCAGGGCCGAGAAGTTCCGGTCGCCGGCAAACGAGCCCGGGCCGCCTGACGATTCCACCGTTCCCCGGACCTCGAGCGCGATGGGTGAGAATGCCCCGAGCGTCATCCCCAGTCCCGCGCCGAACCCGAGCGCCGGTGACGGCCCCACCCGGTCACCGGCGAGACAGCCATTGAACGGCTCCCTGAGCTGGCGGATCCGGAAGGAACATTCGTCCGTGGGCAGGTTCGTCTGGTCGCACCGGGCAGCCATGAAAGCGGTCAGGCCCACAAGGTCATTGAACTCGACTTCGCCCGACCGTGGCAGCGGACGCCCCACAATGCCGGCGCAGGATTCAAGGTATCCGCCCGGTTCGTCGGCATGACGTATCACCACGCAAAGGGAAGCGCCCGGCCCCACGCCGAGATCACGCAGGTCGGCGTTGGGGCCCGTGATCAGGAACCCGTCACCCGGAGCCGGAGCTGCTCCAAACACCGGGCTCACATTGATCGTGGGAGCGCTGAAACCCGAGATCACGCTCGTCTGGCCGGCAAGAACGCCCGTCGTAAATGTGACCAGCGACCCTGTCAGGTCGCCCGACAGGCCGGTTCCGTCGAACTGCCCGGCCAGCGGCGCTCCCGCAACGGTCGAGGCAAACGTGGACGCCCAGTTACCGGCGAACGCCCGGCCAGTACCGGTCAGCCGGAGCCGGTCGCCAGCAGCCGCCACACCCGCATTCACCGGCGAGCGCGGCTGGATACCCGGTGCACTCTCGTCGGAATCTTCCAGAACGAGAGGGTTGGAATCGAGCGCGCCGCCCCGGTTTCCGCGTCCATCCAGACCGGCGGCCTCGGCCGGGCAGAGACCGCTTTCCGCGCCGCTCTGCGGATCCAGCAATGAAAGGATCAGGTCTTCCTGCGCGTACAGCAGCTCGCCGCCGCGGATGTCCTTCAACTGGTGCAGGATGCTCTCTTCCGGCTCGACGATGCCGCACCCGCGGACCGCCCTGAGAATATCGACCAGCTGGTCCGTTGCGCCGGTGGCCGACAACGCCTGGGCGAGCGGGATCAGGTCGCCCAGCAGTCCATCTGGCAGCGGGTCGCCGTCGTTATCCGGATCGGCAAACACCCGTGCGGCGGCGGCTCCCTTGGCGATATCCTCAGGCGTCAGCGCAGTAGTCGAACCATTGATCGGTTCGATATCGTCGCTGATCCGGGAGACAAGCAGCACGATGTAATCGATCGCCTCGCGCTTCGACATCCGGGCAATTGTCTTGAGGGCCTCGCGGAGCAGCGACTGCTCGAACCGCAGGATGCCGGTAACGCCGGAACCTACCTGGAACGGCCCGTCGAACTGGAACGCGATGTCGTTCAGGCGCCGGAGATTCGAGAGCAGGCGTTCCTGGGCAAACGGGAACGGATAGCCCTTGTTCTTCGGGCATCCCGCATCCACATCCGTGCAGTAGGCGAAAATGCTCATCAGACGGTCGTTCTCGTCGAAGCCGAACCGGGCCATCACGTTGAGGGCTTCCGGCAACTGGTCGAGGGTCCGGCGGCTCACGGCGAGGCCATCGCCACCGTTCGCGCCACGGTTGCCTTCCACCGGATCCGGGAACGGATCGGCCGGGTAAGAGAGCAGCTGGAGCGGATTCGCGGGATAGTCGTCGATATCGTCCGGAAGGGAGGGCTCATCCACATCCGGATCGTCAAAAAGGGCATCCAGAATGATGCGGACCTGCGACCGGTTGATGTTCCCCGGTACCGGATCCGATGTCGTGACGTGATCGTGAATCGATTTTTCGCGGGGATCGATGGTGACCGGTCCAAGCATCGGCGCAAGACGGGTCAGGATCAGTTCTATCGGCGCATCCCCGTTGAAGTAGCTTTCATTGCAGGCATTGGTGTGCACGACTCCATGAACAGGATCCAGATTGTTGTCCAGCAGCGGATCGTTCAGTTCCAGCCGCACGCCAATATGGCGGAACAGCGCATTCAGGGCCCCGGCGGCGGCGTCCATCGCGGTCTGGTCACCGGCATCGATTCTTTCGTTGCGGTTGGCATCCAGCCGCATGGCTGAAACCTGCGTCAGGACCCGGATAAGGGGAGGCGTGCTGACATATGGATTGGCCTGTTCGGGCACCGTAAAGGGATACGTGTATACGCAGTCGTTACCCGCACAAGCCGCCGCCCGGCCGAGATCCCGGCCGCCATTGTCGGCGAATGCGGTCAGGTCGCTCACTCCGGTTCCGGGATCAAGCAGGTCCGCCAGCGCCAGCAGCAGATCTTCCAGGCGGTCATCGCGGAGAATAAGGGAGAGCGGCCCCATCAGCTTCTCGCCGGGGCTGCGTTCGGGAAATGTGCCCGGAGCGAAGCCGATGCCGCGGGCATTGTCATCCGGATCGTCGGCGATCTGCCAGAGGACCGGTATCAGCGCCGGCACTGCGCTGAACAACACGGCCTCCGGCGTTCCGTCGCGGGGCGTGTAATCGTATGTCGCGGCGAAATTCATCGGCTGGGAGAGGAACCATCCACTGCGAAGCAGCAGGTTCAGCCGGGTGTTCTGCCGGCGGGAGCCGGATACCAGCGGCCCGTCCCCCGCAGCCCAGGGATTCGGCGAACGGGTCAGCACCGGTTCGGCGAGCATTCCCCCCGTTGACGGCGCATTATCCAGGAGATCCCGGGCGAGGAACAGCAGGGCCTGGGCACGGGTCGTCCCTTCGGGGACCATCGGGTTAATGGCCTCGCGGTCATAATCCCCAAGCATGAACCGGGCGAGTTCCAGCGCCTGCGGGACGAACTCCACGCCGTTGTCCTGGTTCTCGTCGTCAGACAGCTGATACAAGAGGTCATTCAGCGCCTGGAACGAGGCACTGTCGGCGAATGCCTCCCGGTGAGCCGGATTTTCCGGATCGTTCGGACAGGTAATACCCTCGTCGCAGATAACCGACAGGTCGCCAGCGGCAACGAGGAACTGCTCCTCAGCCAGATGCAGAACTGCCTGGAGAAGATCGTTTTCGCCGCCTGTCAGCACACCATCCGAGATTGACGACGCACCGAGCGCATCGCGTCCATCCTTGTTGGCGTAGGAAAGCAGATCAGCCAGTTCCAGTACCGGGACAAACGCCCGCGCAGGAGGCGGTGTAATGGCAAACGCACAACCCGCACCGCCACAGGCCGAAGCCGCCGCGCAGTCCACGTTGAAGGGTGCATTTCCATCCGGCCAGATGAACGTGTCGGGATCGATAATTCCCGGCGGGACCGGAGGGTATGGCGCGCAGGAGGTTTCGAGGGTCTGACTGTCAATGACCTCCAGAACCGCCCGCGAGGTGCCTGTGCAGGCGCCTGAAAGTACCGTCACCCGGTCACCCGGCTGGACATTGGATTCCGAACCCACAATGGGCGACGGCTGGAATCCGTCCGGAACCGATGTCGTGAGGGTGCAGTGGTCGGCAGCACTGATCACCAGATCGGTTCCTGAAATCCGGTTGTCTGTCCGCCGGGGATCCAGCGGGTTCACCGTATCCATCCGGATGCGGAACGAATCCTGAAAGTCGAGCAGTTCGCCGAGCAGCGGGAAGACGCGGGATATCTCGCCGGGGGTAATACGGTAGCCGCCGGTAACTTCCCTGGTTGCCAGCAGTTCGGACAGGAACCGGGACACCCGGGAGGGATCGCCCTCGACCACCGGGCCGCCAGCACCGAAGTTGGCGCGGCTGTATGTCTGCTGAAGATCAGGGGTGTTCAGCGTCGTCAGCAGGTCATCGCCTGCCCCGTAATCCAGAAGAATCCGGACAACATCCAGTATCCCGGCAACAATCGATTCAGACGGCCGGTTCGGGTCCGGTCCCCGCAAAAGGTCCGAGACAAAGAGCGCGAATTTCGTCCGGGCGGGATTGAGTGCGAAGACGAGCGGATTGGATTGCGGCGTATCGTTGGGCCGTCCGAGCAGTTCCGCCAGATGCAGGTTCTGGTTGTACAGGACTCCGGAAACCGCGAGCTGATCCAGAAGCATTGTGTTCAGTTCAGTCGGATCGGACAAAAGCAGGGATAGCACCGGATTCTGGTTGATCAGGCCCAGCGCGCCCTGGGTTATCCGGCCTTCTGGCGTCTGGACAATGGTGAAATCCACTGCAAGCTGCGAATGGAGCCCCACCCGGTCATGGGCCGAGGCTGACAGGCGGTATGTGACCGGCTCGCCGGCATCGCACTGTCCGGAACCGTCGCCGGCGTTATCGTTGCAGGCGAAATCGCATCGGACCGGGATTGCCGGCTGGATGGCACCACTGCCGTCGAGGTATGCCGCCTGGATCAGGCCGATGTTGGTCGTGGAGCGGACACGGAACTGATCCAGCCCCGGCAACGACGCATTGCAGAGATAGGCCGCACCCGGAGCGTCGTCTGCGTCGTCCAGATTGGCCGATCGGTCGGCCCCAGCCACAACCGTATCGAAGGGGGCGGTGTCGTTACCGTAATAAACGACAAACTGCTCTCGTGCGGGCTCGTCCGGCGGAACCGGCCCACCCTCTCCGCTTTCATCAAGCCGCTGGAATGCAACGGTCGTCGCGGGAACCGTCGGCAGGCCGCCCACCAGTCCGCCAAAGAACATGGACTGGTCGGTAAACAGGACTGCTGGTGAGGCATGGAAGGTTTCGAATCCGGAAAGCACCCCATTCACCACGATTGCCGGCGGGCGGGTATCGCGGAGAACGGAGTAGGCCCGCTGGGTGTTGACACCATCATCGTCAACAACGGTGAAATGGTATGTATTGAGCCCTTCCTGGGGTACCGGCAGCGGCTCCGACTGCCAGCGATATCCGAGAATCGCCGTCATCCCCGCCGCGTCAGCCGGAAGCACCCTGTCGAGCGCGACGTTCGTGCCGGTACAGATGGCTGGATCGGCAAGATCCGGCGGCACAGGCGGCGGGACCGGGAAGGTGTCGCAGGATACCACCCGGAACAGCCCGACGTTGGCCGCCTGGCTGGGACTCAGGCTGGATAGCGTAACAGCATCGCCCACCCGGAGATCCGTTTCGGGAACAGGCAGCGGATCAAGATGAATGATATTGCTGCCATTTCCGCCGGAGGGGCTCACCAGGAACGCATCTCCACTGCCCACCTGCACACCCAGGATACGCACCTGCGAGATATCACCGTTGATGGAGATCGCCGGCGGCAGCGCCTTGCGGGTGATCGCCCTGCCCTCGAAGGTCACGGTCGCCGCCCCCACCAGCCGCCGCTCAAGGGCCAGGTCCGCCGCAGTGATCACGGCGCCGGAAGGAATCGCGCCGAAGTTACTGGTCTGGCCTGCGTTATTGTATTCGCCCGCATCACCGAAACGGGGGCCGCGGGCTCCGGCCGCCGCATATGCGTTGCCGCGCAGGTTCACCGGCGAGTTCGGATTGTTCGAGAACTCATCGTCCCCGCACCGGATATCACGCGGGCCGTACGGCACCACGGCCGGTACCGGAGCGCCGCTGGCGTCCAGCGGACGGTTGTCCACGAAGCAGTCAATGGTGAAATAGGGCGGAAGCGGCTGCGGCGTCTGCACGAACAGGGTCACCTGCGCGGGATTTCCCGCCAGGTCAACAGCCCGGATGACGAGCCGGCTCTCGCCCGGCGGCAGGTTGAAACTCATGGAGAAAGCGCCTGTGCCCGGCAGTCCCAGCCCGGTGGGGCCCATGAAAATATCCACCGGAACCCCGTCAATGGTGACATCCATATCGCGGATGCCGACGCCCAGGGGACCATCATCGGCAAAGCCCCGCAACTCGAATCCCTGCTGGTTCAGCGACAGGTGGCCGATGCCATTCACGTCCAGCGCCACCGGAATTCCGCCTCCCGGCAGGTTGCAGGGGTTCTGCGAGTTGAGAGGTGCGCCGCTCGTCGGCACGCACAGTCCGTATATCGCCGGCGGCCTGGGGTCATAGTGAATCAGGGATCGCTGGTTTTCAGGCAGGTTCTGGAGATGAAGCCGTGATTCGGCCCGGACATACAGGGTATTCAGGCCTTCGGTCAGTTCGATCGCATTCAGAACGAACGATCCGTCGGGGAACTGGAACGCCTGCTTGCCGCCTACCGTGATACCGGTGGTGTTCACATCGCCGGAAAACACGTCGGCAACCACGAAGGCGGCCGGGTCCGAAACAAAGCCGGACATTGACGTTGAGGGATAGGTGGTGACCAGCTTGCGCGCTGGTCCGGGAAACGAATTGGCCAGCACCGCAAACGAGACATTACTCTGCGGCTGGATGGCGCTTCCGTCGGAGGTTCGTATCTGAAGCACTCCCGGCGAACCGATGGACGCCTCGGCAGTCACCACGAACATCTTGCCGTCGTTGGCGCCGGGCGCGCCCTGGTACTCGCCGGTCACGATCAGGTCGTTGGCACTGACGCGAACATCCTCGAAACCGCCGAACCCGGCCGGCTCCACGTCCACGGCGAAACGCAGGGACGCTGAAGCGAGCGTGCCGGTCGAGGCCCCTGCCCAGTTCGGAACGATGATACCGTCGCTCCCGTCGAACCAGACCGGATTGCGGAGACGGACAAACGGCCTCGTGGTCACCAGCGGAATACCAACACCATCCACATCGAATGCGCCGGCCAGGTTGTTCCGGAATGCAAGATACGAGATATCGATGATTTTCAGCGGGTCGACGGCACCCAGGAAATGGTAGACACTGAACTGGTTCCAGTTCCGGTCGAGCAGCGCCGGAACCGTTCCGTGAACAACGTAACTGTTGTCGCCCGGCGTAGGGAGCAGAAGATTGCGTTCGACGAGGGCGACCCGCGCTCCCGGCGGCGGTACCGATGCGACCGTGATGGTGCTGGCTCCGTTGAAACCTGTCAGCACAACCGCCGTCCCGGCCCCGATGCCGTCGAAAACATACAGGAACGAGGGATTGGCCGGCCTCGTTGCTGTCGTATGAACGAGTGAAGCGTAAGTCGGCTCCAGGAACGTGACATCCATAGTTCCGGGGACAATACCGGGACGGAAATTTCCGGCCGCACCGACCGTGCCGATCGCAATGATCCGGCCTGCATGATCCACATCGTCGCCAATGGTGCCGGAGACAAACAGCCCGGTCCCGAGCACTCCATCACGAATCACACCATCGTCGAGATCAATATCCACGAGCGACTGGGTGGATGGCAGGCGGGTCACGGTGACGTTGGCCAGTACGGCCCGCCCGTTCTGGTCAAGGGCGACGGCCTGGATGACATTTTCGCCGATATCGACCGGCAGCTCACGCAGAACGAACCGGCCCGTCTTGTCGACCTGGACGGCCCGGCCATTCACCACGACTTTCAGGGTTTCCGTATTGCGGAGCAAACGCCCCGTGACATCCACCACTGCTCCGGCAGTCACGTAGCCATCTGGCGGCGAGACGATTTCGATTCCTGTCCGGCTGGGGGAGAGCACCCGGAAGTTCCGGCGCAGCCCCGATTCGGTACGGCGTGGGTCCAGGAACAGCGGCACCGGCTGGGCGGTCGGGACCATCACGCCGCTACCCGCGGAACCGGCAGGAAGGGCGGACCGGAACAGCCGCGAAGCCTGAGTATGCGCCCGCACAGCCGCGACGAGCTCCGCCGCGGTCGTCACCACTTCCCCTGTCGCATCGGTTGCCAGGCTCACGGTAAGCTGGTTCACCAGCTGATTGACACCGAGCGGCGATGACGGCACGGCAGGAGCCATCAGGAACACAGACAGCGGCAGGCCCGACACGCCTTCAGCGACGGACGAGAAGTCCACCGCGGCATTGGCAGACCGAAGCACCAGCGTATCGCCATTGGCAGGGGCGGCCGGAAGCGGAGGATGAACCGTGAGAATCTGGGCCGCGCCGTCATAGTCCACCACGACGCGTGTCTGCCCGCTATTCGCTCCCGTACTGAATGTGACCCGTGCATCCACGTAGAAGTCATCAATCGCCGAAACCGGTCCCGTCACCGAGAACGCCGCCGCGGTTGGCGCGACTGTGCTGTTCACCGACAGTCCACCAATTTCGATCACATCACCAACCCGTGCCGAGGCGAACCGTTCCGTGCCGGTGCCTGAACTGCCGTGACCGCCGGTGACATTCACGTTGACCGGCTCAGCGCCCGGCTGGGACAGGCGGGCAACGGCGAGAGCGCCCTGGGTTGCACGCGAATGGCATCCCGCCGACCCGGGACAAATGAATGCATTGGCTCCGTCCACGAGCGGCTGCGGCCCAATGGCCAGCACCGCGCCAAGGCCGCTGTTCGACGAGCCCACGCCGGCATGGGTATCCGGAGCCGTGAGCGTTGCCACAACCAGCGCGGATGCCGCAGCCGACCTGTTCACTGCCCGTACGATATCGCGGGCCGTCGAGGTAATGACGCTGGCACCGTTGGTTACCGGTGCCACCGAGATATCCGAGCCCGTGACCGTGACCTGAATGGACGGATTCGACGGGCCAGGGTTTGTGATCGCAAAGGTGATGGGCGACGCGGGTAATCCCGGCTGGCGGGCGACAAGCGTCAGCTTGTTCCCTGCACCAGGGCCACCACCCGGATCCACATCCAGCCGGACCGGAAGCGCTGGAGCAAGCTGGCTGATCTCGCCCGCTGCATTGGTCACCAGATCGCTGACGACGAAACCCAGGTTCCGGTCGATCCGGAGCTCAAAGGCCGGAAAGTCGATCACTGCCGTTCCCTTCGGCGGCCGGACGCCATCCATCAGGAACGAATTGGAGACGTAGTCGATATCCCGTATCTGGCCCGTGACCGGAGCATCGAACAGGAACGAGGCGACCGTTACCTGATCCCCCCGGCGGACCGGATATCCGTCACGGGGGTTTGACAGGTCCACTCCATACACCGTGATACGGCCGGATGTGTCGATGACCAGCCTCGAAGCGGCGTCGGTCACGGAAAGCGGACATCTTCCGGCCGCCGCAGCAGCGCAGATGACACCTTCGGTTATGAATCCGAGCGGTGCGGCCAGCCGCACAGCAGTCTGGCCGGCCGAGCAGATCGTCGAGGGACTTGCTTCCACGGCCATCACGCGGCGGCGCTCGGCCAGAACATCATCACCCACGCAGTAAGGATCGGCCGGGGCGGGATGGACCGGAAGCAGCGAGGCTCGAACCAGCACCGAAGCCTGTGCATGGAAGCTGATCGCCTGAACCACGTCCCGGACCGTGGACACGATACTCCCCGCCGCGTTCGAGCCGAGCGTCACCGAAACGAGCGTTCCGAACACGGAAACCGTCAGCGGGATATTCGCGCCCGGGGGGTCCAGGATTTCCAGCGACAGTGTGTTTCCGACTGCGCCCGGCTGCATGGCGGTCACGAGAAGTCCGTTATCGGGACCGGGAAGATCCACCTCCAGCCGGGCGGACCGGCCCGGTGCTCCGCCGCTGAGGCTGGCCGCCGTGAGAGCAGCAGCCAGCCCGTCGCCGGTGTTCCGGCCGGTGTTGCAGGACGGATCGCCAAGGATGGTGATCAGGTTCTCGCGGAGCGTCTCCGTGGCGCGGAGTTCAGGGTACACTCCTTCCCGGGTACCGGGGAGGCAAATCGTGTCGGCAAATTCGGGATACGGCGCCAGAAACCGGGATGCGCCCGCCGGAGCTGATACGGGCCGGCCATCCGGAGACACTTCATAAAGGCGGGCTTCAAAACCCGGGAGCGGCGGCGCCGGAAGATTCAGGTTTCGCGGCACGTTGACCGGCGTAAACGGCTGGCTCTCCCCGCTGATGAGCCGCACCGGCACCGGCGGAGACAGTCGCCCCAGGCTCAGTTCCGGGAGCACGAATTCGGACACCTTGAACGTGTGACCTTCCCCCGGCGTCAGGACGGCCAGAGAAACATCCGCGTGGAATGAATCGGGGAGTTTCAGCCGGACCATCGGCTGCGTCACATTGCCCGCCGGATCCTGGATTCGGATCGAAACCGAGTTGGTGCCGGAGCTATACGGGACAGGCCGGCCAAATCTGTCGTTGAACGGCGGGATGGAGAAGCTGCCGTCAGTGTCGACGAAGAAGCTCTGATCCGGAAGCCCCGTATCCACGTAGGTAGCCCGCACCACCGAGCCGGGCGTGGTAAAGCCCTTGATCTCTTCCAGGGGATTACCGACCGGAGCGTCGAAAGCCCCATCGAAAAAGTTCCGTGTGGCTGCCGGCGAAACCAGCCCGAATACCGGCTTCTTCGTGAGCACCTCGAAGTTCAGGATCGAGCGCGTCACGTTGCCGGCCCGGTCGGTGAACAGGATATCCAGCGAATGCACACCCTCGGTAAAGGAAAAGTTGGGCATGCTGAACAGCTGGCCGCGGTTCAGGAACCGGACGTTGGCTCCGGTTTCCGGATCGATGTAGGCGATCGTGTTGAACGGCTCGTCCGACGTTCCGAACACGTTCACGATCGGAGTGTTCAGGATCTTGTCATGAACCGTGCTGAAGTAGGTGATGACCGGAGACCGGGTGTCGAAGACAAACTCCACCTCGGCGGCAGTCGTAAATCCCTCGCTGTTTGAGGCCTCCAGCGTGACCGTGTTCGTCCCCTCGTTGAACGGGACATCGGGGAAACTGAACCGGCCGATCTCGTCAGCCACAGCCGTCCGGATCACCGAACTGTTGCTCACGCGCAACGTCACCTCCAGGCCTGGCTCCGTGAAACCCTCGACCGGAAGCTTCCCGTCGTCCGGAGCCGAACCGGACCGGTCGTTGACGCGGTTGCTGGTTTCCAGGGAGAACGCGACGCCCTGACGATCAACCGGTATTCCGGTCAGGCGGTAGAAGCCGCTGTCCTCGCGGGAACGCACGCTCCGCTCCCCTCCGGCGAAAGCGATCCGGACGTCCACATCCCCCAGTGTGTTGCCGCTCATGTTGACGAGTGTCGAAGCGCGGACCTGCACCGCGCGGTCTTCGGGAAAATCAAACCGGAACGGGCTGGTGAGCGTGAGGGGCACAACGGTCGTCGGAGCCAGAGAGGCGGACCCGATCTCGGTCGCCGTGCAGGAGAGCATGGCCGTCGCGAGGCACAACACCGCCGTCCGCAGGAAAATGCGGAAGCCACCGGTTCCGCCTGTGCGGACCGGACAGACGCGCCCCCGGCGAGCGTGTGTCTTAATGCGAATCACGTCGCTGTTTCGTTCGTTCCAGGCCCGCACGGCCGTCCGGAAAACCACTTCAGCCCGGCAAACAGGGCGGGAAACGGACCGTTGAATCCGTCACCACGCCACACGCTCGCCCGGCTACAAGCAGCCGCACGGTCTTGCGGGTCTTGCAGGCTAGAATACCCTGAAACTCCGGGGGTTTGGGCAACCGGAAGGACACACTTAACCAAGTTTTACGGGCCGCCAGCCGCTATCCGGCTGACGGCCCGCAAATGGCCATTACAGTGATGACGCGATGCGCTACTGGTTGCTTTGCAGCAGTAGGTCGCCCAGCGCCGTGATCATGTCGTTAAACGCCGGATCCACCGACTTCACACCCAAAGCCCGGGCCGTATAGTGGTCCATAGTCTGGCCGGTGTTGGTCCGGGGGAGCTGGTTGTTGACGATCCGCGTGTAGTCCTCAAGCGCGATCAGGTCGGCCAGGACGTCAAAGAAGGCCGCATTGATGCCGTTCACGTTTCCGATCGTCACCCCTCCGTCGGCAGCCGTAAAGCCGATCTGGAGACGGCGGTCGGCAAAGTTGGCATTCGGTACTCCGTTGGCCAGCGGAGTTCCGTTGGCGGCCGTGCAGTTCTGCAACACCGTTCCGTTCGGAGTGCCCTGCCGGGGCGAGCAGTCGAAGGCGATGTTATCAACCTCGATGTGCGGACAAACGCCCGGACTCGCAATGATACAGGCCGCCACCGCTGCCTGATCGAAAATCGACATCCAGGGGCCTGCCGCCGATGAGCCAAAGCCGGCCAGCGTCACGCTGGCTCCATCGAGCCGGCCGTTCCGGTTCATGTCATCGGTGAGCAGCGGGTCGTACCGGTTCTCGTCCTCATCCGGGATCAGATCCTGGATGTCGGCGAACAGGGCGTCAGCCATCAGCACGCCGGCCGAGTATTCGATACCCCGGTAAACCACCGTTGCCGTTCCGGTGGGCGGCTTGTTCTGGATCTCCTTGGTGTACGAATCGCGCACCAGGGCAGCCAGGAACGGCAGCGCACCGGTGATCTTCGAGTTGTCGCCACCGGCAAACAGTTGCGACAGGCTGGTAAAGGCCGTTGGATCCAGGATCGGCTGGATGGGCCGCTCAACGAGCGGTCCCACGTCGCGGAACACCGCGTTCGGGTTGGCCACGTGGTTGGCGCTTCCGATATCGCACTGGGGCAGGGTGCTGGTCCCGCTTCCGCGCTGGAACCCGTTGGTGACAGCATCGCAATCGGTCGGGTCTTCCACCAGCGTGTTGATGAAGTCGGCCACCACGTCGAGCGCCGACTTGTTGGTATTCAGGGGATCAACCACCCCGCGCTGTGCGAGGCCTACCTGAACCGACAGGATCTTGTTGATGCTGCGGTCGACAGTGGGGCCAGCGGATGTATCCAGCACGATGTCATAGAGGATGGAGAGCGCCTTGTTCAGGTGCTTCGGACCTCCTGTGGCGCCGGTCAGCGTGCCAACGAGATCCTCGATCGCCACGAAGCGGCTCCGCTCCATGCGGTTATTGAGACTCGAACTGGCCGTCGCACCGAACGGCGGCTGAACACCGGCTGTCGAATCGTAATCGCGGTTCGACTCCCACTGGTCCAGAATGCCGAAAACCGTCTTCACGAGGCCCTGTATGGGGCCTTCATAGACGCCGTTGGGCGCCGCACCGAGGTTGGCCAATATGCCGCCCTGTGCGGCAGGGAACGAAGCAGCCGGCCAGTTACACTCGCCGCACACGCCCTCCTCGCCGCCGTTGACCGACTTGGCGGTCCGGCGGGTAATGCGCGACAGCGCCTTCGCCTCGATCTTGTTGCTGATCAGCGGGGCGTTGGCGGCTTCCGGATTGGCCCGGACGTCCATGGCGCTCATCGGCACCGCGGTCGTCGCCTCGGAAATGATCTGAAGCCCCGGCACCAGATTGCTGATGTATTTCTCCTGCAACATCTGCGAAACGCCGCGGAAGAGCACCCCCGGGTCATCGGACCATCCTTGCCTCGCCGCGCTGGCGGTGCCGTTGATGCCGGAAATGTTGTCCGCGCCGTCCTGGTCGCCCAGTATGGCCAGCAGCCCCTGAACCGCGAGCAACTGGTAGTCCACCGCGTCGTGGATGCCGTTGCCATCGCAGGTGGTGGCGCTGTTGATACAGTTCGCCCCGGCCGGCTCGGCCCAGCCTGATGCCGCAATGAAGTTCGGGAAGCGGTCCAGCGGATCCTCGCCGCTCACGCCCGGAACGGCCACGGCAGCCGCTGTCTGCGAGAACAGGTTCAGCGTCCCGGCGAGCGCGCTACGCGCCGCCGAATCGTTCAGGAGCGCCTGCAGGGGGCCGGTCTCGCCGGAGGACGGACCCGCCACGCCGAACATGAACGTGGACAGAATCGACGGCTTGGCCAGCAGGGTATCGGGCGTCCCGATCGTATTGATCAGGTTGCTCAGACGGCGGCTGAAGGATGACGTGGTCAGGTTCACTTCGTTGCCACCGTCGGCAAGGAAGTTGAGCTGCCGGAGCATCAGGTCCAGCCGCGAATCCCGGAAGCTGTTGGTCTGGATCGGATCCAGGCCGCCAGAGGACGACAGCCGTACGCCGAAACCGGTACCGCCGAAGGCGACACCTCCGACGCAGCCGTTGTAGGGCTCGCGCATCTGGCGGATGCGGTAGGAACATTTGCCGCCGCTGGTAAAGCCTGCCGGGTTGCGCTGGTCGCAACCGCCCATGGCAAGCGCGACCACGTTGCCCAGGTTTCCGGATGTCGTGTTGTTGAACCGTAGATATCCGCCGGTCGTGCTGGGAGTGCCATTGTGATAGGGCGCTGTCCCGGCTGTGTCACTCGACAGAATCACACCGCACGCTTCGTCATAAGGCGTGAAGGTCTGCACCACGCAGACAAAGCCGTTGACACCGACACCCAGCTGACCGAACCGGCGGCTCGGCGCGACAATGGTAAAGGTCACGCCAGCGGCTGGAACTGCCGAGAACGGAGGCGTTACCGTCAGCGTCGTCCCGTTATAGGCCGTAACGACCCGGGAACGGTTGATGAGAGCTCCGGAGGTGATTGTCAGCAGGGAGCCAACGTAGTCGCCCGCGACTCCGCTTAGCCCGCTGCCAGCGAACACGCTTGCCGTTGGCGCAGGTGCGGCTCCGACAGTACTGTTCACCGCGCTGGCCCAGTTGCCCGCGAATACGCGGAAGTTGTTGGCAACACCGCCGATGCCACCTTCGTTATCTTCGACGAACACACGCAGGTCGTCACCAGCAGTAATGACACCGCGATTCACCGGATAGCTCGCGCTGGTGGCGCCGTTCGGATTGCTGTCCAGAATGCCGCCAGCGAGACCCGGGCCGCCTGGGGCAGGCCCTTCCTGCGGGCAGAGGCCGGCACCATCGGTACTGGGTGCCGTGCCACCGGCAAGCGTGGGATCGGAAGGCGTATAGCCGCCAAGGGCCGTGTCCTTGAGGGCGCCCGAGAACGCGTCCAGCATCGTCAGGGTGACGTCCTCGGCCTGGAGCAGCAGCTCGCCGCCACGGACATCCTTTTCGCCGGAGGGGATATCCACACCGCAGGCCCGCACCGCACGGAGCAGATCCAGCACCTGCTGGGTCATGCCGGCCGCCGAAATCGCCTGGATGAGCGGAACGAGGTCGTCCACGATGCCGTCAGGCAGCGGGTCCCCGTCCCCGTCCGGATCGGCCAGCGCCCGGATCAGCGAGGTTGACCGGGTGACATCCTCGGGATTCGGGATCTTCAGGGTGCCGGTCACCGGAGCGATACTCTCGGTCATCCGGTCGAACAGCAGCACCACCTGGTTCACAGCCTGGGTCGAAGTCAGGTTGGCGATGGCCTCGATGAATTCGCGGGTGAGCGACTGCTCGAAGCTCACGATACCGGTCGTGCCGCCACCGATCTGGATCGGCTGGTCCATGATGAGCCCAAGGTCGATCATCATCCGCTGGCCGGAGAGCCAGCGCTGGGTGCCCGTCGGGTAGCCGTTGTTCTTCTCGCAGGCCGCGCCAACGCAGTTGGCGAAGATCGAGGTGAGCTGGTCGCTGTTGTTGAACCCGTAGCGGGTCAGCGTGTTGAGAATCTCCGGCAAAATGTCCAGCGTGCGCTGCGGCACGGCAAGGCCGTCACCCGCGTTCGCCTTCCGGGTTCCGGACGGGGCAGCGCCCGAGCAGGAACCGGTCGTGATATTGTTGTGGAACGCCCGGTTTCCGGCACGGTAACCGGCTGTAACGCCGGGAGTCACGTCGTCCCAGCCATTCACGTTGCTGGCGTCACCGCCTGCAATCGAGAACGCATTGGGCGCAACGACGCTGTTCGTTGCCGCTGTGGAGTTGTCATCGTCGGTATCCGGATCATCCGTAAGCGCGTCCAGGATGATGCGGATATAGGTCCGGTTGTCGGACTTGGGATCGCCTTCAGCCACGGTCGCATGGCAATCCGGCAGCGTCCGGTTCCGGTAGTCGTAATCCTTGGGATCCTTGGTCGCCGGCTGCGCGAGCTGCGCGACGATATCCAGCAGGAGTTCCATGGGCGTGCGGCCCTGGAACCACGCCTCGCGGCAGACGTCGGTATTCACCGACAGGAGCACCGGATCGAAATCCTCGCCGCCAGTGTCCGTGCCGATCGGCGTCAGGAGGACGTTCAGCGCGTCCACGGTCACGTCTACCGGCGTCTTTTCGCCGGTATCGAAGGTGCCGTTCAGGTTGCCGTCGATCCGCGACTTGCTGAACTCCATCAGCACGCGCAGGAGCGGCGGGTTCACCGTGTACGGATTCGGGCTGAGCGTGGTCGTGAAGGGCTGCTCGGAGATGTTCCCGGTGTACTGGAAGGCCGTGAAGTCCGAGATGCCGGACCCGGGATCCAGAACCGAGCTGAGGTTCAGCAGCAGGGTCGGGAACCGGGAATCCTGCAGGAGCGTGTCCAGCGGGGTTTCCAGCTTGTCGATGATCGACTTCTGCTCGTTGGATCCGGGAGGGACAAGCACACCACAGGCCGGGTTTCCGCAGCCGCGCGGATTGTCGTCCGGGTCGTTCGCAAGCGTATGAATCAGCGACAGCGTCGCCTCGATCGCGTTGTCGGCGGTCGGGTTCGACGGGCTGCCGAAATTGATCGTCACCGGCGTCCGGTCGTAGGACAGCGCCGCGATGGAGCGGAGCAGAAGGTTCAGCCGCGTGTTCTGGCGGGTGGTCGGCGAGGTCATGCTCACCAGGTTCGGGTTGGTGAAGCTCGGCTCCTGGAGCAGGTTCTGGAACATGTCCTTGGCGATGAAGCTCTTGGCCTCGATGTTCGTGGCGCCCTTGGGAGGACCGCCCGGATCGCCCGCATCGTTGTGTTCCTGCAGGAGGAAGTTGACGAGGTTCAGCACCTGCGAGACGAACTCGGTACCGTCATTGGCATCGTTGTTGTCGGCCAGCTCGGCAAACAGGTCCAGCGAGCCCTGGATGTTCCGGCCCCGCGTGAAGTTCAGCATCTGGGCGGCCGTCGTGGCGGTTGCGGCGCACGGATCAGCTACGCCGTCGTTGGCCGGACAGAGCAGCGAAATACGGTCGTAGGTCGTTTCCGCGCCGTTGGAAATGTTCCGCATACCCTCTTCAATAAGGTGCAGGATCCCCTGGATCGCCTCGCGCTCGCCGCCGCGGCCGTCGGCGTCAAGGTCGGCGAACAGCATGATGTCGGCCAGCTCGATCACGGCGTTGAGCGCCGGACCTGCCGGAGGAGTGATCCTGAACTCGCAACCGCCGCCACAGTCGGTCACGCAGTTGGCTGACCAGTTCGTCGTCACCAGCACCGTGTTGCTGGTGATCGACACCACTTCAGCCGTCGATGTGTTGCAGGAACTTCCCGTCTGCGTGATCGTCACGATGTCGCCGGGCTGCACGTTCACGACCGACGTCGGAACCGCACCGACCGGCTGGAAGCTGCCGGTCGCGGAGGTCACCGTCGTCGCTGTCAGCACGGCATTGGTGCCGGAAACGCGCGGCCGGGTGGAGGCGTTCTTCATCCGCAGCGAATCGCCGTAGTCCAGTGTCGCCTTGATGGCGTCAAAGGTTTCCTTGACCGGGCCCGCGTTGGCGAAGCAGGTGTATGCTTCCTGGGCATGGGGACCCACATTGCAGGCGGCACCTGTTTCGTTGGGATCCCGGAGCAGTTTCTCCATGAAGTCCGACATCTTGCTGGCATCACCCTGATCCGGTCCGCTCGGGAAGTTGGTCCGGGCCTTGGGGTCCAGAATCCGCGTGTCGTCCAGAATCGGGAGGACATCGTCAAATACGCCGTTATCCAGAAGGATGCGGACTACGTTGGCCAGCGTGACGGCCGTGGACTGGGCCGAGCCGGAACCGTCCGGATCGGTCAGCACCGTGCCGAGCAGGCTGCCGAACTTGTCGCGGGAATCCAGATAGAAATTCGCGCGCGTGTTCACCGTCGCACTGATCGGCTGGTTCGGATCACCCAGCAGCGTCGCCATCCGGTAGTTCAGGTTGTAGAGCACACCGGACGTCGAAACCTGGTCCAGCGCCAGGGTACGCAGGCCGGTTGAGTCACTGAGCGCGCTCACCAGCGCCGGGTTGGTCGACAGCACTCCAAGCGCGCCGCCAAGAAGGGCGCCGGCCGTGGATTCAACCAGCGAGAACGAGGCCTGCGCCGTGCTGCTCCGGTTGCCGCGGTCCACGGCGAAGGAGACAATTTCGTAGGTCAGCGGGCTGCCAGGAGTGCACTGGTTGTTGGGATTCCCGTCCTTGTTGGTGCAGGAGAAGTCGCAGGTCAGCGGCTGGACGCCCAAGGGTGCCGCCCGCGTCGCCGCGGTCGCCTGCCCGAGCGCGTTGACGCCGCTCAGGGCCGATCCGGCCGTGCAGCTATAGCCCACACCGGCGGTGTTGTCGGCGTTGTCCAGGCTGGAGGCCCGGTTGGCGCCCTCGGCCACGCCGCTGCCCGTGTATGCAAAGTGTTCGGTCGCCGGGACGATCACGAACGTATCGCCGACGAGAACGTTCTGCGGATAGGCGGGGTTGACGGTAATCTGGCCGCCGACGGTCGAGGCCGTGATAGAGCGGGTCACACCCAGGTTCTGGGCGGAACCGCCGCCGGTCGTGAGGAACCGGACTTCACGCCCGACACACTCGTTGACCGCCCTGCGGCAGGCGTTGGTCGCCGTCGTGCTGGTGAATACCGTCGGACTTGCGCCAGTGGTGACCGAGTAGACAAGACCTTCACCGTTGGAATCGCTCCGCTTGACACTGATGTAGGACCGCGGGTTCGACACCGACGTACCGAAGAACATGGACGAGTCGGTGATGAAGACGATCGGATTGACCGACTGCATTTCCACCGGGTCGAGCGACGACGGATCCACGAAGATGCCCTGGATCACGATCGCGGGCGGCTGCGTGTCGCGCAGCACCGGAATGGAGTAGTTCCGCTCATTGCCGAGCGCATCGGTGGCCTTGAACGAGAAGGTGTTGACGCCTTCGGCAGGCACAACGAGGTTGTTCGCCATCCAGATCCAGGCGGCCTGATAGAACATGCCCGTCGCGCTCTGCGACAGCACCCGGTTCAGTGTCAGGCCGGTGCCCGTGCAGGCTCCGGCGGCATTGGTCGTGCAGCCCTCGATCTGGTACAGGCCCACGTTGGAGCTCTGGTTCGGATCGAGGGAGGAAAGCGAGAGGGCATCGCCCGGCCGCAGGTTCAGGTTCGTGACCGCCGTGCCGGTGACGATCTGGTTCGTGCCGCCGCCGCCCGAAGCCACCGTGCCCAGCACGTCGCTGGAACCGGCCGAATCGCGCGGCATGATGTCGAAGTTCGTGAACACGCCGCCGCTGCCGTTGACCAGCACCGTGGGCGGCAGGCCCTCCAGCGTCAGGTAACGGCCCGAGAAGGATACCCGGTCGGCCGAGACGATCGTCTGGCTGAGCGGCGGAATGGTCCCCGTGGGCAGGCCGGAGAAGGTCAGCGCGGAGGTCTGCTCGCTCGGAGCACCGCAGTCGCCGAAGCGTCCGTTGGCGCTCGGATCGTTTTCACACGGATCACCCGTGGCACCGCCAATTTCAGGAGCCTGCGTGCGGATCACGATGGGCGAGTTCGTGTTCGGCGTGAAGTCGTCCATTTCGCAGGCGAGGATCTGGGTGCCTCCAGCGTTGCGCGGGACGTTATCCACGATGCAGTCCAGCGCGAACGCCGGGGGCGTCGTCGTGGCCGCCTCGAAGTGCTGGACCGTGAAGCTGTGGGTGGCCGAATTGCCCGCCTGGTCCCATCCGGTGACCGTGAAGCTGGTAATACCGCCCGGCCGGAGCGGCACATTGTCGTAGTGATAGTAACCGCGGTCGGCGGTAGAGGGCGCCGTCACATCCGCGTCGGTCGCCGGGATCGGGCTGCCACGGGCATCGGTACCGCCCGAAATGGCGAAGGAGTCGTAACCCAGGTAGTCGGACTGCACACGCACGTAGGTGCGCCCCGAATCCCGCGAGGTCGTATCGTCCACGGTGATGGTGCCGGGGACAAAATCCTTCACAAGGCCGCGGATCGCCACCGTTGAGGCGAATGTCTGGTAGGCACCCGCACCGGGATTTGTGGCGCCCTGGGCCCATACCTTCTGGCTCTCGAAACCGGTGGCCGCCAGCGTGCCGTTTCCGTACTGCGACAGAAGCTGCGGCGGAGTACGGTCCACGATGAGGTTGGTCGTCGCCGGGTAGTGGCAAAGATCGGTGGCGCCCGCCGAGGTGCAGGAGCTTCCGTCGCGGGTGGCGTTGCCAGTAGCGTCGTTCGCCCGGACCTCGAAGACGGTGTTGCCTTCGGTGAGATCCAGCACGGCCGTGTAGCAGATGGCGGCAAAGGAAGTGCCAATGCTTTCGTGGTTCAGCGTCACGTTGCTCGGGTTACAGTTGCCGCCCCAGTAGGGCGCCACGATGATCTTGGGGTTGCTGGAAACGAGCGCGCCGGTCGCCGCCGCGCCGCGCATGACCGCCGCGGCGGGCGTCGCCGCCACGGTGGGGATACCCGCGCCGGTATCGCCACGGGCAGTCATCGCCTTCAGCCAGCCATTCCAGGCAGTGCCGCCAGCCAGATTGGTCGCCGCAAACGCCGAGACGTTGGAGGCGCCCGTCGTGCCACGGGCAACGCTGGCATAGACCCACTGGGAGGCATCGGTGCTGGTATTGATCATGTTCGCCACAGCAGTGGCCGTGGTGCCCGGAATGGGCGTATTCACCGTCACCACGATATTCGGCGCGGTTCCCGACACGACGACGCTGGGGGTGGCATTGTTGACGTACGCAACCTGGATGCTGTTTCCGTCGGTCCCGGCCGCCCTCGCCCGGACCCGGACCCGGCCGTTGGCATCAGCACCGGCCGTGAACAGGGTCGCGTAGTTTCCGTTGTTGACCGCATCGATAATTTCCTCGGCGGTCGAACGGGCCGTGGCACCCGACGTGCGCTCCAGGTTCACCGTGACCGTTCCGGGCGTTCCCGCCACAGTAATGCTCTGGCGCGTAAAATCTGCTCCGGGAAGCACGTACGAAACCGTCGCACCATTGCGTGTCGTGTCGCCCGCCGGACCATGGAACCGGATCGCATCGTCCGTGACGCCGGAATCGTCCACGACGATCTGCGTGGGAGTACCCACCGTGCCGCTCCGCGAGATCATGGTCGTGGTCTCGCTCGTGACCGATGTCTGCGTGTTGGTGGACTTGACTGTCACGCTGGTGACGTTCGATCCCCTGCCGCCGGTAAAGCTGGCCAGGGCGACGCCGCCGCTGACGGCGTTGCCCGCGCAAGGCTGGATCGAGCACTGGGCGGTCACCAGGTTGCGGGCGCCCGGATGGTTGTTGATGAGGTTCACCACTGTCTGGGCAGGTGTGGCATCGGGGAAGGTCACCGTGATGTCGAGATTGTTTGCGCCCCCGATCGTGACGGCGGCCGCGCCGACGGTCTTGGTCACGGTAAGCTGGTTGCCCCATGCCCCCGGTGCATTGGCCCGGAGCAGCACGTCATCTGCACCACCAGCCGCGCCATTCGTGATTTCGCGTGTCGCCGCGCCCTGCGGCGGTGCGACAGACGTGCCATCCCAGATCACGCCGGAAACGGTCGCCTGATTCACGAAGCCATGATTGCGCTCCGCGAAGCTCTGGCCCTTGGTGGTGGTTCCGGACGTCTGGAACCGGAGTTGCTGGACGTCGGCGTGATAAATACCGTACGACACCCCCGTTCCCGCAGCGGTCAGGGGGTGGGAGAGGTTCATCGTGCTCAAGGGAGCGCCGGCCCTCGGCAGCGCCGGCACGATACGGCGGACATCGCCGCCGTTCACTCCGCTCTGGATCACGAGCAGGTCGTTCTGGGCCACGTTGAGGGCGGCGAAGTTCTTCTTGGTCGAGGAGGCCGTCGTGCCGCCCGCGCTCACGTCCAGATCGGCAAAATGCTGGATGTAGCCCACCGGTCCGAACGGAAGCTGCGTCGGGAAATCGCCCACCATCAGCGGCGAAGCGATGGATGTGCCGTCCGCTCCGCCGGTAAGATTGCGCACATCGCCCGACGGGTTAGTGAATCCGCAGCCCGTCAGGTTGTTGGTCACGCCGCTGCTTTCATCCTGCACTGTAATGGCATTGCCGGCCGCGCCACGCACGAGCGACCAGACACGGAAAACCGTGCTGCCTCCGGTAAAACTGGTGACGGCGCTGCCGTTATTGGCGAACTGGTCGGCATTGACCGCCGCCACGATCCGCTGCGCCACCAGTTCCTGGTTCGCCGCGTTGTTGGGCGATGCATCCTGGAAGTGGGTGCCGACAGTGTAGGTGCGGCCTGCGATGACGAAACTCTCGCCTGCATTGAAGACGGAGTTCGCCACGGTGATGTCGCAGAAGGCGCGCGTGAAGGCGGTGTTCAGGACATGCGGCGGGATCGAATCGCGCGTTACCAGCAGGTCGCCCACATCAGGACTTGCCGGCGCGGCGAACGGAAGGTCGCAGTTGCCCGCGCAGTAGTTCAGTGTCGTGCCAATCCGGACTTCCGAACCCAGCGTACACGCCGAGTTTGCACAACGGAAAAACTCCACGCGGATCACGTGAAGCGTATCCCCGGACACCGCCGGATCAACTGTCAGGTCGACGGCTGGAGAGGCGTTCCACTGGCGCTGTCCGGAAGCGGCGAGAATCCGTGAGCCTCGGCAGTTGGCGAGAGCAGCATTCAGGTCGGCGGGATCACCGCCGACACCCAGCGCGCCAGCCGATGAAGCCGGAACCGTCGCCAACGCCGGACACGCCAGGACGCCGGTATAAACGCCGTCAGTAGTATCATTCTGATAGGTATTGCCTGTATCGAAGATGCGGCGGTCCTCGGTGCCGAATGATCCGCCCGTGGTGTTGTTGTACGGCGGACGGTCCAGCCAGGCGATCACACGGATGGCATTCGCGAGATGCGGATTGCCCGCCGACTGAACGGCAGCGCCCGTCATGGCACCACCCACTGTCAGCGTGTCGAACACGGTATTCAGCGGAATGACATTGCCGCTGGATACGTTGTACTGGGGTTCGCTGATCGTGCCGATGGTGTCGCTGCCGTTCTTGATGTCGATCGCGCTTCCCGCCGTCTCCGGTGCCCGGGTAACGAGCTGCGCCTCGTCCTGCGCGTCATGCTCACCCTGCTGCCCCATGCCGCAGGCGGCGGCTCCCAATGCCAGCACCATCGCCAGCGCGCTGTTTCTGATTGCCCCGATGATCGTCCGCATAGTCGCTCCTGATTTCACCCGCACGAAGCAGGTCCGCGCTCCATCTGCGCCGGTTCCGCATCCACTGTGCTGTCCGGCTGTTCTGTTCTTCGCGTCCATGTTCGTGCTCCTTAAAACGGCTTCCGTATTCGCACACATGCCGGCACGGTTACCATTTAAGGCACCATCGCCGGGGAAGTCCCGCCTCGGTCCAGTCGCAAACAGGGCTGTGCTTGTTGCAGAACAAAACACAGACCTTCGGCTGACTTATTAAAAGGAATTATAAGGAGGGAACATCAACGATGCAAAGGATTTAACCGTCCGTAACTGCCCGGCTTTACGATTGTTTTCAACGTGATGCGCCTCATTCGGGTGAGGCGTGTCCGGGCGGGCGGACACGCCAGACAGCGCATCGCGTTATAGCCGCGCAATACCTCGACCAACTACCCGGAACTCCAGCGGACTTCCAGGCTCACTGTTGATGCAAAACGTGACAAGGCACTTATTATCCAAAATCCGTGATTCGGCATCGAGTAGCCAATAAAGTTATCCACATTCATCTGACGCATTCCGTCAGATGCCCGTTTCAGTCCCAAACGGCGGCCACCGGCGTGAAAAGCGAGAGCGATTTCCCCAAATGTGTGGCCGAGACGAGCCCCACGAGCGATCCGTCAAGCGAGATGACCGGGCCTCCCGAATCCCCCGGACGCACACGCTGGTTGAGCACAAAAAAGGGAATTGCGTCCTGGGCACCGGACCGTCCGATCACTGTTCCTACCACCGGAACGTATACCCAGGCGTCGGTGGCGCTCATGCACTCACCCTGGGCCTGCGGCGGGCGGCGGCACATGTGAACGGCAAAATGAACCTGATCGAACTCAGCAGGTGACCGGACAGCGCCGGGACGGGCATCTTCAAGAAGCCGGTGGGCCGCAGCTTCCGGAGAAATCCGCGGAGCGCCGGTCCCCGACTCCCGGGTGGCCGAGATTTCCAGGCACCGCGAGGGAAGCCCGCCCCGCACCAGTTCATAGCCGGCCAGATCCAGAACCCCTTCCCTGCCACCCAGACGTCCTGCCGGATTCTCCAGCCCGTCTCTCCGGCAAACCGTATGTTCGAACACGACCAGCGCCGGCGCCTGCTCCGGCACCAGCAGGGCGTTCAGGGGATCGTACCGGTAGCGAACCAGATGAACCCATCCCTCACCTTTCAGTTCGGCCACGCAGTGTCCGGCCGTATAGAGGCGAACGTCGTCACCGCGGCGGACAAGATAGCCCGTGCAGCGGCTGACACGTTCATTCCGGCCGTGAACGATGATGAGCGACACCAGCCCACGTGCCAGGTTGTCCAGTGGCGCAGCCGCACCGGCACCAGCTGTCTCCAGGAAACCCTCGAAAATGGACTGGGCCAGGGCGAGCTGCCTGCGCAGCTTCTGCTCGGTCGCCTGCCCGTCGTCGATGCAGCCCGAAACGCCCTGCACGAGCGTCTCCCGGTCGCGGTAGCACCGTTCCAGCGCCGCCTCCACCTCGCCCAGCCGCGATTCCGCCGGCTGTGAAGCGGCCTGAACGGGCATTTCGGGCGTCAGGCGGCGCGGCGAACCACTGCTCCGTCCCCAAATTGCGAACAGGCTCAAACCCGCAACCAGTCCAACAGCAAACGCCATCCACGTGCGAAACCCCGCCTTTCCGTCCGGCCTCCCTGTGTCTCCGTTTGCCTTGGCTCGCTCCATCGGGTTCCCTTGCGCAAGCATGACCTCTCCGGCCACAACTTCCCACCCGTCCGATTCGCCTCCCCCCTCCCGGCTTGCCTGGCGGGTCACGCCGGCAGGCCTCGCCCTGATCACTACGCTGGTCTACTTCGGAGTGCTGTCGGGCCTGTGGACCCTGTTCCGGCGGGATACTTTCCAGAACTACTTTGACGGATACGTGCGGGCCTCAAGCGAAACCGTCCGCCGCCGTTACCGCGCCAAGTTCCAGCAGTCTGCGCCACACGACTCGGACGGCCGCCTGCTGGCGATCCTTGAGGCGCCGGACTCGACGCAGGCGGAACGCCTCGCCGCCACCGAGCTTCTGGGCCGAAGCGGGGCCACTGATATCCTGCCGGTGCTCATCCGGCTGGAGCAGCAGTCGCAGGAGCCCCAGATCCGGCTTGCCTCCATCATGGCAATGGGCTCGGTGCCGTCGCATGAAGCCCGTGCGGAACTGGCCCGTTTGCTCGCCTCGGAAGACAGGGAAAGCCGGATTGCCGCCCTGAAAGCAATCCGCATGCACCGGCGTCAGGATCTGGGCGATTCCCTGCGCGAACGACTGACTGCCCCAACCGCTGACGAGCGCCTGGCGGCGGTGGCTGCGGCATCAGTTACCGGCGGCCTTGAATCCAGGCTTCTCGGTGTTTTCCGGTACGATCCGGACCCGGCAGTCCGGCTGGCCGCCGCCGGCAGCCTGCGGGAACTGCCCCGGCACGGGGTTATCCAGACACTGGCCGCCGCCGGTGACGGCTGGGTCCCAGTCCAGCCGGATCTGCCCCGGCGGCGGGTGAACCACATCCAGCGGATGCTGGAGGGTTCGTTCCTGTTCAGCATCGAGGACGCACTGTCGCAGCTCCAGGAAGGCGATCCTGATCTCGATTGCGAGGCGGAAGCCTGCCGGGCCGAGCGGGATTTCTACCGCGATCTGCTCCGGCGGCGGTCATCAGCCCGGATGGATATCATCGGCTTCCAGAAGGGGCGCCAGTCTCTCTACTTTGTGACCGGAACCTGGCTTACGGGGAACGTGAACCGGTACGCGGTGCTCGCGATGGTGCATGGCGCAGGCGAGCGGGACGCGGCATTCACGATCCGGGAAACACCGATTGGCATGCTTGGCCGCGGCGGACCGGCACCGGGAAACAGGCCAGCGCTGGGACAGGTGCTTTCGGTAACCGGCACCCTGCGCGACGACAGCATCCGCGTGGAGATACTTGAACCGGACGGACGGCTGGCAACCTATTCGTTCCGTAACGGCGTATTTCACAACGTGGCCGCCGATCCCCCGGCCAATGGCGGAACGACTGTCCCCTGAAGCAAAAGCCTACGCGTAGCAGAGCGTTGAGTTACCGAAGAACGCCTCAAGGCCCTGCCGGTCAACCAGGGGACTGTCGCTTTCGGTCAGGTCAACGCCGATTCGCTCATGGCCGGTAATGATCACACCCCGCCGCTGCATGTGCTGGAGAATGCTGACTGCACCGGCGTCCACGAAGCTGGCAAGGGTGAGGTCTATCTCCAGACCTTCGGCGTCGTCGACAATCTCGTCGGCAAGAAACTTGAGGGCGGCGGCGGACTCCTGGACCAGTGAGCCCTCAACTTTCCAGACGCGGATATCACGCCGGTCACGGCGGGGCACCTGGCGCACGGCAACTTCCGCTGGACAGGACAAATAAAGGATCGAATGCATGCTGGTCCCCTCCAAATTCGTGCAGGGCTGGCCGGCCTCTGGGGCTCACCTCTGCACTTGGGGACTAACAAGAACCGTGCCGTCTGACGGGAGATGCTGCGGGTATGCAGAAATGCGGACTGACGAGCATTTTCAGAACCTAAACGGCCCCAAACCGCCCGTCTGCAGTGAACCCTCACCGCAATAGTCAGGTTCAGTGACGCCTTTTGCGAACAGTCCAGTACAAGTCACGCATCCCTTGCGTGATATTTGTCGCATCCGGCGGGGAAATATTCATCATGGCGAAGAGATATCTGCGCCAGACTGTTTAATTGTGGAATGGTCCCGAAGAGAGCCGCGTCACTATTTTCTGGCTGCGTAAAAATCGGTCCACAGCGATTCCGACTTGCGGATCCACTGGGGCGGCGGCTTGTTGCGGTCAAAAATGAGCTTCTGGTCGGGCTCCTTGGAGGCGATGATATGGTAGCTGTAGTGACCGCCCGGCTTCAGTCCTTCAGCAGGGTGGTTGAGCTGGGCCTGCATTTCGGGGGGCAGATTGATCCGTTCGATCGTGTAACTCGTCTGGTTGGTCACGGCGATCAGCACGGTCGAGCGCTGCTGATGCTCATCGATATAATGCAGCGTCAGCTGGTATCTGTTGGCGTCCTCGAACTTGTCCCACTCGATCGTGGGCCGGAGATCCACGTTTCTCTGGCCGTTAACCGGGTACTTCGGCTTGACCGAGGAAACGATCTGGATGTCGGGCAGTACCGCCTTCTGGCCCGCAATCACCTCGTAAATGGCGGAAGGCGCACCGGGGATCAGGATCGCTCCGCCCTGCATGACGTCGAGGATCGTGTCCCCCGGCTGGGGCTGCATCTCGATGACCGAATAGACCCCTTCCTCCAGCGGTATCTCGAAGTTGCCATCTTCGTCGGTCTTCGATTCGAGATAGGGGAACGTCTTGCGCTGCCCGGACTGCCGCTCCACCCTGTCGATGGTGATCCTGAAGGTCACGCTCTTCACCGGAAGTCCGCTCTTGGTGATACGTCCCGCCAACACCCCCATTTTCCGGTTCAGCTCCATCATGGTCGCGGCTTCCCGGGCCTTCACAGCCAGAATCGCCTGTTCGGTATTGGAAACACTGAAGCTGACCGGCTTTGACGTGGTCTTCAGCGAGCCGTCCTCGTTGAATACCATCAGCGTCCAGCGGTACACGCCGCCCGGATTGAGGGAGCGTGTCGGATGCTGCGGATTCAGGGCGCGGAACGCCTCCGTGCCGAGGGGGCGGCCATACGCATCTGCGAAAGCAAATTCCCACTCGCTCGCTTCGGCCTCCAGATACAAGGTGGCCGTCGCCGCCCTTGAGCCGGTCTCGAAATAGGCCAGATCGATCACGTACCGGCTGGCGTTGGGATATGGCACCCACTGGAACTTTTCGTCCGGCATGATGATGGAGCCTTCCAGCGGACCCAGTATGCGGCCCGCCCGGCCCACCCGCACAGCCTTCATGTCAAGCAGGCTGTCGGCCACCACCAGGTCACGCCCCACAGGCGAGTCCTTGCGGATGATTTCCAGGCTGTCGTTTCCTACCTTGAGAAACTGGGGGTCTTCTGCCGCGTTGACCAGACGATAGGTACCCGGCCGGAGCATGATCTTGTAGTACCCCTGGGCATCGGTTTCGAGCAGATCCCGGACGACCCGGCCGTCCTTGTCCTGCACCTGAAGGTGCACTTTTGTCCGCCGGACCACCTCATTGTTGATCATCACCTGGCCATACAAACCGCCTTTAGGCCGCGTCAGTGTCCAGACCGACACAGCCACAGCCACCAGGGCAGTGAGCGCCAGCAGGATGGCAAGCGGACGGCGGTTTCCACCAGGAGCACTGACCTGCCGGGAGAGCTCGGGGGCATCGGGAGGTATTTCACCGGGTTGTTTCTGGTCTTTATCTGTCACGAAAATGATTTTCCTTCACGGCCGGACGGGAAGCCGGCGTCCATTGAGCAGACACCTTGCGGCGGCAGACACGAGCCGCCGCCTCTCACAGCCACTGGCCAACTCTCTAACCGGGCGATTATGGGGAGCACTGTCGAAACCGGTCAAGACACCCATCAATGAATCAATCTTCATTCTGGTTCCGTATGCGGATATCCACCGGCTCGGCCACCTCAATAAGTTCCCGCACCGCCGGTTCAGTCCGGGCAAGATCATTGACCGCCGGTGTCCGGGCGGCTGGCTTCGCGGCAGCAGTCGCTGGTGCCTGACGTCTGTCACCTCCATCGCGAACCGTACTGTTTGCCTGACGCTCTGGCGGAGATGCACGGACCGGTGCAGGAGCAGGCACAGCAGGACGCCGGGAGGCATTCCCGTTTGACCAGCGGTTAAGGATCTCCGCGCCGGGGATGTTCGCAGATGCCGTCGCCGGGGGGCGGCCGCCTGCCTCACGCGCCGGTGACGGTGTGCTGTTGTGTGACTGCTGGCCTGGAACTCCGGCAGCAGGCGGCCCGCCAGAAACCAGTCCCGCCAGTTCAGAGGAAGCAAGAGCTTCCGGCAGCTCGGCCATCCGCACCAGAGTGACCTCCAGAACGGCCCGGGGATGGCTGGTCCGGGCGAGGGTGTCTTCCGCCCGCTGGCAGATCTGGAACAGGTGATCGAGATGCTGGAGCGAGTGGTTCTCTGTCAGTTCCCGCAGGCGTTCGATCTCATCGGTCGTCAGGTCCAGCACATCGCCGGGCATTTTCACCGACTTTACGACGATGGCGTTGCGGAGCATCCACAGAAGGCGTGAGTGAAAATCCTTCACGTCGAGCCCATAGGAGTAGACCGTTTCGACAACCTCCAGGATCTGCGCCGAACTGCGTGTCAGCACCCCGTTGACTGTTCGCCAGAGCAGATCCCGGTCGGCAAGCCCCAGAAGTGCCGTTACCTCATCTGCTGTTACCGCCCCTGCGGAATCCTTCCGGGATGAGGCAATGAGATCCACCAGAGCGAGCGAGTCCCGCATGCCGCCCTGCGATTCGCGGGCGATCACCTTGAGCGCTTCGGCGTCGAACCTGAGGCCTTCCGCCCCTGTTACCCTGGCAAGCTGATCTACCTGGACCTGCACCGGAAGACGCCGGAACTGGAACCGCTGGCAGCGGGACCGGATGGTTTCGAGCATCTTGTGGGGCTCGGTCGTTGCGAACATGAAAATGACATGGGGCGGCGGTTCCTCAAGCACCTTGAGCAGCGCATTCGACGCCTCGTTAGTCAGCATGTGCGCCTCGTCGATCACGAAAATCTTGTATTTTCCCCGGGCCGGGGCGAAACGGGCGGCTTCACGAAGCTGCTCAGCGTCTTCCTTGCCGCGATTGGAGGCGGCATCCAGCTCGATCACATCAACCCCGGTGGAGCGGGTGATCTCGACACAGGACTCGCAGCGATTGCAGGGAATACCGTTGCTGTTTTCGAGGCAGTTGAGCGCTTTCGCGAAGATGCGGGCGATGGATGTTTTCCCGGTGCCGCGCGATCCCGAGAACATGTAGGCATGGGCTACGCGCCCGAGCTGGATGGCGCTTTGAAGCGTATTCGTAATGTGTTCCTGCCCGACGATCTCCTCGAACGTCTGGGGCCGGTATTTCCGTGCCAGTACCAGATAGGATGACATCGGGTCAGTTCTCTCCGTTGCTATGCGGGCAGGAATGCCGCCGCCAGACCACCCCCGAAGGCCGGGCCACTGCAACACACAGGAGGCTCGAGTGCCGTTGCTTCCTTCCGGACCTGGCGGGGTTCGTCGGCTCGCTGTTGTGCAGGGTCCGGCCATCGCGGGAGGCCGGGCGGCAGGGGTTCCATAGCATCCGGAACCACCGGGGGCGAGAGTGATTTTTCCCCGCGGATTAACCGTCAGCGAATCAGCTTTCCGCCATCTTGCGGAAAACCTGTGTCTGGGCCCAGTCCCCGTTCATGGTCAGCTCAAGCGTGTCCTCGCCAGCCAGATTGCACACCACATCATTTTTATCAGTCAGGAGCCGGAGAAACCGGTCACAAAAACCGTCTTCAAACCAGACGAACCCGACCCTGCTGCTCCGTTCCACATGCCGGCGCACCTGCTCCCGGACGCTCTGGATGGCGCGTTCGCTCTGGTGCAGGACATACACCCGCGCCGTTGAATACCTCCGCGTCACCTTGTCCAGCTTGCGGGCACTGGTATTGCCCACCTCTATCCAGGCGTGGACCGTTCCATCCAGCCGCTGCACCACGAGATCCGGGCGGTAGTCGGGATCGACGTCCTGCTTCTCAACCGACAGGTTTTCATGGTGGAAAAGACACCAGGCCAAAAACTTGAGCAGTATGTGGAGGTCGCTCTCCTCGGGCGCGCTCCGCCCCAGCACCACCTTGCCCCGGAAAACCACCTGGTAATCATGAGTCAGTTCGAGCTGGAAATTGAACGTGGAAATGGCCATTTAAAAGACACCCGGGACAGTAAAAGCGGCCTTACCCTGCCCGCTTGTGGCGAATCAATTCCTTATGAGATACATCATTCCGGTCCGCGACGGATTCCGGATATGTAATTCGCCGGACGCGCAAGGAGCATAAACCGTCATGAGCACTTTCACGCCGAAGCAGGTTCTGGTTCCGGTCGATTTTTCCGACTTTTCCGCCTACCTCCGGGATGTCGCCATGGATTTCGCCGAAGAATGGGGATCCGACCTCACCTTCCTCCACATCGTTGAACCCGTCTCTGGCTACACGCTGGCAATGGCCGGGCTGTCGGCCGGGGATGATATTCTGGAGCGGGTCGAAGAGGGCTCCCGGACCGAGATGGAGAAATTTCTCAAACCGGTTGCCGCCCGGGCCAAGAAGTCGGGGATCAAGGTCCAGGGCCGGGTCGTGCCGGGATTGCCCGTCCAGGAGATCCGGCGAATAGCCGAGAAGATCAAGGCGGACCTGATCGTCACCACCACCCACGGACGCACGGGACTTGCCCATGCGCTGATCGGTTCGGTAGCCGAACGGCTCGTGCGCGAGTCGCCCATCCATGTGCTCGTGCTCCGGGCACCGCTGCTATTGTCCAAGCAGCCAAAGAAGAGAAAGTAGCCGGCGAATCCGGGGTTATACCGCCGCGCCGCCAGGCCGGGCGCCTCCGCGCCCGCGTCCTCCGCGGCGGCCACCGCGCCGCCGGGGCCGGCCGCCAGCAGCCTGCTTTACGGCCGAATCCAGCGCCCGGTTGACGGCATCCTCATCTTCCTCGTCGTCGGCGAGATCCCCGTCATCGCCCGCTTCGGCTTCTCCTGTAACGGAACCGCTCCCGCCTTCGCTGTCCGGCGAGCCGGCTGATCCCCCGTCTGAACCGTTGCCCCCGGCTGCCGCAGCGTCTTCGGGATAACTTTCATCACCAATCGGGACCGCTTCCTCGTCATCGGTGGCAA
Organism: Deltaproteobacteria bacterium; assembly: GCA_026129095.1. Lineage (NCBI taxonomy): Bacteria > Pseudomonadati > Myxococcota > Myxococcia > Deltaproteobacteria bacterium. Next base: position 109,886 of record JAHCIT010000002.1, read on the forward strand.
AACGGTCATCATCAAATGCCGGACGGACGGCCTCCACGATCTCGCGGGGCGTCACGCTTTCCCGCGCTGGCTCCCGCGGCGGTTCGCCGTGGCGGCGGACCGGCTCCGAAGGAAACGGATCGTATATCGAATCGCTGGCTTCCCCGGCTGCATAGGATGAGATCATGCGGCTCTCCCGCTCGCGCCGTTCGCGGCGCCGTTTCTCGCGGGCGGTTTCCGTGCGCCCGCGGCCCGGCTCCCGATGCTGCCTTGCACCCCTTGGCTCCCGTTGATCACGGGGGCCAAGGTCATCCGTTCCACCCTGCCGTCCGGATCGGGGCGGGGCCTGCGGCGGTGCCTCGTCCTCTATCGCTTCTTCTTCCTCGTCGCCTTCCTCACTGGCAACCGCAAGGGCATCCTTCAGGGTCACCGCACCCTCCGCCCCTCCCGGGCGGACCTGCTGGCGGGTGACCACCTCTTCAGGATGATCCTCGAAACGGAATGCCTCCGAAGTACGCTGGACCGAGAGCTCTTTCACATGCGCCGGTTCAATGACGATTTTCACCCGGCCTTCAATTTCCAGCTTCCGTATTTCGTAACGCTTCTCGTTCAGAAGATAGATTGCCGCATCGTGCGGAACCTTCGCATCAATCAGCGTTCCTTCCTTCGATGACGCCACTTCCAGTGCCAGCGCCCGCAGCACAGCCATCGCCTCGCGGACCGGATTGCGGACCCGGCCCACGCCGCCGCAGGCGGCACAGGGTGTCCAGCCGGCGGTGCCGCCAGCCGTGCGCATGCGCTGGCGAAGCAGCTCGATCGTGCCGAACTGTCCGATCCGGCCGAGCGTAATCTGCGCCTTGTCCGTTGAGAGCGCCTTCGACAGTGCGCCCTGCACTTTCATGCGATTCTTGCGGTCCCGCATGTCTATAAAGTCGCAGACAATGATGCCGCCCATGTTTCTCAGGCGAAGCTGGCGGGCGATCTCGCCGGCGGCCTCCAGATTGGTCTTGAGCGCCGTGTCCTCAATGGTCCGCTCCTGGCGGGTCCGGCCGGAGTTTACGTCGATGGCCACCAGCGCTTCCGTCTGGTCGATCACGATTGATCCGCCCGAAACCAGCGGCACCTGCCGTGTCATCGTGTTCTCGATCTGTTCCTCGACATGGTACCGGGTGAAAAGCGGAACCCGCCCATCGTAGAACTTCACGCGGTCAACGAACTTCGGCAGGGTCAGCTCGAAGAATGCCTGAACCGCCGTATAGGTCTCCTGCTCATCGACCCACACTTCCTCAATGTCGTCGTGGAAGTAGTCGCGGACCATCCGGAGCGCCACACCTTCCTCACGGTACAGGAGCCCCGGACCCTTCTTGCCGGCATAGGCCTTCTGGATGGCCTTGAACAGCCGCTCCAGATTCTTGAACTCTCGCTTGAGCTCTGCCGTGGTCCGCTCCAGCCCCGCTGTGCGTACGATCACCGAGGTGTCGGGTGGAAGGTTTAAACCGGCTATCTTCTCCTTCATCCGGTTACGCTCGCCTGAATCCTCGATCCGGCGCGAAATGCCTCCACTGCCCTCGGTTTGCGGCAGATAAACAAGAAACTGGCCTGGCAGCGCGATGTAAGAAGTCAGTGCGGCACCCTTCTGTCCGATCGGATCACGGGTCACCTGCACCAGCAGTTCCATCTTGGGCTTGACGCCCTCATCACCGAGCGGCTGAAGCGCGCTCGCCTTCTTGCTCCGGCCCTGCCTGGGCACCGCGACAAGCGCTCGCGGGTTGACCTCATCAAGCGGGAGGAAGCCATTGCGGTCACCGCCATAGGTGACGAAAGCCGCCTGTATGGCCGGTTCGATATTCACGACCTGGGCCCGGTATATATTTCCCTTGATCGAGTTCCCTTCGCCGACCTCGATATCCAGGTCTTCCAGACGGTCCTCGTCGAGAATGGCGACCCGGACTTCTTCGGTCTCGGCCGCGTTAATCAGCATGCGTTTCATGATGTTCCTTTCTGTGTGTGCATCCCGCCGGAACCGGACCGTCTCAATCGTTCGGTTCGCAGTTCCAGCGTGTGCGCTCGAACCGGCAGCGGTCCAATACCGCGCCAGCCGTGTCTTTGGATTCCATGACCGCACCGTTGTCAGACAACTGGACGGTCACGAAACCGAGGGTTTCGAATATGGTCCGGCCCACCACGTCGGGAGGCCGTTCCCTTTGGCCCGAATGCCAGTCACTGCCGGCGTGGCCGGCAGTGACGTAAAGGATTTCGGGTTCAGTCAGCTTGAGATTGCGCTCATAAAGATGGCTATGCCCGGCAAGGACGAGCCTCACCCCTGCCCGCCGGAGCCGGGGCAGCAGAACCGACGCAGCCGGCTCATGCGGCCCCCACTGCCCGGCCCACGTGACAACCGGACGGTGAAGCATGAGGATCCGGAACTCGCGCAGCGGCCGCCCAAGCACCTCATCGAGCCAGGTCAGCTGAGGCGAACCGTCGTCCAGCCATTCGTCGGTAGCAACCACGATGATCTCCGCAGGCCCGCGCACCATGCGGAACCATCGCTCGTTGCCGGGTAACTCAAAAAAGTCGTGAAACTCCTCGGCAGCGTCTTCGTGATTGCCCATCGCCGGGACAACCTCCGCTTGCATCAGCAGCGGGGCCAGGGGACCGAAAAAGGCCGTGGCGAACAGTGAGCGATCACCCGGATAGTTCACCAGGTCGCCGGTATGCAGAATCAGGTCGAAACGCTCCTGGGACGCCGCCCGGGCCACGCTGCGGGCCCGATCGGCATAACGGCGGCTGTCGCCGAGCACGAGCACCTGGAGAGTCTCGGTCGCTTCGGGAACCGGACGAACGGTCGCGGTAACCACCGAAGCAGTCGTATCGACTGCCTGGGGCTCGATCCGCACCGTATACCGCTGACCGGGCTCCAGACCGGACAGTTCCAGATGCCGCAGACCTGGTGTAGCAGCGAGGTCGCCCGTAACTTCGGCGGCCGGATCGACGGTTATTTTCACCGGGACCGGCTGGCGCGTCTTGAACCGCAGGATGGCCTTGTCGCCTTCGACCTGCTGCCAGTAGGGCGGAATCACAAAACCGGGCCAAGGATCGGGCGCGAGCACTGTCCCCAGCGCGACAGCCCCAGATAGCGCCACCAGTGACACCACCAGAACCAGAAGCTGGGTAACGCCGTACGATTTCAGAAGCGAATCTCTTTCCGTACGGCTTTCTATTTATACCCGGTGCTTCAGGAAGGGGGCCGCCGGTCCGGGCTTCACGTCAGCCGGGGCGCGGGAACGCACTTCATGAACGGTATTCGGTACCGGGATATCCGCCGCACGCCTTCGTCCGGGCATTCCCTCCTGCACCCAAACTGTCGCAGGAGTCCCGGCCGGAGCCATCCAGAACCATCAAACCCGAAACTTCGTTGACGGTTCGGGGGGCCTGTGATAACCAGCCTTCCCGAGGGTCACATCCGGTTCGGATGCACATAGACCCTTGGAAACGCTTGCGTTTTCACGGCGCCCATCGCCCGAGTGTCTACCACCCCCAGTCTCCGGAGGCAACTAGGTCCCATGGCGAACACTTATTCCAAGGAAAACTACCAGAATCATCAGAAGAAAACCGAACGCGATGCCGTCAAGCGGATTGGCAAGGACAAGGTCCAGGAACTGCCGCCGCATGCACTGATCGGCGAAAAGGCGATTTCCAAACCTGAGTTCTTCAACCTTGCAACGACCGAGAGCGGGCTTTTGGCCGTCAAGGGCGGGCTCTATCTCGGTTTTGTCATTTCGATGGTGTTTTTCATCAAGGGGTTCTGGGCGATGATTTCCCGGTGGCGGAAAGCCAGCGGGAAGTTTGACCTGAGTGACATCGGCCAGCGGGTGAAGGACTTCCTGGTATACGGCATGCTCCAGAAGCGCGTATCCGAGCGCCGGCTGGCCGGGATCATGCACCAGATGATCTTCTACGGCTTCATCGTGCTGTTCATCGGAACCACGATCGTCGCCATCGAGTACGATATCACCCGCAAGCTGGACGAGCACTTCGGCACCAGCCTCGCCTTCTGGCATGGTGATTTTTATCTCGGCTACTCGTTTTTCCTCGATGTGATGGGACTAGTATTCATCCTCGGTCTCGGTATCGCCCTGTACCGCCGGTTCATCAAGAAACCAAAGCATCTGGAAACTTCCGTTGATGACCTACGGATCATCGGCATGTTCGGCGCCATTGCCGTCACCGGCTACCTGCTCGAAGGTGCCCGCATCGCCCTCGTGGACGAACCGTTCCGGGCCTGGTCGCCCGTTGGAAGCTGGACCGGCTACCTGCTGACCGCCATCTTCGGCGAACCCGGCACGCCAACCGGCTTCCGCGCATGGGACCAGGCCCCTTACTGGTTCAACGGACTGGGTTATTTCCACAATTCAATCTGGTGGATCCACATGGTCCTTGTGTTCGGATTCATCGCCTATATCCCGTACGGAAAACTCGCCCACATCATCACCTCGCCGCTCAACATCTTCCTCCGCACCCACAAGCCGACGGGCAAGATGGTGACACCGTTCCAACTGTTCAACTGGAAAAAGGACGCCGACGGCAACGAAGAGTTCGAAATGCGCGAGGATATGGAGGAGTCGGAGTTTTTCGCCGGTTCATTCGGCAAGATCGAGGATCTGTCGTGGAAGCAACTCCTTTCCGTGGACGCCTGCACCAAGTGTGCCCGTTGCACGACCGAGTGCCCGGCCACGGCCGCCGGGCGGGATCTCTCACCCATGCATTTCGTATGGAACGTGGCGGGTTATTCGGCCAAGTACATGAATACACCCCTCGACCAGCGCCCCTCGCTGGTTTCCGATGACGCCATTCATCCGGAAACAGTCTGGTCCTGCACGACCTGCAACGCCTGCGTCACCGCCTGCCCGGTCTTCATTGAGCATGTAGACATGTACATGGGCATGCGCCGCCACATGGCGAATGAGGGCAACCAGTCGCCCCACATGATCGAGACCATGAAGAAGATGGAGAACAACAAGAACCCCTGGGGCATGGCCCGCGGCGACCGCATGGCCTGGGTCAGCGACTCGCCGGTGAAGCCCGTTACGGTCGAGCAGCAGCCCGAGTTCGACGTTCTCTACTGGATCGGCTGCGCCGGAAACTACGACTCCCGCAATACGGAAGTTACCAAGTCGGTCCTGAAGCTCCTCGAAATGGCTGGCGTGAAATACGCTGTGCTGGGCAAGGAAGAGGGCTGCACCGGCGACACGGCCCGGCGGCTCGGAAACGAGGGGCTGTTCCAGCAGCTCGCCATCGAGAACATCATGATGTTCAAGATGACCGGCGTGAAGAAGATCCTCACCCAGTGTCCCCACTGCTTCAACACGTTCAAGAACGAGTATCCCGATCTTGGCCTCGAAAATGTTGAGGTGGTTCACCACTCGGAATTCCTCGACGAACTCGTCAAGGGCGGCAAACTCCGGCCCAAGAAGAAGATCGAGGAAAAAATCACCTACCACGACTCCTGCTACCTGGGCCGCCACAACGATAACTACGACCACCCCCGTTCGGTGCTGGAGGCTTCCGGTGCGGAGCTGGTGGAGATGAAGCGGTCGGGAGAGCGCGGCTTCTGCTGCGGCGCCGGCGGGGCGAACATGTGGTACGAGGTGAAGGAAGAAGAGAAGATCAACCGCATCCGCGTGAATGAAGCGGCTGAAACCGGCGCCCAAACCGCGGCGACCGCCTGCCCGTTCTGCATGGTCATGTTCCAGGACGGCATCAAGACCACCGACCGGGAAGAAAACTTCAAGCTGAAGGATATCTCGGAGATCCTGCTCGACGCCTGCAGCTGAGGGGATAGGCCCGTCTTGCCTTCCATTGGTCCCTGTGACTACACAGGAGGCATACTGAATGAACAATCATTCAGTTTCGGAAGGGGCGACGACCGATGATCCGCAAGCTGCTGGTGGCCAACCGGGGTGAAATCGCATGCCGCGTGATCCGAACGGCAAAAAAGCTCGGGATCAAGACCGTCGCAGTCCATTCGGAAGCCGACGCCAAGGCACCCCATGTGGAGATGGCTGACGAAAGCGTGCTGATCGGACCGCCCCCTCCGCCACAAAGCTACCTGAACACAGCCGCAATCCTGGAGGCCGCAAGGAGGACCGGTGCCGATGGTGTGCACCCAGGGTATGGTTTCCTCTCGGAAAACGGCGACTTTGTCCACGCCGTTCGTGGCGCCGGTCTTGTCTTCGTTGGTCCCGAAGCCGATGCCATGCACCAGATGGGAGACAAGGGCGTCGCCCGCCGGATCGTGCAGGCGGCAGGAGTGCCCACCGTGCCGGGTTCGGCCGGAATCGTCCAGACCGCTGACGATGCAAAGCTGGAAGCCGACCGGATCGGCTATCCCGTCCTGCTCAAGGCAGCGGCAGGGGGCGGCGGCATCGGCATGACGCTGGTGAAGTCAGGAGATGAAATCGTCAAGGCGTTTGAAAGCTCTTCTTCCCGCGCCCAGAAGGCATTTGGCGATGGCAGCCTCTATATCGAGAAATTCATCGAAAATCCCCACCATATCGAGGTGCAGGTTTTCGGCGATACGCATGGCAGCGTGATCCACCTCTTTGAGCGTGAATGCTCGGTCCAGCGCCGTCACCAGAAGATCATCGAGGAAACACCCGCCCCGCTGCTCATAGGCCGGAACGACGTGCTCGGGAAAATCTTTGACGCGGCGGTACTGGCGGCGAAGGCGGTCAACTACACGAATGCCGGAACCATCGAGTTCATCGCTGACGAGAAGGGCAACTTCTACTTCATTGAAATGAATACCCGACTCCAGGTCGAACACCCTGTTACCGAGGCCGTGACCGGGCTTGATCTCGTGGAGTGGCAGCTCCGCGTGGCTGTCGGAGAAAGACTCCCCCTCGCGCAGAGCGAGGTGAAACGTTCCGGCGCGGCGGTCGAATGCCGCATCTGTGCCGAAAACCCCGCGAAAAACTTTTTCCCGGCCCCCGGCAAGATCGATGAGCTGGTCTGGGGCGATGGCATGCGCGTGGATACCGGTGTCCGGGCAGGATCGGAGATCACGCCCTTCTACGATCCGATGGTCGCGAAGGTCATTGGCCACGGAGCGACACGGAGCGAGGCGATAGACCGGCTGTCCGCCGCCCTGGACAAAACGGTGATCAAACCGCTTCAGACGAACCTGAACCTCCACCGGCATGTGCTGAGGGAGGATCGGTTCCGCGCCGGGAAATACGACACCAACTATCTCGCCACCCTGGACCTGAAACAGCTCGCCTGAGAGGGATTTTTCATGCCGAACTTTACGTCGCTCCTGTATGAAGTGGACGGGCACATCTGCACGATCACGCTGAACCGCCCCGAAAAGAAGAACGCCCTGTCCCAAGCCCTTACGAACGAGATCATCTTTGCGCTGGAAACGGCCCGGGACGATTCCAGTGTCCGGGTGATCGTCCTGACCGGTTCGGGCGGCGTGTTCTGTTCAGGCGCGGATTTGGGAGGCATGGCCGATTCCCAGAAGTCTGACATCCCGCATCGCGGGTCGTTTCCCGAACTGCTGATTGCCCAGCGGACCTGCGGAAAGCCGATCATCGCCAAGGTCCGCAAATACGCCCTGGCGGGCGGGCTGGGGCTCATGATGGGCTGCCAGTTCGCACTGGCCGAGGACACCGCACAGTTCAGCACCCCGGAAATTGACCGTGGCATCTGGCCCATGATGATCATGGCCAATATCTTCCGGCATGTGCCGCGCCGCAAGGGACTCGAAATGTGTCTTTTTGGTGAACGGATAGACGCCAAACAGGCCGAGAACTGGGGTGTTATCAACAAGGCCGTGCCGGCGGACCAGCTTGATGCTGAAGTGGCGTCCTGGGCCCAGAGGCTGGCCGAGAAATCGCCCATCGCCATGAAGTTGGGGCTCAACGCCTTCTACAAGCAGGAGGCGATGGAGTTTGATGCGGCGGTAAAATATCTCTCAGGTGAACTTGCCAAGGTGATCAACACGGAGGACGCCCGCGAAGGAATCGCCGCGTTCCTCCAGAAGCGCAAGCCGAACTTCAAGGGGAAATAGCTACCGGTCCGGAAAAAGTACTTTTGCAAGCGCCGGGGAATCGGCCAGAACCTTCAGGGCCGCCTCATAGGGATTCAGCGCTCCGGCGCGCACCTCGGACGCAAGCTGGCCGAGTACCCCTCCAGCGCCCGTGGCGGCTTTCAGCCGGTTTTCCATTTCATCCCGGACAATTTCCACGAACTGGGCGAGCCGCTGCTCGGCACGCTTCTGCTCGCGGGCGGGCGTGTCGCGGGTCTTCTCCAGATGCTGCCCGAATGCACCGGCGATCTCATCCACACCCTGGTCGAGCGACGCCGCCGCGAGCAGCACCGGAACCGTCCAGTCGGGATTGTCAGACAGATGGACCATCAGTTCCAGTTCCACCTTGATCCGCTCGGCCCCGTCGCGGTCGCACTTGTTCACCACGAAGATGTCCGCGATCTCCATCAGCCCGGCCTTCATCGTCTGGATGGTGTCGCCAGCCTCGGGCACCAGAACCACGACCGTCGTGTCGGCCAGCTCCATGATATCCAGCTCCGTCTGGCCGACGCCGACGGTTTCAATCACTATCAGGCCGTAACCGGCCGCGTCGAAAACCCGCACAACGTCGCGGGTGGCCCGTGACAGCCCGCCATGCGCGCCACGGGTACCGAAACTCCGGATGAAAACACCTTCGTCCAGCGAATGGCTCTGCATCCGCACCCGGTCGCCCAGAATGGCCCCGCCCGTGAACGGGCTTGACGGGTCGATGGCGATAACGGCCACCTTTTCACCGTGGCGGCGAAAACGCGCAACCAGCCGGTCGGTAAGCGTGCTTTTGCCAGCACCGGGCGGACCGGTAATACCCAGCACTTTCGCCCCGCGGCTGCGGCGATAGATCTCCGCCAGCAGCTCGCCGGAACCCTCCGACCGGTTTTCCACCAGCGAGATCAGCCGGGCCAACGCCCGCCGGTCTCCAGCCAGCATGGGATCGAGAAGCGGATGGGCCACGAGCACTCTTTCAGCCCCGGCAGCCGTCAGGGTGCCGCATGGCGAGCCTGAACCCTAGCATACGCCACGTCCGGTCAACCTTGCCGGACCCGTTTCTCCGTGCATACTCGCCCGTAGTGTCCCCAGTTCCCGATCCACCCTGGACTCCTTCCGCACAAAAGTCGCTCCGCGCCGAGATCGCGGCCAGCGGCGGCAATGAAGTCTATTTTCTTGCCCGCATGGATGAAGCCGGCCGTATTTTCTGGGCAGAGCCGATGGCCAGAGGCGGCCCCGATTCAGTGCCGGCGCCCCAGCTCCGTCCGCAATCGGGCGAAGCCGTCGTGCACAATCATCCTGGCGGGAACCTCCAGCCATCGGAACCTGACCTTGAAATTGCATCCCAGCTGGGCGCACGGGGGGTCGGGTTTTTTATTATCGATAGCGAAGTCACCCGTATCTACCGGGTTGTGGAGCCGTTCCAGGAGGCAGACGCCCCGCCACCTGATATTGAGGCATTGCGCGGCACTTTTTCCCCGGGTGGCGGACTGGCCAGGGCATTCAGCGGTTTTGAGCCCCGCGAGGAACAGGGACGCATGGCCGAGATGCTGACGAATACCTTTGAATTGAAAGGTATCGCCGTCGTTGAGGCCGGAACCGGTGTCGGCAAGTCACTCGCCTATCTGGTCCCGGCCCTCGACTGGGCGCGCCGCCATGGGAAGCGTGTCGCCATCTCCACAGCCACGCATACGCTTCAGCAGCAGCTCGTGGAGAACGACATCCCCCTGCTGGAAAAGGCGACCGGAGCACCCGTGCGGGCGGCGACGCTGATGGGGCGGTCAAACTACGTCTGCAAGCGCAAGGCTGCAGAACTGTCCCGGCAGGAAACGCTGGAACTGGATGATGAGGCGTCCGATGCCGTCCGGGAACTGGCGCGATGGGCGTCGGCAACTCCTACCGGCGAACGGCGGGACTTCGGCTCCAGCGTCAGCGAAACGGTCTGGGAAAAAGTCGCCTCCATGACGGACCAGACGCTGCGGACGAAATGCCCTTTCTACAACGAATGCTTTTACTATCAGGCCCGGCGGAAGGCCGCTTCATCCGAGCTCCTCATTGTCAACCATCATCTCCTGCTTTCAGACCTGGCGCTCAAGACCGAGCTGGACCAGTTTTCTGATGCGGCCGTCCTCCCGCCGTTTGAGGCCGTCGTGATCGACGAGGCCCATCACCTGCCTGATACCGGAACGACGGCGGCCTCAACGACGCTTTCCGCCACGCGGATGGCCAAGGTCTGCCAGAGACTCGTCTCCTCGAAAGACCCGTTGAAAGGGCTGCTCGCGCAGTTTGAAACCCGGATAAACCGGTCCAGTGAACCCGGCGAACCGAGGGTGGCCTTGCTCAAGGCGGCCGGCGAAGTCCGCGGCCAAGTCATCCGCGTCCGCGATACCGGGCGCAAGGTGTTCGACCAGTGGTTCGACACATTCGACGGCATGCTTCCCTCCGGAGAACGCGGCGGACGGTACCGCAAGCTCCGGATCACCCGGCGTGAGCGCAGCCTCCCCAGCTACGGGGAATCGGTCGAAACCCCCGCACGGGAGCTGATGACCGAGCTGGTGCGGCTTGCCGGACTGCTGGAAGCCCTCACCCGGAGCGTGAAAGGCGACAGTCCTCTTGGCAAAGAGACGGAGGCAAATCTTGTCGAAATGCGTTCGCTGCAGGGAAGGCTGGAACTGGCCGCCGAAGACCTGGCCATACTGCTTACTGACGACGACGAATACTGCACCTGGGTAGATCTCGATGCCGACAACCACCGGGTGACACTGCATCGTGCACCAGTCGATCCTGGTCCCTTTCTGGACAAGGCCATATTCAGCCAGCCATCCGTCGAAGCAGTCGCACTGACCAGTGCTACCCTCGCCGTGGCCGGGAAATTCGCCAATTTTGAACGGCAGTCTGGGCTCATCCGGAGCAGGCAACCTGAACGACGGACCGAACTGCTGCTCACCAGTCCGTTCGATTTCGCCCGTCAGGCAATGCTGGCGACACCGGGCGACATTCCCGATCCCAAGTCGGACCTGTTCGCACTGAAACTCGCCAACTGGCTGCGGGAGCTTCTTCTCGCTTCCCGGGGTCATGCCTTTGTGCTGTTCACGTCCTACCAGCTCCTGGAGCGGACATTCCGGGAACTGGAACCGGTGCTTTCGGCGGCAGGCCTGACGGCCCTCCGGCAGGAAGCCGGCCGCAAGGGCCGGCTGGCCGATCAGTTCCGAAACTCGGCAAAACCGGTCCTTTTTGCGACGGCAAGCTTCTGGGAAGGCGTGGATATTCCCGGCGACCAGCTCCGGCACGTCATCATCACCCGGCTGCCGTTTACCGTGCCGTCGGAGCCAATTCAGGTCGCCCGCGCCGAACGGATCAGGAAGGAGGGCCGCTCGGACTTTGACGAAATGTCGGTCCCTCAGGCGGTGATCCGGTTCCGGCAGGGGTTTGGTCGCCTGATCCGCTCAAAAACCGACAGGGGCGTGGTGACGGTCCTGGACTCACGGATAGTCACCAAGCGTTTCGGAAGGGTTTTTACCGATTCGCTCCCGCCCGTCCGCCGGTCCAGCGGAAAATGGGAACAGGTGATTTCCGACGTCAGGGATTTTTTCAGGACGTTCCCGGACGAGTGACTATACTCTGCCGGATGGCCGTACAGGTTGGCATACTGACCGTCTGGCTCCGGCTGCACGGCGCCGGTTCACTCAAGGACAAGCGCAAGGTCGTGCGGTCCATCCTTGACCAGACACGGCGGGCGTTCCGCTGTTCGGCGTCAGAAACCGATCTCCACGACCATCATACACAGGCGGAGCTGACTTTCGCCGTGGTCGGCGGCGACGCGCTTGCCTTGCGGGCATTGCTCGACCGGATGCTCGAATATGTGGAGGCCCGCTGCATCCGGCATGGAGCGGAACTGACCGACCAGGCCTCCGACGTCGACCGGTGGCAGAACGCCTAGCGTCATTTCACCAGTTTCGAGACTGCCCTGAACTCGTCCGTGCCGGCCCTGCCAAGGAGCTGGAACACGGCGCTTTCGGCCGTCGTCACAACGGCTCCAGCCCGGTCGCACTGGCGCAGCCCCGTCTTCCAGTTGAGCTTGCGCCGGGAGAGACACGCATCGGCAATGACATGGACCAGATAACCCTTTTCCAGCAGTTTCAGGGCGGTCTGATAGACACAAATATGGGTCTCCATGCCTGCAAGAAGGACGGTGGGCCTCCTCAATCCTTCCAGCACATGCATGAATTCGGCATTGTCCGGGCAGGCAAACTCGGTCTTTTCAATTGCCTTGAGTGTAGGGAAGGCCTCTACCACTTCCGGAATGGTGCGGCCGAGCCCCTTGGGATACTGCTCGGTTGCCACCACTGGAATGGAAAGCACCCGGGCCGCCTCCAGCAGGATACGCACATTCTGGAGTGCCCGTTCCCGATGGGCGGTATCCATGACAGCAAACAGACGCTCCTGATAGTCAACCACCGACAGCACCGTCCGGGAGCGGTCCAGTTGCAGAGACTCAATAACACTGGGCATCGGGAAGCATTACCTCTCTCGACGGGGAATCAGTGATGATGCGGAATGCATTCGGCGCACTGGCAGTCCCGGCGGAGCGCATCCATCGTGTAAATGGCGTCGTACCCGTCCGACCAGCTCACCATCATCCGTCCGTCGGCTACCTTCACCTTGAGTGGCCACGGTTTGGCCTGACCAGCTCCGGCCAGCGGTGACTTCTGGCTCGGACGGTCAAAGGGCGGCGGCTGAAGCACCCGCAGCTGGTCATAGGTAAAGATCGAATGGTGCCCGTCGTCCCAGTGAACATCGAGCGCGTAGTTGCCAAGCCCCTGACAGGTCCTGATCTTGAACGGGTTTGAAATCTGCACCAGCTCGGCCATGGGCGCGCTCCAGTTGAGACGGCTTTACCCGCTCTCCGGCGGGGGAGAATACCCGTCGGAACCGGCGGGACAAGTCTGCGACCCTTATTCCTCGGCCGGTACCGAATCATCAGGGAAATCGCCCTTGGCGCGGTTGGTGAACTTCGTGATCTCCTTGAGGTAGGTCAGGTTCACGTCATCCGTGGGGCCGTGCCGGTTCTTGGCGACGATGATCTTGGCAAGGCCAAGCCACTTCTTCTCCTTGGCAACTTCATACGGCACAAACATTTCGGGGCGATGGATCAGCAGCACGACATCCGCATCCTGCTCGATGGCACCTGATTCGCGCAGGTCCGAAAGCTGGGGTTTCTGATCGTTTCGCTCGGTGGATTTCCGGTTCAGCTGCGAGAGCGCCACCACCGGCCACTGGAGTTCCTTGGCCAGCATCTTCAGGTCGCGGGAAATCTGGCCGACGATGTCATTGCGGCTGGCGTTCCGCGAGGTTCCCGGCGGACCATCCATGAGCTGCAGGTAATCTATCACCACCATGCCAATCTTGTGGTACCTGCCAGACTTCTCGACCTCGCGCTTGATCCGGCGGGCGCGGGCGCGGATGTCGAGCGTCGACACCCGGCCGTTGTCGTCCACCCAGACCGGAGACTGGGAAATCACATCGGCGGACGAAACCAGGCGCCGGTATTCGGTTTCATGCAGCCCTCCCCGGCGCGTCAGGTTCTTGGTTGACATCCCGGTCGAGGACGACAGCATCCGGAGCATCAGTTCGTTGGAACTCATTTCGAGCGAAAAGACGACGACAGGATGCGGCTTTATCTGCTGGTAATCCGGCCGTTCGGGGTCCAGCCCCCTGGAGGCCGCATGGGCGACCGCGTTCATCACGAATGACGTCTTGCCCGATCCGGGCCGTCCGGCAACGACAACAAAGGCTCCGGGCTGTAGGTTCGACAGGATTTCATCCAGATCGCTGAAACCCGTGGCGACTCCGGACTCTTCGTTCCGGTCCCAGCGGGCCGTGATCTCCTCGAAGAGGCCCTTGAACAGGCCTCCCACGTGCGGGACGTTTTCCTTGGTGCGCTGCTGGCGGATATGGAGGATGTTCTCCTCCGCCTCGTCAAGGAGCTGTCCGGCATCCGAGTCGGGCTGATAGGCGCGCTCCCGGATCTCGCCACTCACCTGGGCCACTGTTCGCTTGATCGAGTTATCCCGGATCAGGCTGGCGTGATAGCGGATATCGACGATCGTAACGGCCCGCTCGGCCATCGACTGGAGATGCAGCCGCCCGCCCACCTGCTGCAGGACGCCGAGCGCTTCGAGCCGGGTGGCGAGCGATACAAGGTCGATCGGGGACTTGTCCCTTTCGAGCTGCCGCATCGCCTCGAATATCTGCCGGTTGAAGGTTGAGTAGAAATCGCCGGGTTCCAGGAAATCGATCTGGTCGAGCGCGGCATTGTCGAGCAGCACCGCACCCAGCACCGCTTCCTCGGCCTCGGGATTCGCCGGGGCCTGCAACGGAGCACCCGCCTCCCGAGCACCCTGACGATTGGTAACCAGTCTCAGTTCGTCCATGACAATTCCTGCTGATCCCTGTTTGAACGGGTATCCGTCTGCTGCCCGCTGACGAGAGCCCTGCTTATACTCCAACTGTCCGGATGCGGTTGCAGACAAGGTTGTGGATGGGGTGTGAGCAAGCAGATTTTTTCACGGAATAACTCCCGGAAAACCCCACCTGCCATCAGGTTACACCAGGCATATGTCAGGGCGTGACATACGTATAACGCACATAAACGCGAAAAGGCGGCCTTATGGCCGCCTCTCCATCCGTAAATCCGGTTTCCGGCTCAGGCGTCCGGAGTTTCTTCCGGCGCCACCGTGACGAGAATTTCGACCGAAAGTTCGTGGTGGACCCTCACTGGCACCCGGAAATCGCCGAGCTGCTTGATCGGCGAGGCGACCTTGATGTCGCGGCGGTCAATGACGGCAAAGCCCTTCTTGTGAACCGCTTCGGCAATATCGGCAGCGCCGACCGAACCGAACAGCTTGCCGCCCTCGCCGGCCTTGGCGCGGATTTCGACATGCAAATCCTTGAGTTGCTTGGCGAGCAGTTCCGCCGAGGCCCGGACCTTGCGAGCCTTGTCCTCCGCGACCTTCAGTTCGTGCTTCATCTGGGCGACCTTGCCTTCGTCGGCCACCACGGCGAGACCCCGCGGTATGAGGAAGTTACGGGCATAACCCGGCCGTACATCCACGACCTTGCCGATCTGGCCCAACGTTTCGATGTTGTCTTTCAGAATCACTCGCATGAGTACTGCTCTCCACCCTAAAACCGCCCGGCTCCGCAGACAGCGGCCACCAAACGGAAGGCGGACCTTGTAGCTGCCGCCGGGTCCGGCGTCAAATCTATTGTAATATCAACTGGTTATTCTCACTCTTGGCCGGTCTTGGAACGGCCACCGGACAGCCTTTTCCGGTAGTCGGCCCACAGGTCCGTTACCCCCACTCCCAGGACCACCGGAAAGAGGGTTACCAGGACCAGCCATGACAGCCAGCCGGGAATTCGGACCGACCGGAAGAAAACGGCCACGACCACCATCCCCTGCGCGACATATAACACTGCAAATCCATAGAGAAACCCCAGTGCGACGTAATACTCCTGCCAGTAGCCGTCCAGCAGCCCCAGCACGCCGGTAACGGCGGCCAGCAGCAGTGCCGGAACCATCAGCCAATCCGGCCACCGAAAGGCGCGGAGCGTTTCCTCTGACCAGACGCCGCTGTACCGGGCGAACTGGGCCATGTAGGTAACCTGCCATGCGGCACATCCGGACATGAACAGTCCCGGCATGAGCAGCGTCCGGACATGAAGCTGGTCCCCCTGCTGAAGGCGGAACTCCCGCGCCTGGTCTTCGGTGAGAGTTCCCTGGAGCATCTGGAACCGGATTGCTTCCTCGATGGCGGACTCCAGTATCTGCCGGAGTGCCGGGTAGAATTCATCGCCCGCTTTCAGCGCAAAGGCCGCGACCAGTACACCAGCCGGCAAAATCGTAATGGCGAGTGTCCTGCATGCGAACGGGACGAGAAGCCGGCCTGTCCGGGCCTGTTCCCCCGCCATGACGCCGAAGAGGAATACGGTTCCGGCGGCCATCATGCCGCCAATTTCTCTCAGATCACCCGGAAACAGAAGGCCACCGGCCAGCCCGCTGGCGACGGCCGCTATCGACAGGAACAGGTAGCCGGCCTCACGGGGACGGCGCTGCACGCCCAGCGCACCAATCACCGGCAGCGCCACCAGCGCGATCATGTGCAGGATGAACAGCAGGAATCCGGCCGCGAACATCAAAGCCGCCTCCAAACACAAAACCGGCGGCTTTCACAATGGAAAACCGCCGGTCGCAGCGGACAAACCCGGCCAGCCGTCAGCGCCGGTTGGCCTCACCCACGGGGAGCAGTGCCATGTTCCGGCCCCGCTCGATAGCCACCTTGAGCTGCCGCTGATGCTTCGAGCAGGTGCCCGAAATGCGGCGCGGGACGATCTTTCCACGCTCACCCACGTAGTTACGCGTCGCGCGAATGTCCTTCCAGTCGATGTACCGGGTCTTGTCCACGCAGAACCGGCACACCTTCCGGCGGCCGAACCCGCGGCGGCCGCCCTTCTTTCCACCCCGTTCTCCACGGTCCCCTCGGTCTCCTCGGTCTCCTCGGTCTCCACGATCGCCGCGATCCCCACCACGATCCCCACGGGGAGCCCTCTCACCACGCGGAGCGCGTCCTTCACCATCACCCTGTTTCATCTCTTCTTCAGACATGGATCAAAACCTCATTCAGACAAAGTCCCCTTGAGTCCGGGGAGCAGATAGTTATTGTCAGACCCGGGCTATTCGGCGGCTGATACCTCGTCACCGCCATCGCTATCGGCACGTTCGGCACGTTCGTTGCGTTCGTTGCGTTCGCCACGGTCCTCCC
The DNA here is from genome assembly GCA_026129095.1 of Deltaproteobacteria bacterium. Taxonomy (NCBI): domain Bacteria; kingdom Pseudomonadati; phylum Myxococcota; class Myxococcia; species Deltaproteobacteria bacterium. The sequence goes on from JAHCIT010000002.1 coordinate 126,764, forward strand.
GGTCGCCCTCATCGAACGCCTCGCGCCCGGCTGCGCGCTCCTTTTCGGCTTCAGCACGCGCCTTGGCCCTGCGCTCCAGTTCGGCGAAATCGGGCCGTTCTTCGGGCCGGATGATGATGTGCCGCCAGGCGTCGTCGGTGATCTTGAACGTGCGGTCCAGCTCGGTCACGCAGGCCGGCTCGGCTTCGAAATAGAAGACCGTGTAGTGGCCGCGCCAGTTCTTGTTGATCCGGAAGGTCAGGCGGCGGCTGCCCCAGTCCTCCGAGTGAACAATGGAACTGCCGAACTTCTTGAGGACTGATTCGATCCGCTCGCGCAAGGGAGCCCTCGCCGCCTCGTTCTGGTCGGGCGGCGAAATGAGCATGCACTCATAGATATGCTTCGCCATTCGTCTGTGTCTCCTTTCGGTCACCGTCCGGAAAAGTCTGGGCCGGACGGCGTCCCCCGGGATCGCGCCTGGGCCGCCAAATGGCGGGCGGCCACTGAAAGGCCCCGGGGGCAAGGCGGCCGGTCCATAGTTGTTCCAGCCACAAAGCGCAAGGCTGGTAAAGCAACGCTGGCGAAACCTGTTAATCCGCTGTGATTACTGGCGTTTTTCCGTTCGGCGCCCGATCTTGTAGCTGACGAGCCGGCAGCCGGGACGACCGCCCTCCATCAGATCCGGGCTGGCATAGCCGATCGTCGAATAGCGAAGCATGATGAGCCGGGCATCTTCGAGGATATCGCAGTTCTTTTCCGTAAGTTCCGGCCAGGCGGGATCGCTCGACAGGACGAATTCTGCCGTGCAGCGGTCGCCGATCAGGGCTTTTGACACCCGGCGGACCTGTCCAACCGTGCGGTTCGCCTCGCTGGTAATACGCATTTCCTTTTTCACGGCCCGGCAGGCATCGCCCTCCAGCGTCACTCTCCGCACGTATCCGGTCCGGCTGCACCCATGCACCAGTGTCATTACCGCTAACAGCAGTGGCAGTCTCCGTCCCATGACCGGGAGACAGGATACCCCTTTGCCGCCCCGGAGGGAACCGGCCATCAGGGTTGACTGACGCGCCTCCGGTGGCCAATTGAGATGCGGCCTTAAGGCCCGGAAGGAACACCATGCCCGCCGTTACCCAGGAAGCCGTCCTCAATTCGCTCAAGTCCATTATCGACCCGGATCTGGGACGGGATATCGTCTCCCTGGGTTTCGTGAAGAATATCCGGATTGATGGCAGCAATGTCGCCTTCACCATTGAGCTCACGACGCCGGCCTGTCCGGTCAAGGAAAAGTTCCGCGCGGATGCCGAGGCAGCGGTAAGAGCGATAGGCGGCATATCGAAAGTGGACGTGGAAATGACCTCGAACGTCCGTTCGTCCACATCAGCCGCCCAGCAGAATCCGGCCCCGCAGATCCGGAACATCATTGCCGTCGCGTCAGGGAAAGGCGGCGTGGGGAAATCGAGTGTGGCCGTGAACCTGGCCCTTGCCCTTTCCCAGCAGGGAGCGCGAGCGGGGCTCATGGATGCCGACTTCTATGGACCCTCCATCCCGCAGATGCTGGATGTCGGCAAGCAGGATCTGCGGCAGGTGGGCGACAAGATACTTCCCGCCCGCAAGTACGGCATCGAGATCCTTTCATTCGGATTCTTTATCGACCAGCGCGAACCGGTCATCTGGCGCGGGCCGATGCTGGACGGCGCCATCCGGCAGTTCTTCACCGACGTCCAGTGGAGCGAACTGGACTATCTCGTCGTTGACATGCCGCCGGGCACGGGCGACGTGCAGCTCTCGCTCTGCCAGCGTGTGCCGGTGACCGGAGCCGTCATGGTAACCACGCCGCAAACGGTATCCCTGAATGACGTCTACAAGGGCGTTGCCATGTTCCAGAAGGTAAACGTGCCTGTGCTCGGTGTGGTCGAGAACATGAGCTACTTCGAATGCCCGAGTTGCCATACCCACACGGAGATTTTCGACTCTGGGGGCGGGCAGAAACTCGCCGACGAAACCGGCACCCCGCTGCTCGCCCGCCTGCCAATCCTGCTGCCGATCCGGAAGGGTGGTGACAAGGGAGTGCCCGCCGTGGCCGATCCGGTTAACACGGCCGAAATCCGCGCCTTCGGAGAGCTGGCCCAGAAAGTCGCCGCACGCATCTCCACGCTCCAGGCGACCCAGGCACCGCCCAATATCCAGATCGAGATGGGCTAACGGGCTGACTGCTCTCCCGGGTGGAAATATTCATAGACGGCCCTGGCCAGGGTGGCCGGGACACCTTCAACTGCCTTCAGGTCTTCAACCGAGGCCTTCCTGATGCCGTCAATGGAGCCAAAAGCCTTAAGCAGTCTCAGCCGCCGCGAAGGGCCGACGCCGGGTATCCGGTCCAGCTCGGAACGGAACCGGAGTTTTTCACGCAGTTTGCGCTGATACTGGATTGCAAAGCGGTGCGATTCGTCCCGCAAATGAACGAGCAGCCGGTATTCGCCGGAATGGGGATCAAGCGGTCGCGGTTCCGCGTCCCCCGGCCGGAACACCCTTTCATCCGAACGATCGATGGAACGGTCAGGAGACTGGCCCGATGACAGTCTTCCTCTCTCCAGTACGCGAGACTTGGCAAGTGCCGCGAGATCCGGAGCATCCGGCCGCGAACTGATGCCAAGCGCCCCGGCCGCACGCACCAGTTCTGCGAGCTGCCCCTTGCCGCCATCGACGATCATGAGGTCGGGAAGCCTCCACTCGTCATCGGGATTTGCACCGGCACCCGGCACCCTGGCAAGACGGCGTGCCAGCACCTCGCGCATGGCACCATAGTCATCGCCGCCCTCCGCCGTGCGGATCTGGTATTTACGGTAAAGACGGCGCACGGGTTTTCCCATGTGGAACACGACCCGGCTCGCCGCCGTCGAATCGCCACCCAAATGTGAAATGTCGTAACACTCTATCCATTCGGGCAAACGGCTGAGGGCCAGAAGCTGGCGGAGCCGTTCGAGCATCTCGCGGATCTTTTCGTCCTCGGCACGGCGTCGCTCCAGCGCCTCACGGGCATTGCGGTTCGCCAGTTCGACCAGTTTCGCCCTTTCCCCCCGCTGGGGCACGATTACCTCAACCGGACCGCCGCGCTGCCGGGCAGCCACGCGGGAGATGGCATCCGCGCCTTCGACCTCGAAAGGGAGGAGTATTTCCTCCGGCGCGTAGCTTTCCGAACCGTAGTAGCGGGCCAGAAACTGCTCCAGCACCTCCTCCGGTGCAAAACCGTGCATCTCCACCGGAAGCGACCGCGTCTCCATGAGCGAACCGCCCCGCACAAACGCCATCTGGATCATGCCGCTGGGACCATCCCGGTAAAATCCGGCAACGTCCCTGTCCACCAGATCCATCGACACGACCGGGTGCTTTTCTATCGTCTCCTCGATGGAACGGATCTGGTCCCGGAGTTTCGCTGCCTTCTCGTAATCTGTCGCCTCGGCCGCCCGGTCCATCTCGGCACGCAGACCATCCAGCACGGTACGTCCCCGCCCCGAAAGAACCAGATTCACCGACTTAACCCGCCGGGCGTAGTCTTCCGGACTGATCAGCTCCACACAGGGAGCCGTGCAGCGGCCGATGTCATGCTCAATGCATGGCCGGGTGCGCCGTTCCAGTTCCGAATCGCTGCATGTCCTGAGCCCGAATGACCGCTGGAGAACGTCGAGTGCCTCGCGGGCCACTGCCGCCGATCCATAGGGCCCGAAATACTTCGCCCCGTCCCGAACCGGACGCCGCATCGGCACGGCACGAGGCCAGGGATGCTGCATATCCATCCGGATCACCAGATGGCTCTTATCGTCCTTGAGTTCGATGTTGTACCGGGGCCTGTGCTTCTTGATCAGCGTGTTTTCGAGAAAGATCGCCTCGTCCTCGGTCCGGGTTACAACGGTATCGATCCTGCGTATCTTCGGAACCAGAAACCGGACCTGGAATCGTCCGTCGTCCGACCGCTGGAAATAGGTCCGGACCCGATTCCGGAGCACCTTCGCCTTGCCGATATACAGGATCACTCCATGCTCATCACGAAACAGGTATACGCCGGGCTCCTTCGGCAGCTTGGATGCCTCGGCGAGCAGCCGGTCGCGCGCATCGGCAGAAGCATCCGGAACGGATGTGTGCGTTTCCGTCTGATCTCGATCCGAAGGGCTCACAGGGCCATCATAGCCGGGAAATCAGGCCCGGATAACGGCAAGCACATCGCCTTCTGTGCTCTCCGCAGCTCCTGACTCAACAAGCCGCCGGGCCAGCATACGGCCCGATTCTCCCGAGGCGATTACGGCGATATCCCGTGCCGGAGAGAACCGCCCAACCAGGGTGACAAACCCTTCCAGGTCCGCCTGCACGAGCACCGCTGTTTGCTTCTCGCCGATGACAAGCAGGGGATAGCGACCGATCTGCTCTTCAAGCCCCAGCAAGGTAAGCTCCTGTTCCCTCTGGAGATCAAGGACGGAGGACAGCGCCGGCCGGGCCCTCCACCATTGACGGAGGAAGCTTGCCGTTGCGGCCGAGGCAAGTCCGGCGAGCCCGTGCGGGATATAGCGGTCGAACAGCTCATCCCAGCCCATGAACAGGAGCGGCAGCGGAAAGAGCACCAGCGCGGCAATCCAGACCTGTGCGACATTCCACAGCAGCTGGAACTGCGATTCCCTCAGATCACCAGCCATTTCGGCCGTCTGCGCCAGCTGGATCCTGGTTGCCTGGAAATCCGCCTTCCACGCAGAGAGATCCGCCTCCGTCACAAGAGCGTCCAGCTCGCGCTCCAGTGCACCAACGGAAGTCGCCTCAAGTGCCCATGTGTTCCCCTTGGCAGAGATTCCCTCTCCCCGGATCCGGCGGATCAGCGTCAGGTTGCTGCCCAGTTCCACCGACCGGGCCTCGACTGCAACAGATTCATCCGCCAGTTCAATCGCTATCCGCACGCTCCGGGTTTCCCCTCACTCGCCCATGACCTTGACGATCACACGCTTTTTGCGCTGTCCATCAAACTCGGCGTAGTAAATCTGCTGCCAGGGTCCGAAATCGAGGTGGCCTTTGGTGATGGGGCATATCACCTGGTGATGGACAATCATGCTCTTGAGGTGTGCGTCAGCGTTATCCTCGCCTGTCTGGTGGTGATGGTAGTTAGGGCGGGCCGGGGCGAGCTGTTCGAGCCACGCGTCGATATCACGGATCAGGCCCGACTCGGCGTCGTTCACATACACACCGGCCGTGATGTGCATCGCTGACACCAGTACCATCCCCTCCTGGATGCCGCTTTTCGTGACGGCGGCCTGGACTTCATCGGTAATCAGCACATAGTCCCGCCGCTTTTTTGTCGTAAACCAGAGATATTCGGTATGAAATTTCATGATCAGTAACGCTCATTTTCCTCGCCGGGTTCCCGTTGCCCTGTCACCACACGGTTACGACCGGCATCCTTGGCAGCGTACATCGCCTTGTCAGCGACTTTCAGGAAAACGTCCTTGTTCTGTTCCGGGGTATACCGTTTCCGCACATGGTCGTGAAAGCTGGCCACGCCCATCGAGCAGGTGATGATGTTCGCGATCCTGAGCGGCGGGCCATAAGGTCCCTCGGATGCCAGAAACACGTTCTTCTCAATGGTTTCCCGGAGACGCTCGCAGGCGGCCACCACATCTGCCAGTTCCTGCTGCGCGAAGATCATGACAAATTCATCACCGCCGTACCGCGCCAGTACAGCCCCCGGCATGGCCAGGGTGTGCCGCATGAGGTAGCCGATCTCCTTCAGGACCATTGATCCGGCCATATGGCCATGCGTGTCGTTCACCTCCTTGAAATGGTCCAGATCCATGAATACCAGGCAGAGGGGCTGGCCCGTACTGGTGGCATCGATGATGTCGCGGGTCAGCTGGCCATGGAAAAACCGGTCATTGTAAAGACCCGTCAACGGATCCCGGTGCGCCATGTCGCGGAGTTTTTCAGCATCCAGGGCATTCATGAGCACCGATGCCATGTAGTCCGCAAAGATTGCGATGAGCTTCAGTTCCCGTTCGGTAAATGGCGCTTCTCCGGGCCGCTTCCGGAGAATCAGCGCACCACAGACGGATTTTTCTATCGCCACCGGCACACCGATCACGGCAGCCTGTGTCGCCTCATCAACACCAAGGAAGGGAACTGTCTCGAGATAAATCTTGCCGGGGATACCGGTATACGCGGGCTCGGACGATCCCGGCAGCGTAAGGTAGGCGCCGACACCAATGGATGCGATCACCACGAGATCGTTTTCACGCCGGTCCGACTGCTTGGTGATCGGATTATCCAGATAGAGGGCCGCACTCACGCAAGGAACGAATGCCACCGCCCGTGACAGGACATCCTCCAGCACCGAATCGACTGGCACTTCAGGCGGGATATCCATGGTCCGGCGGCTCCGGTCCAGAAACACCCGGAGCTTGATCCGCGGGAGCGCCCCGACCGTATAGCCGTCAGCTCTCCGAGTGATCGGCATCGCCCGCTCCCTCAGCCTTCAGAAAGAGCCTCAGTTCACCGTGCCGTCGGCCTTGACCATCGGAATCGGTGTCGTATTGAGTACATCGGCTTCAATCTTTCCGAAACGGGATTCGTAACGGGACACAGATTCGCCGAGAGCCTTCAGGAACCGCTTGGCCTGCCGTGGATTGACAATCACCCGGCTCCGGACCGTTGCCGAATTGATTCCCTCTGCGCCGGGCGCCTGCGGTTGCATGAAGCAGAAATCGAACACAAATTCGTTCTCGGCTGCGTTCACGAGTGTCAGGTTGGCATAAACGCCATTGATCAGTTCATTCGGACAGTGAATCTGCAGGCGGATTCCATCACCCTGCTTCGCCGGTGAATCAGTCATCTGGTTACCTTCCTTGGCTTCCCTCAATAGAGCCCTACCAACCTAACGAACCCCTGCACCGCCGGGCAAATAGACGCGGTCCAGGCCTATTGCCCCTCTGGTTCCACATGGACCGTCACGTCACGCACGCCGTGACAACGATCCCGAATGGAGTCCGTCACCTGATGGCTGAGTACGTGCGCCTCGGCAATCGTGAGGGCAGGAGATACCTGGATACTGAGGTCCACAAATATCTTTCCGGGGATTCCACGTGAACGGATATCGCTGCAACCGAGGATGCCCGGTACAGCAGCAGCAGCTTCATGCACCTTCTCCGGATCCAGCAGGGCCCGGTCTGCAAGATAGTCAGCATTGGTCTTGATGATCCGGATCCCCACCCAGAATATCCAGCCGGCCACAAAGAGGCCCACGGCCGGATCGGCCCATGTGATTCCGGCATAGCCAAGACCTATCGACCCGATCACCCCCAGGGTTACGGCAAGGTCACTCGCCGTGTGGGCGGAGTCCGACAGGAGAAACGGGCTCTGCAGTTCCCGGCCCCGGAGCCGCTCATACCACGCCACGAACAGGTTGACGGCGAAGGTGCCGGCCATGACCGCTATCACCGCCCCGGAGGGATCGGGCGGCTTGAGATCGCCAGTCAGGCGCCCGTAGACTTCGTAAGTGACAGAAGCGGCCGTTGCGAGAAGAAACAGCCCCACACCGGCGGATGCGACCACTTCCAGCTTCTCATGCCCGTAGGGATGCTCCTCATCCGGCGGGCGGGAGGCCAGATAGATGCTTACAAGTCCGATGATGTTGGAGAGTCCATCGGCCAGCGAGTGCAGTCCGTCCGCATAGACGGCCACGAGACCAGTCCAGTAGCCATACGCAATCTTCAGCCCTGAAACGAGGAGATTGAGTGCCAGCGTCATCCACAGCACATAAGCGACCTGCCGACGAACCCCCGCCGGACGGTCATTCGGAACCTCGCTGGGTTTCACGGAAAGCACGATAGGTATCCACCGGTAATGTCCCGGCAGGATAGAACCGGTCAAGCCCCGCGAGCCCCCGTCTTGACGCTCCGACCATGGACGCTATAAGAGGCGGGCTTGCCTTCGGGGATGCCGCACGGCAGCTCCCGGGGGCGCCCGCTGAATATACAGAAAAAGCCCGTTATATCGGGAGGTTGCCATGTCCGGTCACAATAAATGGAGCAAGATCAAGCACAAGAAAGGCGCCGCTGACGCCAAAAAGGGCAAGATCTACACAAAGCTCATCAAGGAACTCACCATCGCCGCCAAGCTCGGCGGAGGCGATCCTGATGGAAATCCGCGCCTCCGGACCGCCATCGCGGCTGCTCGTGCCGAGAACATGCCGAACGACAACGTCGACCGCGCCATCAAGAAGGGCACTGGCGAACTGGAGGGGGTCTCCTACGAGGAGTTCACCCTGGAAGGCTATGGTCCGAACGGGGTTGGCATCATGCTCGACATCCTGACCGACAACCGCAACCGCGCAGTGGCCGAAGTCCGCTCAACTCTCACGAAGAACGGCGGCAACATGGGTGCCGATGGATCAGTCTCCTGGAATTTCGAGAAAAAGGGCATGTTCATCATCGAGAAGGGCGGCCTCACCGAAGACAAGATCATGGAGGCCGCCATTGATGCCGGCCTGGAAGACATTTCCGACGACGGGGACTCTTTCACGCTGACCTGTCCGCCGGAAGCATTCGCCGACGTGAAAGACGCGCTCGACAAGCTGAACGTCAAATACATCAGCGCCGAGGTGGCTCGCGTGGGCAAGACCACCGTCGATCTCAAGGGTGGAGACGTTGGCAAGATGGTTAAGCTCCTCGAAAAGATCGAGGATATCGACGACGTCCAGAAGGTCCACCACAATGCGGACATGGACGAAGCAGAGCTGGAAAAGCTGGCGAGCTAACGTCCCCTTACTGCACGGTTACGCGAACCTGTTCACATAAGGCAGCTTCGCGGCTGTCTTGGCGGTCTCCTCTGTGCCTTCCAGCAGGAACCCGATGGGATCCCACTCGCCCCGCACCAGCGATTCGCGGGCGCCCGGCTTGATCTGGAGCGGGAACTTCTCCGCGCCGGCATGAACCTCGCCAGCCTCGAGATCAATCGTAATCCCGACACCAGGATCATTCCCGATCATCCGGCCCAGCTTCTCGATATGAGCAATATCCAGGGAAACACAAGGCATCCCGAGCGTCGTGGCATTTCCAAAGAATATCTCCGCGAAATTCGCCGCGATCACGGCCCGGAACCCGTGCTTGCGGATCGCTTGGGGAGCGTGTTCACGGGACGACCCGCATCCGAAGTTCCGGCCGGAAATGAGCACCGTCGCCCCTTCAAACCGGGCATCATTCAGCGGGTGGTCCTTCTTCCGGCCATCTTCATGATGGCGAACATCATAGAAAAGATACTGCCCGAGTCCGTCAAAGGTGACGCACTTCATGAACCGGGCCGGGATGATCCGGTCGGTATCGATGTCGTCTCCCGGCACATAAACGCCGCGCCCTGTGATTTTTGTGACCTTCTCCAGTGACATGATTTCGTGGTCCTCTTTCGTCTGCTGTTTTCCGGTCCGGCTTCGCTCAGATGCCGAACACCTCGCGCGCATCGGTGATCTGGCCCCGGATGGCGGCGGCTGCCACCATCACCGGACTCATCAGAACCGTACGGCCCGTGGGACTTCCCTGGCGACCCTTGAAGTTCCGGTTCGATGAAGACGCGCACAGTTCACGCCCGGACAGCTTGTCCGGATTCATGGCAAGACACATCGAGCAGCCGGGCTCGCGCCACTCGAAACCCGCTTCCTCAAACACCTTCGGCAACCCCTCGGCCTGTGCCGCCCGGTTCACTTCCATGGAGCCCGGCACGGCGAGCGCCCGGACACCGGGAGATACTTTCCGGCCCCTGATCAGTCTGGCCACCTCGCGAAAGTCACTGATACGGGCATTCGTGCAGCTCCCGATAAAGGCCACATTCACCTTGACGCCTTCGATCGGCTGGCCGCCCTCAAGCTGCATGTATTCCAGCGCCTCGCGGACCGAGGCCTTTTCCGCTTCGGAACCCGCCGCCTCGACGCTGGGCACTGTCTCCTTGACCGAAATTGCCTGTCCGGGATTGATGCCCCAGGTAACCGTAGGAGCAATATCAGCCGCGTTAAAGTCAACGACGTCGTCATAGGATGCGTCGCGGTCAGAGGCGAGCGACTTCCACCAGGCTACCGCCGCATCCCATGCCGCTCCGGCTGGCGCATATTTACGGCCCTTCAGGTAGTCGAACGTCTTCTGGTCGGGGTTCACGTAGCCCACCCGCGCACCGCCCTCGATCGACATGTTGCAGATCGTCATGCGCTCTTCCATCGACAGGCCATCAATGGTGGAACCGCCGTACTCGTAGGCGTAGCCAGTACCGCCGTTCACGCCCAGCTTGCGGATGATGTGGAGAATGATGTCCTTGGCATATACGCCTGGACCCAGTTTCCCGTTCACGTTGATCCGGCGGACTTTCAGCGGAGCCAAACTCAGCGTCTGTGTCGCCAGGACATCGCGGACCTGCGTCGTCCCGATGCCGAAGGCGATGGCGCCGAACGCCCCGTGCGTGGAAGTGTGCGAATCGCCGCAGGCAATGGTCATGCCCGGCTGGGTCAGCCCCAGTTCCGGGCCAATGACATGGACAATCCCCTGCTGTCCGGATGTATCGTCAAAGAATGGAATCCCGAAGTCGTCGCATGCCTGCTTCAACGCGACGATCATTCCTTCGGCCAGCGAGTCCTTGTACGGGCGGGAACGGGTATCGGTCGGAATGATGTGATCCACGGTAGCGAAGGTGCGGTCCGGCATCGCCACCTTCAGCTTGAGATCGCGCATCATCCCGAATGCCTGCGGACTTGTGACCTCATGGATCAGATGAAGTCCGATGAACAGTTGCACCTGACCGCCCGGCAGCTCGCGGACGGCGTGCGCCTCCCACACTTTCTGAAACAGGTTTCTGCCCATAACGGTCTGCTCCCTGCGCATTGCGCCTCTGGATTATGCTCATCCCTGTCATTTAATTAAAATGAAAGTTTCTCTCCATTATGTTAAGAATACCTTATATATGGACCCATCCCTCATACCGGCACTTCACGACGTTCTGGCTGTGGCCCGGCTCCGATCGGCCGGAGCGGCGGCCCGGCAGCAGCACAAGACGCCGTCTGCCATCAGCCAGCAGATACGGCGCGTGGAAACACACTTCGGCATCAGGCTCTTTGAGCGCGAAGGCCGGGGACTGAAACTTTCGCCCGCCGGGGAAAGCGCCCTGGCATCACTCACCCGGCTATTCGACGAAGCGGATGCCGCTTTCGGCGTTCTCTCCTCACTGGCCGGCACTCCAACAGTGACCGTCCGGATCGCCATCAGCGATTACCTGGGAAATGCCCTTCTCGTACCGGTTCTCCGGCACATGAACCTGGCCCGGAGCCCCCTGCGGTTCGAAATCACCACCGCGCATTCCCCCGAAGCCCTGAACCGGGTTTCGGCGGGCGAGGCGGATATCGCCATTGTAACGACAACTGCCGAACGGCCGGGACTTTCTTCCACGCTGCTGTTCAGCCAGCCGTTTTACTGGATTCTTTCCAGGACTGGCGGAACAGATATCGCCGCCAGACTCAGGACAGAACCCCTGCTCCGACTGGCACGTGGCAGCGTGGGCAGAACCGTTCTCGATCACCTGCTTGAATCGGAACGAATCGCACCGGTATCGACTGTCGACGTACCGAGTGTTTCCCTGCTTATTTCCTATGCAAGTGCAGGGGTCGGCCTTGGCATTGCTCCGGCGGTCGCCCTGTTCGAAACAGACTCCCGGAAGCTGAGCCTGATCAGGGCGGATACCCCTCCGTTACCGGTCCGGCTTGTTATTCGGGACCGGTACCAGCCAGTACGTGCGGTAGCGGACATGCTGGACTGTCTCCTTGATGAAGGGCGACGGGCATCCCGAACGGTAGGGAAGCTGGAAAAACCTTTCACGACAGGTGGCAGGAAGAAATAGCGGGGATTCCGGACGGACAAAATGCCAGAAGACACCCAGCAGGATTCACCCGAGCCGCAACGCAGGCGCCTGAGATCTGTCGTGGAGACGGCGCTATGGGTAGCGGCCATTGTCGCGGTCTACCTGTGGAGCCAGGGAAATATCGCACCCGCCGTCCAGGCCGGCGAGGAAGCACCGGACTTCTCGCTTGTCTCGACAGAGGGCCGCCCATACCGCCTTTCAGACTACCGGGGCCGGGTTGTCGTGCTGAACTTCTGGGCGACCTGGTGCGGCCCTTGCCGTCAGGAACTGCCCACCCTGAGCAGCATGCACGTGGCAATGGAAAAGGACGGTATCATCGTGATGGCCGTCGCCCTGGATTCGGCGGCGGATGATGTCCGGCAGATGGCCGGCGAACTCAAGTTGCACATGCCGGTGCTTTTCAATGACGGCGAAACCGGCAAGAAGTTCGGCATCCGGGGGTTTCCGACCACGTTCATCATCGGTACGGATGGCCGGGTGAGCAAGGTTTTCACGGGCTATACGACCGAGTGGTCACTCAAGCGGGCAGTAAAAGCAGCTCTCGAAGCGCGGACCGGGAAGGCCTGATCCCCTTTTATTGCGGCGCTTCGCCTTTCCGGATCCGCTCTGCCTCGGCAAGCATGTTCCTGAAAACATCGGCCTGCTCGCGGGCATCGTCCAGCGCGTTATGCGTATGCGGCTGCTGGCTCTGGATGCGCTTGGGAAGACGGCTCTTCTTGGTGTCGTCCCAGGTGGCTTCCTTTTGCGTGCTCCGGATGCCGAACCAGAACGCCTTGGCGTCCAGCGCCGTGTATCCAAAGGGACATCGCCCCAGGTATTTGAGAAAATAGTAGTTCACGAACTGCCAGTCGAAAGGCGCGTTAAATGCCACCAGCAGCAGATCGTCATCCACGCTCCGGCGCCGGGCCAGAAGCCACTTTTCAAATGCCTCCATGGCGGCTGCGGGTTCCGTTCCCTCCTTCTCGAAATGCGAGAAGGGAACTCCCACAACTTTCATCGAGTCGGGATTCTGGAGCGGGCTTGCCGGCTTGAGCTCGATGTAGAACTCGTCGCCCGATTCTATCTCCACCGCACCGATGGAAAGGAGCGAGTAGTCCGGCGTGAAGGTGCCGGCGGCTTCGATATCCACGGAAATATAACGGTAGGCTTTAGGCATGCCCGGCGGGTACTACCACAGAATACAATTCATTGCGCCGATGGCTTTTCATGTCGCACCAATAAGGATACGATTGTTCCTATACCGAGTCCTGGAGGACGGCCATGTCCGAAGCACTTGAACCATCCCGCCCCGCCTCAATGATTATCCGGGGCATCGACCAGCTCATGCATGTGGCAGCCCTCCAGACAATCGGCCGGATGGGCCGAAGGCTTCCACCGGAAGAGAAAGTCCGGCTCATCCGCAACGTCCCGTATGTCAACGACGGCAAGCGGTCACATCTGCTCGACGTCTGGCTTCCGGCCCCCTACCCGGGCCTCAGCCCGATGGTGATCTACATCCACGGCGGCGGTTTCGCGGTAGGTTCCAAGGATACGCACCGGATCGCAGGCCGCCAGTTCGCCCGGCGGGGCTGCGTCACGTTCATGCTGAACTACCGGCTGGCCCCCAAGCACCCCTATCCCTCCAGCCTGGAGGACGTCTGCCGGGGCGTGATCTGGGCATGGGAACATGCCCATCACTATGGTGCTGATCCGTCGCGGGTCATCATTGCCGGTGAATCGGCGGGCGGGAATCTCACCACCATGATGGCACTCATCAACAGCTTCAGGCGCCATGAGCCATTCGCCCGCGAGGTGTTCGACCGGAACATCCCGGTCAAAGGCGTCATCCCCTGGTGCGGATGGTACTATCTCAGCGACCATCAGGTGTATGCCGAGCATCGTGTCGTCCGGTATTTCCTGCCGCTGCTGAAATACCTCTCCAGCATCTATGCCGGTCTTCCTCCGGAAGCCGAATCGATCCGGATGGATCCCCTCACGCACCCGCTGGAAATCCTCGCCAGCAAGCGGGAACCGGACCGGCCGCTTCCGCCGTTCTTCATCCCGATCGGAACGAACGATCCGCTTTTCTTCGACTCCAAGCGGCTCCGCGACCTGCTGGTTGACCGGGATATTCCGGTCAAATGGAAGGTCTATCCGGGCGAACACCACGGGTTCCATGTGATGCCATTCATGCCGCGGTTCCGCGAATGCTGGCACGATGTCAGCGAGTTTCTGGATGAACTGGGCGTCCGCGACAGCATCAAGCCCAATGCAGTCGCCGGTGCCACGGCAGCAGCCAGCCGAAAGCAGGGCAGCAAACACAGCCGGTCGCGCCGGAAAAGCCGGGGTGGACTGCTGGGCGATTTCGTCTCACCGACCTGACGCTATCCCCTGAAGCGCAGTTCCACGCCGAACGAGAACCGGTAGCCCGAGAGATCCAGGCCGCGGCCGCCGAAATTGTCGATCCAGTCGTATCTGGCGGCCCCAAACAGGTAGATATGCTCGAATCCGTCTGCCCGCAGGGACCGGCGGGCGCGCTGGTCAAGATCGATTACGTCAACAAACAGTCCGGCACCGGCCCATGCGCCGAACTTCACGCCCGTGATGGAGCCGGTGTTTACGTGGCCAAAGTCATCGTGAAACACCGTCATCGCCGGGCCGCCTTCGGCAAAGGGAACCAGAAACTGGTCCCGCCAGAACTGGCCCCGGAGCCGGAGCCCCGCCTGCATGGGGAACAGGAACAGGCGCTCCTTGTTCAGGGTGCGAACCGTGGGATTCGATCCCGGCGCTCCAACCGGGATGCCATCGGGCTGACGGGTCGCCCAGGTGTTTGCAGACTGGAGGGCGAAACCGGCGGCAAACGTGCCGTCCACCCTGGGAAGAAGATTCACGCCGAACTGGAGAAATCCGCCGTGGGTGTTGTCGCCAAAAAACTTCCGGAAGTTGTCTTCACGCACACGAAGCAGCGTGTAGCCGGTCCCAAACCAGTACAACGCCTTTGACTCGGCCTGCGATTCGCCAAACACCTGAGCCGTGGCGGACGAAGGCCACGCAACAATCACCATGGCAAAGACCAATGCGCCCATGAAGCCGAAACCGCGCATCATGAGCCGGGCCTTTTCCGCCACCGCCAGCCGGTTGCAAGCAAAATCATCGCCAGAAACAGCGGGCGCGTGTAGTCAGCGGATCCGCTGGCCACCGGTCCAGATGACCCCATCGAACAGCCGTTTTCACCCAGAATGTCGAAAAGGCCGATGCCAGCGTCGGGCATCCCCTCCCCCTGGCTAGCGGTCTCGGAAATGTTGCGTGCGCGATCCAGCGAGTACACGTCGAATGTGTACGTTACGAGGTTGGTCAGCCCGCCAACCTGGAAACTCGAAGCACCGGCCGCCACTTCGATAAACCGGGATTCCGGGATAAACTGGTTCGGGCGCTCCGCAATAACCGTCTCGCTGCCTCCATCCCGGGTGGTCACCCGCCGCTCGGGATCTTCCGGTTCCGGATAACCCGCCGCGAAGCTCTCGATCGTCGTCCCATCATCCCGTTCCTCCAGCGTCTTGCGGAACACGACCCGGTACTCGCCCACACCGGACGATACTCCCGTTTCATTGTCACGCGGATCCACGCCGGGCGTGATACTGACAATCAGCACCCGGTCTGCACCGCCAACCGATCTGACTGCCGGCGGTCCCGGCCGGAGGGAATCAACCGGCAGCCGGACCAGACGGCGTCCGTAGTTCCCCAGCGAATCACGGGCCTCGGCCAGAACCTGCACGATTTCATTGGCCCCCGGCGGAATAATCCCCTTTGTAATGAGTTCATTTGTCGTGACATTGAATGCCGGACTGAGTCCGTTGGTGGCGCTGCTGGCAGCAAGAGTTTCAAACAGGAGCGTATCATCAATCCGGCCCTTGGCGCGCACATTGGACGTGCTCTCGTCGGAAGCGAGCGTAATCCGGGTAGTCAGCACCGCGAGTCCTTCGGGATCCTCCGTGTTTCCGGACAGGGCTGCCGGTACGGCGGAGCCGGACTCGAAATAGGGATTGCTGGTAAAAACCGATACCAGGCTGGCGCCGCCTCCGGCGCTATAGTTCGGCACGAACAGGTAACCCGCATCAAACCCCAGCTGGAGCGGAATCCCCGCCGACGCGATGGCCGTGGGCACTGACGCGGCGCCAGCAATGGCGTACTCGATATTGTTCCCGGTGGCCGGTGTCTCCGGCGTATCAATACGAAGCGAGCAGTCGGGTGGAGCCGTGGCATCACTGGAATCGATCGCCAGCAGCCGGATCATCTGCACACCAGATGCTCCACCCCGTGCATTCAGCACCGCCAGATAGGGATCTCCCGACGTGGCCGGATCAATGAAGGCATGAGCCGCCACATTGGATGTGGTCGAACCGGTCAGGGGAATGCTGTTCTGGTTGATACCGTTGACAGCGCAAAGGGGATTGATAACCACGGGCGAACCTGAATCCCAAATGGAGTCCGTCGTATCCAGCGCGAGAACACGGTGATTCTCGTCGTCCACATAAAGCAGCACGTCATCTTCGGACGGATGCGGAATGACCGCCCGGCCACGGCCGAGCGAGCCGATCACCAGACCGGTCCGGTTTACCGTGGTACCGTTGTCGGAGAGCCGCGTGACGACTCCGTTCTCGCATCCGACGTAAGTGAAATCTCCCTGCCGTGTCATCGACAAAGGAACCTGGAGATTTGCCGGCGTGGCCGTATTTCCGCATACCCGCACGTCACCGCTGCCGGTAACCGAACCTTGAGTAAAGGAAATCCGGACCGGAATGCTCAGGCTGACATCGATCTTCGATACCGTCCCTTCGTAGTTGAGCACCCATAAACGGTTGCCTTCCACCAGCATGGAGATGGGCCTGGGCGTGGATGTGCTGCCGAACCGCCCGGAAGGGCCGCCACTGATGGTGGAGTGGGACTTCGGCTTCCCGTTGTCTGTGTCCAGCTCCAGAACCGTGATGGTCTGGTTGCCGTGATTGGCGACATAGGCCCGGTTGCCGCTGATGGTAATGGCGACCGGATCATTGACGTTACCGATGGACTCGGAAGTGGTGGAATCTTTCCATTCGAACGTATCGAAAACGTACAACGCGCCGGGAGTGCCACGAAATGCCGCCAGCAGCCACCGTGCACCGGGTATCTGGGCAAGCGCGAATGGCTGGACAAGGCCGGCGGGGCCCGACAGGAATATTTTCTCTTTATCCGGAGCGGCACCTGCCACCCCGGCGGCAATCAGGACCGTCGCAATGGCAACCTGGACAGCAGGACTGAACCGTATGAATAGTGGTGGCAAGCGCATCAAACCTAGCGGCATCCGGAAAGGTTTCAAATAGCACCGGACGGCTTTAACCGCTTTTCATCCAGAGTTCACGGCCAGTTCAGTGCGAACCGGCCATCAAGGGGAGGTTCTCTGGTTATTCCGAGTTCCCTTCGTTTTCCTCCTCCAAACGGTTCCCCCGCTCCCCAAGGGGAGCGGGGGAACCTCTTTGGGCTAGCAGAGTCCCTTCAGGAGCCTGTCAACCGGAGCCGATGGCCCCAGCGCTGACCTGAGAATCCTTGCCGCCCCAGTCCGGCGGCGGCCAATCACTTCCTTTTCCAGACGCCGCGATACCAATGCCCGGAACGCAGCCGCGTTCTGCTCCTGCGCCAAACCCCGCCCGAGTTGCCACCGGCGGACCCGTTCAAGGAGCCTTACATACCGTTCAAATCCCTCGGGAAGAAGCTGCTCTATCTCCACACGGATGCGCCGGGCGAGTGCCGGCGAGGCGCCCCCGGTCGAGAAGGCGATCTGGACCGGTCCGCGGACGACCGATGACGGGACGTGAAATGCGCTCGTTTCCGGATGCGTGGCGCTTTGTGCGGGGATGTTCCGCCGGGTTGCGGATTCCAGGATGACAGCATTCACGGCCAGATCGTCCGTGCAGGCGAAGGCAAGCCTGGTTCCGGCGAGATCAGCCGGACGGAAGCGCCTCTTGCGCCAGACGATCTTTCCACTCGTGGCCAGGGCCCGGAGCGGAACCGAAGCTTCCGGAGCGACCAGCCGGACGTTAGCACCAGCCCTGACCAGCAGCCTCACCTTGCGGAGCGCTACCGGACCGCCGCCAGCGACCATTACCGGCCAGCCGTCAATCTGGAGAAAAACAGGATATAACAAGCACTGTTCCCGTCCGGGTGTATTTGCAGTTCTTCCGGAACCGCCCAGCGGTACCGTCCCGCCTCTAACGGTCAATCTCCGTTGACACCTATTAAATAGTTCCCGGTTCACAACCAACGGGGCTTCCGTCACACAGGAAGCCTAAATCATGGAAAACAGGTAATAAAACCCATGTGACGAACCACACACGGATGCGCTTCCGTGTTGGCACAGCGGGTGCAACCTGCAATTGAAGCTTCACATCGCCCGGCAACGCAGCGTGACCGAGATTACAGGATGCCGGGAAATGGCTGAAGACTTACCGAACGGGAGATTGCCATCATGTCTACTGCAACGCTGGCGCTCAACGAACCACTCCGGCTGGCCGCCATGGCCGTGCTTACCGGACGCGACAACCAGCATACACACCGCGTCATACGCGAGGCACGCCCCGCCGTGGAGAATCTCCGGACGAGGGATCCCGCAACCTATCAACTGGTCAAGAAAGCAATCATCGAGATGATCAAGCGGGGCGTGAAGCCGAAACGGCCCCGCTCCTGAACGGATACCGGTTCCTTCCTCGTTCCTCTTCTCTCGCCCCCGCCGGCCGTATCCCGTCAAGACGGGTGCGGCCGGCGGCCTTTTCAGGCCGCGAGCACGTTCTGCACGGTTTCGGCGGCAGCAGCGAGGAACCGGTCGGCCCGGCGTGTGATGAGCCGCCGGAACTTTTTCTGCCGGATTTCACGGATACGCAGGCCATAGGCGATCAGTTTTTCTGTCTCGCCTTTGACCTCGGCATGGAGCCTGCGGACGATCTCCGGGTCATCGGCTGCCTCGGGACCGTAACCCAGGTAAATCGGCCAGCCGATGTGATAGGTGAGCTGTCTGGGTATCGGCAGCCCCCCGATACCGGCATATAACGGCATCACGTATTTTTCGTTGCCGTACCGCTTGGTGATATAGCGGCCAAGCGGCGTCTTCAGCATCTGTTCGTGGTCGGCAATCTGCCAGAACAGGTCATCAATACCGATGCAGGCAACCGGGATGATGGGTTTGCCGGCACGGAGCGCTACCTTGATAAATCCGTAGTGGCCGTCCCAGCGAAGCTGGTACTTTTCCTTCGTGCTGCGGATCGTCTCCTTTGCGCCGCCCGGATAGACCAGCACGAGCTTGTCCTTCTGGAGCATCCGGATCGCCTGCTGAGGCTCGCCTTCCAGAACCCCCATCATGGCTGCGCCAAACCGGTAACCCGGCGTCTGGAAAATCACGCGGTCAGCCAGCGCACGCACGAAACGGTGCTTCTGCTCCCAGATCGCCTTGACCAGAAACGGTGCGTCCATCCCGAACGGGCCGTGGTTTCCCACCATCAGGGCGCCGGTATGCTCCGGCAGGTTGTCAGCCCCTTCGAGCTTCACCCGCAGATAGCGCGCCATGGGCTCCAGATTCCTGAGCGACCGGCGGAAATCGTCCATGTCGATCTTCTCGACGAAACCGTGCTGCTTGCCGTAGAGCTGGGGAAATACCTGTTCGAGCCTCATGATGCCTCCTTCGGTCCGAAGTGAAGCTCCTGGCGCTGGATGGGAATTGCGCGTAGGGCTTTGAGTTGTCCAAGAGACGCTGCCAACTGCCGGTCCCGTCCCCCTTGCCGGGAGTCCGGGCCAAATGGCGGCTAACACCACGTCCGGGCGTATTGTGCCCATTCCGGAAGGTCGTTGCAACGATTTTCGACCAAAACAGGCTGTTTGAATGCAGGTGACAGCTATATGCTTAACTAGCCCCCGGCGGAAGGAGCCAAAAGAGATCATGGCAGAGAGCTACAGGATTTTCGGCGTCGAGATGTCGCCCTATTCGGTCAAGGTGAGATCCTACTTCCGGTACAAGGGGATTCCGCACGAATGGGTCGTCCGGGGCATAAAGGAGATGCCCGAATTCCAGAAATACGCGAAACTGCCGCTGGTTCCGCTGGTCGTCTCCGGCACCGGAGAGGCCATGCAGGATTCAACACCGATCATCGAGACATTCGAGAAGAAATACCCAGACCCGTCCATCACGCCGTCCGACCCCACTCTCGCATTCCTGTCGGCGCTTATCGAGGAATATGCCGACGAATGGGGCAACAAGCCGATGTTCCATTACCGCTGGACCTACGAAGCAGACCAGAAATCCGGGGCGGAGCGGATCTTTCTTGAAAACATGCCCGGTGCAGCGGGAGCGGCCCTCGACCAGGGGCGGCAGATGATCATGCAGCGGATGGTTCCACGGCTGAAGTTCGTGGGCTCCAACCCGGTCACGCTGCCGATGATCGAGGACTCTTTCAAGCGGACCTGCCGGATACTCGAACGGCATCTTTCCGGGCGCGACTTCCTGATGGGCGGACGGCCGGTGATGGCGGACTTCGGTCTCTATGCACAGATCTATGAATGCTCCACCGATCCCACGCCGGGAGTGTGGATGAAGGCAAACGCTCCCCAGACCCTTGCCTGGATCCAGCGCATGCTCAGCCCCAGGGCGACGGGAGAACTGGAAACGCCAAAAGCGCTGGAACCCACACTGGAGCCCCTGCTCCGGGAAGAAATCGGAGCACTGTTCCTGCCCTGGTCAGCGGCCAATGCGAAGGCCGTCGCAGCAGGCAGCAAGGAGTTTTCGATGGAGCTGGCCGGAAAGCCCTGGGTTCAGGAGCCCCAGAAATACGCCGCCAAATCGCTCGGCGTCATCCGGCAAAAGTACCAGATGACCGCCGGAAAGGATCTGCTCGACCCCCTGCTTGAACGGACAGGATGCCTCCCGTGGCTGAAGGGCTGATCGATGCCGGATGTCACCTACTACGGACACTGGATATGCCCGTTCGCCAAGCGGGTGAAGTTCGTGCTGGCGAACCGGGGAATAGAGCACGATGAGATCATCGTCCCGCCGCAGGCGGTCCGTCCAAAGGGAATGACCCTGCCGCCGGAGTTTCTGCAGTGGAGCCCCAGGCGCGAAATCCCCATGATCCGGTACAAGGGCCATTACCTGACGGACTCCATTCCGATCATGGAGTTTCTGGAACGCGAGATCGCGGAAAACCCCATGCTGCCCGCCGACCCAGTGGCGCGTGCGGCCGTGATGGAACGCGTACGGTGGCTCGATCTTAATCTCATGCTGTCGGCGGTGCGTGTCTATTACGGAATTACTCCGGAAGGGATCGCCACCGGATCGAGGGATCTGGCCGCCGCCTTCGCGCAGATGGAAACGTGGCTCACCGGACAGAAATGGCTCTGCGG
Source organism: Deltaproteobacteria bacterium (assembly GCA_026129095.1). NCBI lineage: Bacteria > Pseudomonadati > Myxococcota > Myxococcia > Deltaproteobacteria bacterium. The sequence continues at coordinate 148,058 of JAHCIT010000002.1, forward strand.
CAGCGAGCCCACACTGGCGGAAGCCATCGCCATCCCCATTTACGTCCGTCTGAATGGCCTGCGCCGGCTGGGGTTCAGCTGGGACGGTCCTGGCCCCGAACTGGCACGTCACATACGGCAGTGCGAAATGCTTCGGGGCTGGACTGCCGTTGCGTGGACGGGGGAGCAAGAAGATGAATTCACCGGCAGATTCCTCAAATACCGGGAGATCAAGAACCGCCCTCCGGCTGTATAGCCCCTCGCCCGGCCGAACCCCATCAATCATACTCCCGGTGCAATGGACGATTCCCTGGCGAAACATCAGAAGACCGAGGGTGTGATCGAACTCCGTCTACATGACGTGAACCAGCTCTTCAATTCGATGGATCCGTCGCCGTTCACCGACAAGGATCTCGACGACAAAGCCGAGGCGTTCATTGTCGAATGGGCCGAGGATTTCCCCTCCGACATGCCCCTGCGCCTGCTTGTCCATATTGAACGGCCGGTGACAGATCTCTCCGCGCCGGGACAGACTGCCGAGGCGATCCACCGGTATTTCAGCTACCGGGTGGAACGGAACCGCCGCAAGCTGCGCCAGTTCCTGAAGCAGGGCCGGCTGAGCCTGCTCGTGGGGCTGTCATTTCTCGTGGGGTGCCTGCTCGCCTCTGACCTGATCCAGCACACCTGGCATGGCACGGCGGCGACCATTTTCGCCGAGAGCCTCACCATCGGCGGCTGGGTGGCCATGTGGCGGCCACTGGAGATTTTCCTTTACGACTGGTGGCCCATCCGCCGGACCGGAAAGGTGTACCAGAAACTGAGCGAGATGGACGTGCAGATACAGATTCACACCGATCTCGAAATCCCCAGCCCCGCCGTCGTGGCCCAGGTAACGGCAGCCCGGAGCGGCTGACAATCAGCCCGGCGGGGGGCCTGTCCGGCGGCTGTCCTTCCAGTTCATCCAGAGAATGAACCCGGCCACGGAAGCAACAAGCAGTGCCACTACCGGTGCGGGCAGGTCGGCACTGGAATCATAGAAGCGCGACTGGCGATAGTGGACCATCCAGTAATCCCACCGGAACAGGATGACGGCAATGTTCAGCGAACCCAGAACAACTGTCTCGATCCGGATAATTTCGTGAAGCCGCTCCGGCTGGCGGCGATGAGCGGTAATACCACTCATGAACACCCCATACGCGGCAATTCCCACCACAACCGCCGTCAGCCAGTCACCGGACATGAAGCAAAGCGGAAAAATCCATATTACCGCGCCAAGCGTGCCACCAAGCGCTCCAATGATCTGGCTCCGTCCAGGAGGTGGGTAAGCCTTCGTCATGGGTTTCAGTTTATCACAGTTCCACTCCGGACACTGGCCAGTTAGCGGCACCGTGCTACTGTCCCGGCGGCCCGGAGCCTCGAAGACACATGGAAGGCCCGGGACCGGAGGCTCCAATGAAAGTTGAAACCGAAATCACACGAATGCTTGGAATGCAGGTTCCGATCATTGGTGCGCCGATGTTTCTTGTTTCGCGTGTGGAGCTGGTCGCCGCCGTGACCAACGCCGGCGGGCTTGGAGCCTTCCCGAGCCTCAACTACCGGACGCACGAGGAGTTCCGGCAGGCCCTTTCCGAGATCAAGGCAAAGGTCGGCAACAAGCCGTTCGGCGTGAACCTGATCGTGAAGGGGATGGGGCCACTGGAAAATCCGCGGCTGTTCCAGGACATGGACGCCTGTATCGAGGAAAAAGTCGCGCTCATCATCACAAGCCTCGGCAACCCGGCCCAGGTCGTGGAAAAGGCCCGGAAGGTGGGAACGCGGGTCTTTTGCGATGTGATCAATCTCAAGCACGCCATGAAGGTAAAGGACGCGGGAGCTGACGCACTGATTGCGGTCACCGCCGGTGCCGGCGGCCACGCGGGGGCGATTTCGCCACTGGTGCTGGTGCCCTACCTCAGGGAGAAAACCGGTCTTCCCGTCGTCGCTGCGGGTGGTATTGCGACCGGCGCGCAGATCGCCGCCGCACTGGCCCTCGGAGCCGGAGCGGCTTACGTCGGAACGCGCTTCATTGCCACTCCCGAATCCGATGCCCCACAGGAGTTCAAGGAGATGATCATCGCCTGCGGTCCGGATGACATTATCTATTCCAACAAGGTCAGCGGCGTCTGGGGAAACTTTCTCAAGCCCTCATACGACGCGAACTTCGGCAAGGGAAACGCCTGGAAAGATGTCTGGTCCGCAGGGCAGAACGTGGGCCTCATCGACGACATCAGCCCGGCAGGCGAGGTTGTAAGCCGAATGATGCGCGAATACGCCGCTGCAGTAAAACAGGTTCCGCTTCCTACCTGACAGTTCGCCACCACTGGACCGTGCGGTCGAGGGCCTCGTTCAGCCCGGTTTCCGGCTGGTAACCGAAGTGGCGCCCGGCCTTGGCGGAAACGAACCACAGATCCCGCTGCGGAACGCTTGTCCGGTACCGGGTCAGTGGCGGGGCCTCCTTGCGGCCGAGACGGGACCAGACCGCCTCGAAACCGTCGCTGAGCCGGTCGGCGAACCATCCCGGTACCGACGCCGTGGGCACCGGAGCACCCACGCGCAAGGCGATCCGCGCCATGAGATCACGCCAGCGGACCGGTTCCGCATCGCCTAGGATATAGGTTTCCCCTGCCGCGCGTTCCGACAGCGCCGCCTGGACCATCCCGCGTGCGAGGTTCCCCGCATAGGCCGTGGTAATAAGCGCATCGCCGCGGTTGATATGGACATAGAGCCCGGACTTCAGGGCCTTCACCAGCGGAAGAAATGATGTGCGGTCCCGCTCGCCAAAGGGAAAGACGCCGGGCCGTATCACGGTCACCGGCTGGCCATTCCGCACAGCTTCCCTGCAAATATCTTCCGCTAGTATCTTCGATCGCCGGTAGGGATTCCCACCCGGCTCGCGGGGCGTCGTCTCGTCGGCCATGCGCCATCCGGTGTAGGGATGCACCGCGAGCGAACTCATCATGACCGTTCGCTGGGAGCCTGTCACACGGGCGGCGTCGAGCACATTCCTCGTCCCGCCCACATTCACCCGCTCAAAGAGATTCCATTCACCCCAGTCGCTCACCAGCGCAGCCAGGTGAAAAACCAGATCCATCCCTTCGCAGGCATCGAGGACATCATCCGGCCTCGTCAGGTCGCCCGGATGCCATTCGACCGGGAGACCCGCGAGGTTCTCCCTTACCGCCTGCGGCAGGTCGAACACCCGGACGTCGATTCCCGCATCCAGCAGGGCCCGGACCAGATGACTCCCGATGAAGCCGGCCCCGCCGGTGACTACCGCTTTCATTTTTTCTTTCTGGATCGTGCGGTCTTCTGCTTCACCGCTTTTTCCGGTTTCGGGGGCGGTGGCTGACGTTCACCGGCGGTCACGCCGAAAGGATTGCGGCCGCTCTCACGAGCAGCGAAATAGTCGGTCAGTATTCCCAGTTCCCAGTGCAGGAGCATCGGGTAAATCCAGGACCGCGTCGTCCGGGCAAGCCATGAAAAGGCAATGCCGCCCGGAATGGCCCCAAAAGTCTCGGCAGCCGGTTTTCCCAGATGCGCAACCGTCGAAAGCGCCGTCTGGAACCAGACAGCGGCGTCCTTGCCGTACGCCTCTTCCATCGGGGCCTCAAGAAAACCCCGGAAAAAGCTTTCCCATGCCGTGTAGTAGAGGCCCTCGGATATCTCCCACAACACGAAATCGCCCGCATCGGCCGCCGCCGAAGGCGGCAGGGGGTACTCTTCCTGGATGGCGGCATCCTTCGCGCCTGCCCGTGCGATCGCATACACAAGAGGCATGCCGATTGCCGTCAGCGGCAAACCGATCCACCAGCGTCCGAACCCGCTCCGCACCGCAGATGGCCATTGCCGGTTCACTGCCACATTGAGCAGTTGCGGCACCACAAAAAGCAGCGTGTAGGCGGCGAGGTTCTGGTAAAGCTCCGGAGCGAGACGGCGGACCCTTTCATCCGTCAGCAGCGGATCGATGTGCCGGGCGAGATATTTCCGGTAAAACCATCGCTGGCCCGGGTACAGGTAGATCGTGAGGAGTACTGTCCCGGCGGCCATGTTCCGGCGGGCGCGGGCCTCGGCACGGGCGCGGCGGCTCGGAAAGAGTTTCAGCACGGGATCACCCCGCCCTCGCCACCGGCAGATCGAGCGGTTCCACCGAACCCGAATTTGCCAGGATCACCTGCTGTGGCCAGCGGGACATGACCTCGGTTCTGATGCGCGGCCAGGTTTCCGCATAGAACCGGCGCGTGGCTTCCAGTTCCAGGGGAGCACGCGACTGGATCTCGCCGGCAATGCGCCGCTCCACCATCCCCCTGATACCGGGAAGCGGGAGCTTCACATCCAGTTCCAGCCGCGACACCCGGGCGCTGGAATGGGGACCGCGCGGAACGATCTCAAACCGGCTTCGATAGACAAAACGGTCCCCCAGCGGATCGGTAACGATGTCATAGCCGCCCGCATGGGCACTCCGGTCATACCACATGGTCTGCGTCGAGCGGCCCACCTCGCGGCCAATCAGCCTGGCGAGCCACGATGGAATAGCGACTTCTGACCGGTACAGGAACACGCGGTGAAACGCATGGCCATTGTCGGTCCATGACACAATCTGGCGTCCGCCATGCCCGTGGGCCCGGTCGATCGCCCGCTCATGCTCCTCACAGGCGAAGCCGTATTCCTGCTCCTCGCGCGGCAGCGGAAATTCGTGATCGAACTCGAAGATCATGCCGCCCTCCGGAGCTTGCCCCACTCGGTCAGGATGAAATCGGCCTGGCGCGTGACCAGCATCATGATCGTTTCCTGGGGGTTCAGGCCCACCGGGGTTGGCACTATGGAACCATCGGCAATGAACAGGTTTTTCACGTCCCAGGTCTCGCCCGTGGGACCGACAACGCCCCACCGCGGGTCGGCTGCCATCCGGCAGGTGCTCATCGCATGAACGGTAAGCAGTTCCACATCCTCGGGCCTGATGCCGGTCTGGTAGATGCGGTTGATGTCGTCGGCGCTGTCAATCCAGGGCAGGCCGTGGATGGGCAGGTATACCCGCCTCGCCCCTGAGGCGAACAGCATCTCCGAGCAAAGGGCCATTCCTCTCAGAACGCGGCCGAACCCGGCAGGATCAATCTGGTAGGTCATGAGCGCTGATCCCATCGGTCCTGGCCTGACACGCCCTGTGGTGGTGTCTTCCACCAGCACGCCGGAAATCACCATGCGGTTGATGTTCTCAAGGAACTCCAGCATGGCATCCCCCACGAACGGCATGCTCATGGCGAGAAGCGCGGGGGGAACAAAGACCGCGGCGAAGATCAGCCCCTCGTCCAGAAACTCATGGACCTGCACCGCCTGATGAACACCCTTCCATCCATAGATATCGCGGTCCATGACAGCCACGACCTTGGCATTCGGATGACAGGTAAAGTTGAGGCCGACCTGCCCGGACGAGTTGCAGATGCCCTGCCGCTGGAGGATGACCGGTGTCTGCGTTGCTCCGGCCGCCAGCACCGTCGTCCGGGCCCGGACATTGACCGGAAAGCGCGGGCGGCCCGTGACTGGATCAATGGCAACGGCCCGGAACCCCACCGCCGTTCCCTTTTCGATCCAGATGCTGCTTACCTTCGTGTCGGCGAGAATGGTCGCACCCCGGCTCATGGCCCTCGGGAGATAGCTCACCGTCATCGCCTGCTTGCCGCCCGATGGGCAGCCGAAGGCGCAGTTGTTGGTGCCGGTACAGTGAAGCTGGTTCCGCGTATTCCACTGGGTCCGGTAGCCGAGGCGGTCCGCACCCTTCTTCAGCGCCATATCGTGCGCGCTGATGGTGTCCGGATCCTGCCGGGCCACGTTGATGCTCTTTTCGACCCGCTCGAAATATCCTGCCGTATCCGCCGCACTGAAACCCCGGAGGCCCAATTCCAGATGCCAGCGGCGGAGAACACGTTCCGGAGTCCGCCAGCACATGCCCCCATTGATTACGGTGGACCCGCCCACGCACCGGCCTTCGGCAAAGATGACGTTGGGCTTGCCGACGATGACCGACGTGCCTGCATCGCGGTAGAACTTGCGCACCATTTCCGGTGCATTGGCACTGATCTCGGCCGTTGGGTGGTAGCTGCCCTCTTCCAGCACTACTACCTTGAGCCCGCCCTCGGCCAGTTCGGCGGCCATGACGGCACCGCCAGCACCGGAACCGCAGATGGCGACATCCGCCTCGATTTCGAGCGGTCCGTGCACGTGCCGGGATTCGAGCAGCCGTCCGGGCATGACTAGTTCCCCGTTCCCATCTGTGCCGCAGCTTCCTGCGCGGCCAGATTCGCCGCGGCCCGTTCAGCCGCACGGCGGGCGGCGGCTATCTCGATCTCCGAAGCCCGTGTCCATGCCGCCCGGAAATCGACAAGCGTGCTGTCGGCTTTCAGATGCTCGTCATACTGCCCCCGGATCGTCACGCCTTCGGGACCGCCCGGAAGCGCCGCAATCTCCCTCAGATCGGGAACCCGCAGCCCCCACCGGCTCACCCGCTCGGCCACTTTCTGGTCCACCCAGTCCTGCGGAAAATAGTCGAGATGGCGGGTGATCTCAGGGTGCGAGTAGAACCCGAGCAGGATCAGCGACCGGAGCCCCTTTACCGCCTCGCGGATCAGGAAAACCGGGCTCTCGCCCAGAGACTTCAGGTGCCGCTCGCCCGCTTCCGGGGACATGAGCGTCAGAGGCCGGACGCAGGTAAGGAATCCCGACCAGCTGATCAGGCGCAAGCCCACTGGAAAAACCAGCGCCACATGGCGGGGGAGAAAGGCGATGAACTGATCTACAAAGCCGGCCAGTTCCGTCTCTGCATCGAACTGGAAACGGATTTTCTTGGGCATCAGGGCGCGAACCAGGGCACGCACGATCGTCTGGCTGCCTCTGCCCAGATGGCGGCACTGATAACCGGCCGGAACCAGCCGCCCGGCCACGCTTTCGGCCCTCTGGCTCGTCTGCGCTGTCTCTTCAGCCGCTTTCACGCCCACCGGGCACCCCCGTCAGTCGGTGAAACCCTAAGAGAATACAGCCAACTGGTCAAGTGGTTTAACCAGTTAGCCGATAAGCGATCTCAACCCTCCGGTGAATCGCAAGTCCGAACAGCCACGAAACCCACAGGCACCAAGCTATGGCGCCCATCCAGAATCCAAGTGCAACCGCGTCTGGCTCATAGGAAAACACGATTTCGTGCCTTCCTTCCGGAACCTGGACAGCCGGGAAAAGCCCCCAGGCCAGCCGCACCGGCACCGGCTTGCCACCCAGATAGGCTTTCCACCCCTTCGAATGTGCCCGCCGGTAGACCACCCACCGCGGAGCGGGATCGTCCTTCTCGATCACGACACGCTCGTGCCGCCAGTCCGTCACCCGGCAGTTCTGCGCGGCGGCTGGCGGGCCACCTTCAAACTGATTACCGGACGTGCCCGTTTCCCCACCCACAAACAGGGCGACCGTTTCCGGCGAGAAATCCGCCGACCGGGCCCGCTCGACCAGCGACCCGAAATCCGCAACGGTTTCCGACCTTGCGGGGCAGATCACCGGCTGCGCCGGCCACGGAGCGCGATAAACCTGCAGGCCACTCAATGTTGCCTTGCCCAGGGGAGTCCACCCTGTTTCACTCATTCGCCCCAGCGCACGCGACGTCATGAAACCCACGCCAAGCAGGCGGTACAGGTCGAATTCCGGAAGGGCCTGCTTCAGCCGGTAAAGTCCCAGGTGGTATGAGTTTTCCGACGGCCCATCGGGAGTAACATAACCCAGCGCCCCCGCAATGGCGCTCTCCATCGTCTCCCACGCAAGATACATCCGGACGAGAAACTCCTTGCGAAGCTCGCGCCGGTATCCGCCTTCAGGGGCACTTCCGGCCATCACATAGGTATCGACAGATGCCCGGTCCGTCACATGCGCGACCGGTCCCTGCCGGTGAGGACCCAGTCCGAACAGGTGGACCACCGGAGGAGCGTCCCTCAGCAGCCGTGCGTCCATCGTCATCATGGGGCCCCGGCTGGCTGACACCGTATCGGCCAGGACAAGCGCCACCAGAAGGCCCATCAGCCGCTCGCCCCCCAGGACCGGCCGCAGCCACAACACCAGTGCTGTCAGCAGGCACACGGCCAGAGCACCCTGCGAAGTACTGGAAACGTGGAAACGTCCGGGAAAAAAGTGTTTCTGGTCCCCCAGCGCAACCAGCCAGTCTCCCAGTGACGTGAGCCATAATCCTGCGGGGATCATCGCTCCCGCCAGCAGGCAGATGATCGTCCCGCCGCGGCGGCCTGCCGCAAGCCCTTCAGTGGCAATTGCCCACGCGGCAGCCAGTGCAAATGATGGAACGATCAGCAGGCGCTCCGGGTACCGGAACAACCGCCACCCTGGCAGGTAATCATACAGCCACCGGTAAAAGGGCAAATGCTGTCCCATGGCCACCAGAAACCCGGCTGCCGCCAGGCCGGTCCAGAACCACAGATCCCGGCGGCGTGTCCCTGTAATCAGGGCCCCCATCACAAACGGAATCGTTGCGAAGCCCATGTAGGCGGAGTCGGTATAGAACCCGCCCGCAAAGGGCCCGTCCGGGCGTTCGGCCCAGAAGGTCAGGTCACCGATGGAGCGGCCAAACAGGTTGGGAGCAAAAAGTTCCAGAAGCCTCAGGGGATGAAAACTCCAGGCGATCGCCTGCGGCAGGCCCTGCATTCTTGACCGTGCGGATTCAGCGGCAAAATCGAGCATCGGCAGAAGGACCGGCAGGTACAGAACGAACGGGAACAGGGCGAGGGCCGCCAGTGTGCCCGCGGCCCGCAACGGCTTGCCCCGCCATCTCCAGAGCACCACTGGACCCGACGCCGCCAATGCGAGAACCAGCGTCTGCGGATCGCCGCCGTAGAGCATGAGAGAGCATGCCGCCACCGCCAGCGGCAGTCCGAACCGGCCGCCACCGAGATGCGTGTTCAGCGCCCAGGCAAACCCCGGCAGCCACGCATGGGCATACAGCATCTGGTGAGCGGTGGTCTCCATGGAGACATATCCGCACGTCACGTAGACAATCGCTCCGCCCACGGCGGCCAGCCCCGGCAACTTCAGCGACCGCAGGAATCCGTACATCAGTATCTGGGCGAGCAGATAGTGGGCGGCGACAATCAGCGTCGTCATCATACGGTAGTCATAGTCCAGCGCAAGCAGCCAGTGGGGCGGATAGAGCACGCCGCTCACCGGATCCGCCAGATAGGGAATCCCCATGTAGAGGTACGGATTCCACAGCGGCAGCTCACCGGCCTGGAGCCGGTGATGGAGGATCGCCCGGATCGGGAGATAGTTGTGAAAATTATCCCGTGAAAAAAGTATCCGGTACGGTTTGTACAGGTCCAGGCAGTGGAGCAGATGGGACAGCAGGATGACCAGAATGTCCCGGATCAGGGCAGCTCTTGCGCGAATCCAGTCCACAGGGAATCAGCGGTTTCCCTTCTCCACGGCAAGTGCATAGAGCAGCACGCCGGCCGCAACGCTGACATTCAGGGAGGCCACCTTGCCGGTCAGCGGAATACGGACACGGGCATCACACTGCTTCAGGTTCAGCGGGCGGATTCCCTTTTCCTCCGAACCCAGCACCAGCGCCAGCGGCCGGTCCAGATCAAGCCGTTCGGGATCAATCCCCTCGTTCGCGTCAGCCCCGACGATCCAGTAGCCCATCTCCTTCAGGTGGGTGAGCATCCGGGCGAGGTTGCCAATCCGCGCCACCGGAAGATGGGCGGTGGCGCCGGCAGCCGCCCGCTCGGCAGCAGGTGTCACCGGTGCCTGCCGGTCCTTGGGTATCAGCAGGCCCCCGGCACCAAACGCCTCGGCCGAGCGGATCACGGCGCCCAGATTCTGGGGATCCTGCACCGAATCGAGGACAACCAGAAGACCCCTGTTCCGGGCAACCTCCTGGATGAGTTGCTCGGGATCGGCATAGGCGAACGGATCCAGAACGGCCACTGCACCCTGATGCCTCTGGCCCGCCGAAAGCCGGTCCAGGCCGTCACGATCCACGAATGAAGTCTTTACCCGGCGCTCGCGGGCCTGATCCACGAGCTGGCGGTATTCTCCACCCTGGGATCCGGCAAGCACATACAGGTGCCGGACCGGTGAAGCGGCGCGAAGCGCCTCCTCGACAGCCCGGCGGCCACAGACAATGCGTGCGTCGCCAACCCCGGTATCAGACGCGCTCGCAGGACGCTCATCCCTGCGAAAACCGCGACGGGGCAAATCTCGCCGTGAAGGGTTCTTCATTATGCGGATTGAGTAGCCCGTCTACCGGACAAAGACGAGCGTCCGGCCACCATGGCGGGACCCTCCCGCAATATTTACAGCGGTGAAATCTCCGGAGCGGCATCCTTGAAACACCGCATTGGTTCCCGGACGCCAGACCGGTCAGAATGGACACCGGGTGAGAGAGCCGGGCTGATCGTTGCTGCCTTGGAATGAAGAGACGAATGAACCGGAACGGTTTCGCCGTTTGGATCCTGGCACTGGCGTTTAGTGGCGCCGGGGCTGCCTGTACCTGGGGATCCCGCGAATCTTCCACGCACGAAACGCCTTCCACGGCTTCCGAGGCGTTCGAGCAGATCCGGCACGCCGTTATCGCCGGCAAATATGGTCTTGCCGAGCAGCTTCTCGATGCCAACTCTTCCCGTTTTGACGATCCCACGACACGCGACCGGATCCATTTCATGCGTGGCTGGATTGCGCTTTCACAGCGGAACTACCCGGAAGCCCGGCGCTGGTTTGAACGTATCCGGGATACCAACACGACTCTTCAGCCGATCGCCCTGTATTTCCGGGCCCAGAGCCATTCTCTGGCCGAAGATCATGAGCATGCGGCCGAACTCTACGAACGGCTGATCGACAGCTTCCCCGGCAGCCGGCGGGCGATCGAGGCCAGATTCAATCTTGCCAACGTCTATTTCCGCAAGGGCCGCTTCGAGGACGCCATCCAGCTCTATGAGATCATGCAGCGGAATCCCAACCTGCAGGGTGAGCTGTACCTGGCAAACCGCCCGCAGGTTCTGCTGAATCAGGCTGATTCACTCGCGGCCCTAGGCCGCGGACTCGAAGCCCTTTCCCGTTACGAGACGCTTTACTATGACTTCCCCCTGACGCCCGAGGCTGACCAGTCATCCGGCCGGATCGTCAGTATCCGGAACGAGCTGGGCGAGCCGCCGTTTTCAGCAAATCCTTCCCGGACACTTGCTCGGGCCCGCCAGCTTGCCGACAACAACCGCTCCCGGCAGGCCGTCCAGGAACTGGAAGCCGTACTGCCTGCGCTCAGGGAGCGCGGCGAGCGAAGCTGGTTCGACGGACTGCTGGCACTTGGCCGTGCGCTGGAACGGGACCGGCGTTTTCCCGAAGCCCGGAATGCCTACCGGCAGGCCCTCGCCATACCGGGACAGAACACGGCGCCGGTACGCCTGCGTATGGCACACGCAACGGTGAGGACCAGTGAAATGCAGGGGATCGAAATGTTCCTCGGCATCGCACGGGATTTCACCGACCCTGCCGTGGCTGGCGAGGCCCTGTATCACGCAGCCCGTTTCCACCATGTCGCCCCGCGGATTGCGGAGGCGAAGTCCCTATACGAGCAGATCAACGCCCGGTTTCCCAAATCGGACTGGGCCCATGCAGCCCGGTTCCAGCTCGGGTGGCTGGACTATCTGGCCGGTGACTACCCCTCCGCGATCGCCTGGTTCGAAAAGACAAACGAGGGCCGCACCAGCGGCGAAGAGTACGAACGCGCCTTTTACTGGCAGGCACGCGCACTCGAAAAGACCGGCCGCACGGACGAGGCGGACGCAATCTATTCCCGCCTGTGGAACGGACAGAACTGGCACTACTATGGCGCGCTGGCCCGGGGACGACTGGACCGTCTCCCGGCAGACCGCATCTTCGCGCAGATGCTTCCCGAAGACGGACAGCCGCTGCCGCTTGCTCCGGCTCCGCTCCGTCAGGAGCCGGAACTGGCGCAGCTTGCGCTGGCATTCAGCGGCCTCCGGCGTGAATCGGTCCTGACGGCGATGGAACTGCTCGTCCTGGGACTTACCAGCGAAGCCGGAGACGAGCTGGACTTCGTCGCCCAGGGTAATCCTCCGGGCGAGCAGGTGAGCCGCCTCCTGCCGCTGCTCGAAGAAGCCGGGGACTACCGGCGCCTTCGCACCTGGGGATGGAACTCCCTCGGCAAGCCCTCGGTGCCCGAGATCGCCAATGTCCGGAGCTGGCGCGCCCTCTACCCGCGGGCTTACCTGGAGCCAGTCAACGCGATGGCCCAGAAGAACGCCTTGGATGCGCGGTTCATACTGGCCATCATCCGGGAGGAGTCGGCTTATGATCCGATGGCCGCTTCTCCTGCCAACGCCCACGGCCTGATGCAGCTCATTCCCGAGACAGCGAACCAGGTGGCGAAGTCCCTGAAACTGGGCAAGGTTGACCTGAACGGACTCAGGACTCCGGATCAGAACATCCTGCTCGGAAGCACCTATCTGCGCCAGCTCATCCGCGAATTCGACGGGAATGTCGTATATGCCGTCGCCAGCTACAACGGAGGCCCGCACAATCTCCGGCGCTGGCATGAGCGGTTCGGCAACCTGGAAGCCGACGAATTCACCGAGGAGATACCGTTCCGGGAAACCCGGAACTACGTGAAAAAGATCTTCAAGAGCTGGTCGAACTACCGGCTATTGTACGGTCCCGATGGCGAGCGGCTGTATGCCCTCGCCATTGAGCAGATGCTGTCGCCGGCACCACAGGCGCGTCCTGCTTCCGCCAATGTTTCTCTCCGCATGGCAACCAGCATCTTCACTCCGAACCGGAGCGATGCCAGCCGGGAACTCGACCTACCTGTCAATGCTGGAGTTCCGGACTATTTGCAGCTGGCCAGCGAACCGGTATGGCAGCCATCCGGGCCGCCGGCTGCGGCAGCCGATCCGGCCAGAGAATACCCGGCCGTCATCGAGGATGAGCCCGGCCCTGCCGGCCTGGACCCTGTCCGGCTCTCCGACATTCCCGATGAACGGCCCTCATCTGTTCGCCCGGATTCGCCCTGACTGTCCCTTTCCCGTTCACACATAACCACCTATCCTTGGATGGCAGGAGCGGGAACTGTCCCGCAGGCTCGCCATGAGGGTTGATGGTCATGATGAACTTACAGCAGCAGTTTGAAACCGCCGTGCCGCAGGAGCCGGATGCACTGACGGGCGATTATGCCGTTCATCTGGTCGCCCGCTTCCTGCCGCGGCCAATCCGCTTTCTCGGCCATACGAAGGTGTTCGAACGGACCCCTGACGGCATCCGGGGATACAACGCCTTTCTGGGGAAACTGATCAAGGCTGGCCATTTCCGTGTGGAAAAGGGAATGTCTGCCGACGGGACCGAAGTCACGAAGATCATCTATGACACGCGCAAGAACCCGCCTATCATGCGCCCGCTGGTGGATGAAGTGCGCGAAACGAGGCCCGGCCAGTTTCTCGGGAGAGGGATGTACCGGCTCGGCAGCGCCGCCCGGAACATCTTCTGGTTCACAGTGACCAGGGAAAACTAGGGCCCCGCAGCTAAAGCACCAGTGCGAGCAGGACCTGGTGGCCGTCCGGCGTCGCCAGGTTGTATTTGAGGGCGCGTCCCGTGCCCAGCGAAATCGGTCCGGATATCACATCTGGCGGCAGTATTTCGGAGCGCACGCCCATCTGGGCGAGGCGGGCCACCACGTTGCCTGTGACAATGTTGCAGAACTCCTGGACCGAATCCTGAAGCGCCACCGGATCATTCGGGTCGAACATGCTGCCGAGCAGCTTGAGGCCGATCGTGGCAGTTACGGCTTCAGGAAGGCCGAGTATGTATGACGTCCTGATCCCGCCCTCGAACCGGATCAGGGACGCCTTTCCGGGCGGCATGACCGAACCGGTGATCCACTCGTTCCCCATCACCTTGGTTTCGACGCCGCCCATGCGGAGCAGCATCTTCTGCGTCATGTCCACAAATACCCGCACGGTATCGGTAACCTGGAGTTCGCTCGGGACCGGGATGCCGCCCGCCGTGTCGTAGACCTTCTGGTCTTCCTTGAACGCCGCGAGCGCCTTGTCCACGACGTCACGCGCCGCAAAGCCCTTCAGAACGACTGCATCGCCGAGATAGATATGGTCATTCTGCTGCATCAGCAGAAGCTCATCCACCTGCTTCGCCGTCAGGAGGTTCAGATCAACGGCGGCCTGGCCGAACTTGAGATCCTTCTGCTGCTGCAGCCGGTTGATCTGGGCCGACTGCTCCCTGGTGAGGTAGCCCTTCTTCACGGCGTAGTCGCCGAGCTTCAGGTTCTGCGCCTGCTGATACTCCACCGCCTCGACAAGCTGCGGAGCGCTGATGATCTTCTGCTCCAGCAGGAACTGTCCGAAAAACTTCACTCCCACGGCGATTCCACCCTTTCCGGTATCCGGTAAAAAAACCTTACAGCGACGTCAGCGTCTGCTTTATCTTCTCGGGCTCGAACGGCTTGGCAATCACGTCCTTGGCGCCCACCTTGAGCGCTTCGACCACCTTGTCGCCCACGCCGCCCAGTGACGAGATCATCACGACCTTGGCGTTCTGGTCCAGTTGCAGGATGGCCCGGGTCGCCTGGAGTCCGTCCATCAGCGGCATGACGATATCCATGCACACGATGTCCGGGGTCAGGGACTTGTACATCTTCACCGCCTCGGCGCCGTTTTTGGCATGCCCGACTATTTCAAAGCCGTTCAGGCCGACAATGATGCTTTCAAGCTGTTTCGCGGTGGTGACGGAATCGTCCACCAGCAGAACCCGTTTTGCCATGGGGTCTTTCCACCTTCTCCACAAGCAGTTGTGGCCGGCTGAGTTATTCCGGTCCGTTTTGCTTTACGGGGCGGATGGTAGAACGCAGGACGGCGCGGGCGCAATTGCCCGCGCTGAAAAACCTGCCGCAGTGCGTGAAAACGGCCAGAACAAGGGGAAATGCCGGTTCCTACTCCACGGCACCGGCCATCAGTTCCAGAATATCCTTCCCCTGAACCGTGATGGTGACATTGATAGTACCATCGGGCGTTTCGCTTAGAACACGCGCCTCGTTGATGCGAAGGTCGCCGGGAACCAGCCGGGCAGCAGCAGCGGGCCTGAGGCCGCACTCGGCCGCCGTCTTTTTCAGGAGCCTGTCCGCAGCATTGATCCGGGCCGCCCGCTCCCCAGCCAGCCGGGCCGTGGTCCCTGAACTGCCCTCGGGCGGCTTCCCCTTGCCAGCCATGTCGTAATACCGGCGGGGGTCGATGCCGGGACAGCTGAACTGGGAAAGGGTTTCCGCCCTCTGAAATCCTCCGGGGCCGGTGTCGGCTGCCTGCCGATCAGTTCCACGCTGCCGCTCCTCGTAACTCCGCCGCCGGTTGCAGGCCGGAACAACCAAAACGACTGCCATCAGAACCGTCAGCACCATCGTGGATTTCATCTGGGAAATTTCTCCTTCAGCCGAACCTGGGGTTCATCAACCGGCCACGTCGATAGCATCCTCAAGGGTAAACTTCGACTCATAGAGAGCCCGGCCGACAATCACTCCCTCGACCCCGGCAATCTCCGACAGTGCCCGGATATCGTCCAGCCGGGCAACTCCGCCCGACGCGATCACCCGTCCGGTATCTGCCGCCAGCCGGGAGGTTTGCTCGAGGTTCGGTCCCTCCAGCATGCCATCGCGGGAAATGTCCGTATAGATCACATGCGTCGCCCCGGCTTCCAGTGCCTTCCGGGCCAGATCCAGGGCGGAAACTCCCGTCAATTCGGTCCAGCCCTGCACGGCCGCCATTCCGTCCCGGGCGTCAATGCCGGCGGCCACCTTGCCGGGGAAGTTCCGGATGATTTCGAACGCCTTGTCCGGTTCACGCACCAGCAGCGAACCCAGCACGATGCGGCTGACTCCAGCATCGATGTAGCCCGCCGCCAATTCCGGCGTACGGATACCACCGCCCAGTTGCACCGGCACATGACAGTCCTGCACAAGCCGCGCAACGAGATCCCGGTTGACCGGAAGCCCGTCGCGGGCGCCGTCCAGATCAACGACGTGAATCCACTCGGCTCCCCGGCGGACCCACTCCCTCGCCTGCGCGACCGGATCCGGGTTGTAAACCGTTTCCCGTGCGTAATCGCCCTGAGAAAGGCGGACGCACTGTCCTCCGCGAATGTCGATGGCTGGATAGACAATCATGGCCGGGCGCAGCGTATCCTATCGGTTTCCGGTCCGCTCACAGGGCAAGGAAATTTTCCAGCAGCCGGATACCGGCCGACTGGCTTTTTTCCGGGTGAAACTGGGTGGCGTGAACATTGTCCTTTGAAACGGCAGAAATGAAATTCGTCCCGTAGTCGGTCGTCGCCGCTACCCAGTTCCGGTTATCCGGCGTCAGCTGCGCGAAGTACGAGTGAACGAAATAGAAATACTCTTCCTGCGGAATCCGGCTGAATAGTCCGGCTTCACGCTCCTTGCGGATCGAGTTCCACCCCATGTGCGGCACCTTGAGCTGCGTGAAGCCGGGATCGGGAAACCGGATCACCCGGCCCGGAATGATTCCCAGCCCTTCCTTGCCGCCATGCTCCTCGCTGTGTTCGAACAGGATCTGGAGGCCAAGGCACAGGCCGAGATACGGCGTGCCACCCTCGATTTTTTCCCGGACTGCTTCCAAGAGGCCGCGGGAGGCGAGCGTCGTCATGCAGTCGGCGAAAGCCCCCTGCCCCGGAAGCACGACCCGGTCGGCGGCCAGCACCTCGGCCCGGTCCTTCACGACCCTGACCTCGCCTCCGGCCACTTCCAGAGCCTTGGCGACACTGCCGAGATTTCCCCGGCCGTAGTCAATTACCGAAACCTTCTTAGCCATTTGGGGGATCCGGACTCCTCTGGCGGCGGCCAGATCAATTTCAAAGAACGCCCTTCGTGGAGGCGGGCTTGCCGCCGGACGCAGCCGGGCTCACCGCCACACGGAGTGCGCGGGCGAATGACTTGAACAGCGCCTCGACAATGTGATGGCGGTTCTCGCCATAGCGGACCGTCAGGTGCAGCGTCACCAGTGCGTGATTGGCGAACGACTGGAAGAAATGCGATACCATCTCCACGTCGAAATTCCCGATCTTTCCCGACGGAACATCTCCGTTGAAAACCACATGCGGACGGCCCGACAGGTCAATGACCGTCTCGCAGCAGGCCTCATCCAGCGGCGCGGCGAAAAAACCGAACCGCTGGATCCCCGCCTTGTCACCGGCCGCCTCCCTGAACGCCTGTCCGAGACAGATGGCCACATCCTCGACGGTGTGGTGGGCGTCCACCTCCACGTCGCCGGACGCCCGGACTTCCAGGTCCATTGCGCCGTGAACGGCAAGCTGCGCCAGCATGTGGGACAGGAACGGCACCGGCGTATCGATCTCGTAGCGGCCCGTCCCGTCGAGATTGAGGCGTAGCAGTATGTCGGTTTCGCGGGTTGTCCGCTTCACCATTCCCGTGCGCCCGGCGGGCTTCGTCCGTACGGATGCCCTGCCGGCGGTTTTCCTGGTTTTTTTCGCTTTACCCATGTTCGTACATCCAGTGCGGTGTCAGTCCACCAGCGTTTCGAGCGCCTTTACCAGCTCCCGGTTTTCCGCCGGTGTACCAACGGTGATTCTCAGGCAGCCATCCAGCCGTCCGGGGCGGCTCAGGTTCCGGACCAGAATACCTTTCCGCCGCAGCGTATCCCACAGCCAGATCGCATCACCGCCCCGCACCCGGACGAGCAGGAAGTTCGCCTCGCTCGGGTACGCCTTCAGCGTCTCGAACCGGCGGAGCCGGTCAAACAGCCAGTCCCGCTGTCCGATCACCCGGTTCACGTTCCTGTCCATTTCGGCCGCATTACGGAGCGCCACCTCGGCCACCTTCAGGTTCAATCCCCCGATATTATAAGGGAGCCGGACCCGCTCCAGCCGGCTAGCAACAGCCTCGCTGCAGAGCGCCATCCCGAAACGGGCGGTCGCAAACCCGACCTTCGAGAGCGTCTTCATCACGACCAGATTCGGATATCGCGGGAGCCGGTCCACCCAGCTTGAATCGGCAAAATCCCCGTAGGCCTCGTCCACAACCACGATTGCGCCAGAGTCCTCCAGCAGCCATTTCACCACATCCGGGTCGAAGCAGTTGCCGGTCGGATTGTTCGGCATGGCCAGGAACACGAGGTTCACGGGTGTCCTGACCACGGCACGGCCCACGTCCTTCAGGTCAAGATCAAATTCGTCGTCCGTCTCGACAGACACCACCTCGTAACCGCGGCTCTTGCCGATGATCCCGAACATGGAGAATGCCGGATTGGGCACCAGCAGCCTCGGCCGGGAGCGGGCAGGACCGGCAAAAACATCCAGCAGCATCCCGATCAGTTCGTCGGAGCCGTTCCCGAGCACCACCTGCGTGTCCCTGGGCGCCCGGTACCGCTTCAGGATCAGCTTCTTCAGCGCCGCAGGATCGGATTCGGGATACCGGTTCGGCTGGATTTTCCTGAATTCCGCCGCCAGCTGGGCGCGGAACGCGAGCGAGGGCGCATAGGGCAGTTCGTTCGCGTCGAGACGGATTTTCGCCTGG
Organism: Deltaproteobacteria bacterium; assembly: GCA_026129095.1. Classification (NCBI taxonomy): domain Bacteria; kingdom Pseudomonadati; phylum Myxococcota; class Myxococcia; species Deltaproteobacteria bacterium. The sequence goes on from JAHCIT010000002.1 coordinate 166,674, forward strand.
ACAGCCTGAACGTGATAGCCCTTCATCTCCTCCACTTCCGGGCGGACGAGATCACGAAACCGAGGCGGGAGCTTCACTTCCGTTTCCCCCCACCCGGCTTGTTGCGCGGCTTGAGCAGGTGCACCTTGGCCAGTTTTCCCGCAGCCGGTTTCCCTGCCCTGGCAGGGCTGTCAACAGCGCGGAGCTGCGGCTTCTTGCCGCGCCCGCCGGGAAGCTGGACGACCTTGCCCCCCGGACCGGCAGGAGGCCTGCTGTCCGGCTTTGGCCCGGTACGTGGCAGACGGATCTCCACCGACCGGGCATGCTCGAAAAGTCCTTCAGCACGGGCGAGTGCCACGATCGATGGCCCCAGCACGTTCAGCGCTTTCTCGGACGTATAAACGACGCTCGTCCGCTTCAGGAAAACACCCACGCCAAGGGGGCCGGAAAACCGGGCAGCGCCGCCCGTGGGGAGCACGTGGTTGGAACCCGCGAGGTAATCTCCCATCGCTTCCGGAGTCGTACGGCCGAGAAAAATCGCCCCGGCGTTCCGGATGTGACGGGCGAGACCCTCCGGCCGGCGGACCATCAGTTCCACGTGCTCAGGCGCAATCCCGTTGGCAACCTCGACCGCCTCGGCAAGCGAACCGGTCAGGATGATCATCCCCCGGTCCGGCACCGACTGTTCGAGGATGTTCCGCCGCGGCGATACCTCGACGGCCCGCATGATCTCGTGCTGAACGAGGCGTGCGAGCTGCGGCGAATCGGTCAGCAGTATCGCTGCCGCTGTTTCATCGTGCTCGGCCTGCGAGAGCATGTCCGCCGCGATCTCGGCCGGACCGGCCGAACTGTCGGCGATGACCACGATTTCCGACGGCCCTGCCACTGACTCGATTCCGATGCGGCCATAAAGCTGGCGCTTGGCCTCCGCGACATAGGCGTTTCCGGGGCCGACAACCACGGGACAGGCGGGGACCGTTTCGGTCCCGAATGCGAGCGCCGCAACAGCCTGCGCGCCGCCAAAACGGAACAGCCTGTCGACACCGGCAATGGCACAGGCGGCGAGAATTACCGGACTCGATTCCAGTGACGCGCCCGGCGAGGTGGCGATCACCTCCCCGACACCGGCCACCCTGGCGGGAATCACGTTCATCAGTACCGTGGAGGGGTAGGCTGCCTTGCCGCCGGGGATATACACCCCGGCGCGGTCTACCGGCTCCACGCGCATTTCAAGACGGCTTCCAAACCGGTCACGCACGGTGTAACCACCGCTCACCTGCTTTGCGTGGTACCACTCGATCCGCTCGCGGGCGAGCTTCAGCGCCTTCACCACCGCCGGATCCACGATCGAAAGTGCTTTCGCAAAATCGGCCCTGGGAACCTCGGCGGCCGCATCGGAGGGGACCCCGTCAAGGCGGGCGGCATGCTCGCGCAGGGCGACGTCGCCGCGCCGGGACACATCTTCGATGATCTTGCGGACAGCCTCGGCCACTTCCGGCAAGGCGCCGGCGGTCCTGGGCCGGAGACGCTCCAGCCGCTCCCGGTAGGAGCCCGTGCCGCTGTCGAAGATCCCGATCATGCGGCAGAAAGCTCCCCAATGCGGCCCGTGAGGTCACGGATTTCCCGCGGTTTCAGCTTGAGTGCTGCCGGATTGCACACCAGCCGGCAGGTTGACTCCAGCATCACGACATCCTCGACGAGTCCGTTCGCCCTGAGCGTCCCGCCCGTCGAGACGAGATCGGCAATCCGGTCGGCGAGCCCCACCAGCGGGGCCAGCTCCACCGAACCGTACAGCTTCACAATCTCGGCCCGGCGCCCGAGCCGGTTCAGATAGTCCGTCGTCAGGTTCACGTATTTCGTCGCCACCCGGATCGGCTCGTCCGGGTGCAGCTCTGAAAACGGCGCGTCGCCCCTGCGGCGCGCCAGCGACAGCCGGCACCTGCCGATGCCGAGGTCGTGCAGCTCGAAAAGCCGGGAACCGCCCTCCAGCAGCACGTCCTTGCCCACAATACCCAGTTCGGCAGCGCCCGATTCGACATATGTGGGCACATCCTGCGACCGGACCACCAGCAGGCTCAGGCCTGCCTTCGGAAAGTTGTGGATGAGCGAGCGGCTGTCCCGGCGGACCTGCTCAGCAGACACGCCCAGCGGCGCGAGCAGTTCCATGCTCTCGTCGAATACCCTTCCCTTGGCGACAGCAACCGTAATCATGCGTCTCCTGGTGCTTTCCCCGGCCAGCGGCCAGCGAACCGCTCGATCATCGCTCCCAGCGTGGCCAGTTTCTTCTCAAGCCCTTCATAGCCCCGGTCCAGATGGTAAATCCGGTCTACCACCGATTCTCCATCGGCCACGAGCGCCGCCAGCACCAGTCCCGCCGATGCCCTCAGATCGGTCGCCATGACCGGAGCGCTGGTGAGCCGCGGCACCCCCTGCACAATGGCGACGTTGCCCTTGATCCGGATATCCGCGCCCATGCGAACCAGTTCCTGTACATGCATGAACCGGTTTTCAAAAACATTCTCCGAGATCACCGATGTCCCGCTGGCCACTGTCATCAGGGCCATGTACTGCGCCTGCATGTCGGTCGCAAAGCCGGGGTAAGGCTGCGTTTCGACATCGGCTGCCCTCAGCGACCGGGGACCGTCCGGCGCACGGACACGGATGGTGCTCTCGCCGTTCTCGACCTGGACGCCGGTGGCTGCCAGCTTGGCGACCACCGCCGAGGAGTGGGCGGCAATGGCATTTTCCAGCATCACGTCTCCGCCTGTGATGGCCGCCGCAATCAGCAGCGTGCCGGTTTCGATCCGGTCGGGCATCACCGTGCGCGCAAACGGCTTCAGCGATTTGGTTCCCGTCACAACGATCCGCTCGGTTCCGGCGCCTTCGATGCCAGCACCCATCGAGGCCAGCACTTCGGCCAGTTCGACTACCTCCGGCTCCTGTGCACAGTTGGCCAGCACGGTCGTCCCTTCGGCGCAGGCAGCGGCCATCAGGGCATTCTCCGTCCCGGTCACGGTCTGGATGTCGAACGTGAACCTGCAGCCCTTGAGCCGTCCCGCCTCGGCGTAGACATATCCGTGCTCGACCCGGAGTGTGGCCCCCAGTGCCTCCAGCACTTTCAGGTGCTGGTCAATCGGGCGGGCGCCAATGGCACATCCGCCAGGAAGCGAAACCTTCGCCTTTCCGAACCGGGCAACCAGTGGCCCCAGCACCAGCACCGATGCGCGCATGGTTTTCACGAGGTCGTACGGAGCCTCGAAGTTCCGGACGCCGGACGTATCAACCGTCACGGCGCCGCCGGACCGGGTAACACGTGCGCCCATGTTTTCCAGAAGCCGCCCCATCGTGTGGATATCGGCAAGCTGCGGCACGCCCTTCAGGACACTTTGCCCGTCTGAAAGCAGGGAGCAGGCCATGAGCGGGAGCGCGCTGTTTTTCGCGCCAGACACCCGCACCGTCCCCTTGAGACGCGCACCGCCGCGTATGAGGAACTTATCCACCGGCAGCCTCCTGCTCCGGGTTTCCGCCGGGCCACAGGCAGCGGATCATCCGGTCCGCGCCGGAGAGGTCAGGCAGGATCTCGACGCTGCCATATCCAGCCGGGAAGGCCAGTTCGCGCACCTGCTCTCCCTGGTCCTCCCCGATTTCCATGACCAGCAGGCCCCCCGGCACCAGAAGCGATCTGGCTCCGAGAAAAATCCGCCGGATAATACCAAGGCCGTCCCGCCCACCGAACAGCGCCAGATGAGGCTCGTAGTTTGCCACCTGAGGAGGCAAGTCCACCCCCTCGGCGATGTAAGGCGGGTTGGAAACGATGGCGTCGAACCGGAAACCGGCGACAACCGGAAATAGGTCAGCCTTCAGAAAGCGTACGCGGGCAGACACCCCGGCGGCCGCCGCATTGGCCGCCGCAATTTCCAGCGCGGCCGGAGAGGTATCGGTGGCCGTGACGCGCACATCCGGCCGCTCGGCAGCCACCGTCACGGCTATGGCGCCGCTCCCGGTGCCGATATCAAGAACATCCGCATTCCGTGAAAGCCTGCTCAGCAGGGCCTCCACGACTGTTTCAGTTTCCGGGCGGGGAATCAGCACGTCCGGTGTTACCCGGAACTCCCGTCCGAAAAACTCCCGCCGTCCCAGAATGTAGGCGACCGGCTCGCGCCGTTCCCGGCGCGAAACCAGGTCTTCGAAACAGGCCGCAACGGCCGGCAGCATTTTCTCGTCCCGCCGGGCAGCCAGTTGCGCCCGGGTCCAGCCCACTACCGACCCTAACAGCAGTTCGGCATCGAGCCGCGCCGAGACAATCCCGGCGGTGGCAAAGCGGGCGGCAGCCCCGGCCACCAGTGTCCGTGCCGTGGGGAGCATGGCAGCGTCTCTTGCCGCGCCCGTGTTCATGGCCGCCCCCCCGCCGTTTCAGCCGGTTCGTCCAGATCCCGGGCCAGCAGTTCCGCCTGGTAGTTCGATGTCAGCGGACCGATCAGCGGATCGAGATCGCCATCCATGATGGCCGTGAGCTGGTACAGTGTAAGTCCGATCCGGTGATCGGTGCAGCGTTCCTGCGGAAAGTTGTAGGTCCGAATCTTCTCGCTCCGTGCAGCCGATCCGATGAGGCTCCTGCGCTCGGAGGCAATCCGGTCGTCCTGCTCCTGCTGGGCGCGTGCGAGCAGCCGCGAGCGCAGGATCTTCAGCGCTTTTGCCTTGTTCTTGATCTGGCTTTTTTCGTCCTGGCAAATGACGACCGTGTTCGTCGGCAGGTGCGTCACGCGCACTGCCGAATCGGTCGTGTTCACGCTCTGGCCGCCGTGGCCGCCGGCACGGAACACATCGATCCTGAGTTCGTCATCCTTCAGCACGACATCCACATCCTCAGCCTCGGGCAGCACCGCCACGGTGGCCGTGGAGGTGTGGATGCGCCCCTGCGTCTCGGTGGCCGGAACCCGCTGCACACGGTGCACACCCGATTCGAACTTGAGACGCGAAAAAACGTCTTTCCCGCTCACCTGGGCGATCACTTCCTTGTAGCCGCCCGCGGAGTTCTCGGAGGCAGACAGCATTTCCACCTTCCACCGCCGGTCCTCCGCATACCGGGTGTACATCCGGAACAGGTCGGCCACAAACAGCCCGGCCTCATCGCCTCCGGTTCCGGCGCGAAGCTCCAGAATCGCGTTCCGGCCGTCATTCGGATCCTTCGGCAGGAGCAGCACCTTCAGTTCCTGTTCCGCCGATGCCAGCCGGGCCTCCAGGTCCGGGATCTCGGCCTGCGCCATCGCCCGCATTTCGGGGTCATTCCCGGCGGCCAGTTCGCGGCTTCCCTTCAGTTCTTCCTCGATCTTCTGATAGCCCCGGAACGATTCCACGACGGGAGCAAGCTCGGCATGCTCACGGGAGAGCTTCACATACCGGCTGTTGTCGGATGTGACGTCAGGATCGGCGAGAAGCCGCTCAAGCTCCCCGTGCCGCCGGGCCACCTTCTCCAGTTTTGCCGTTATGTCCATCGTCGTCCGTATCCGCTGCTGCTACCGGGGCCCCAAAAACGAAACCGCCCGCGCTCCTTGGGTGAGCCGGCGGGCGGTTTCAGTCGGGACGAAGCTAGGCTTTCTTGGCGTACTTCTTCCGGAACCGCTCGACGCGGCCCTCCGCGTCAATCACTTTCTGCTTGCCCGTGTAGAACGGATGGCATGCGGCGCATACGTCTACCGTGAAGTCACCGCGGACCGAACGGGTCTCGTAGACCGTCTGGCAACTGGCGCAGGTGACCTTGATGGGCCGGTAATGGGGATGAATCTGTGCTTTCATGTCCGATACCTTCCGGGCTGATAAACCCAAGGCCGTCGGGTATAAGGACTGGCGGTGGTAAAATCAAGCCGGGATGCCTGACGTCCGGCTGGGCCCGGATACAGGTACAACATGCTGATTTCAGATGAAAAACTGGCCGAAATCCTGGCTGCGTCCCGGTCAATCGCTGTTGTGGGGCTGTCCGAAAATCCGGCGGCGACCAGCCACAGCGTGTCTGCCTACATGCAGCGGCAGGGGTATCGCATCCTGCCGGTCAATCCGGCGGCCCGCCAGGTGCTTGGCGAGCAGGCCGTGCCGTCGCTGGCTGACCTGCCCGGACCTGCCGATATTGTGAACGTGTTCCGCCGCCCGGAACATGTGGCCGGCGTCGCCCACAGCACCCTTGCGCTCCCCTGGAAGCCGAAACTCCTCTTCGTCCAGCTTGGAATCACAAGCCCTGAGGCGATGGCGCTCATGGAAACATCGGACATTCCGTACATCGAGGACCGGTGCATCAAGATCGAGCACCAGCGGCTAGGCCGCCGGTAGCCGCTAGTTCCGCATCGCTCCCACCTGCTCTGCAATCGCCGAAAGTGTCTGGCCGATCGGCGTGAAGAACCTCGCCTCGGCAATTCCGTCCAGCGGCGTCTCGCTGGCGGTGATAATGACCAGCTTCGCGCCGGCGCGCCGGGCTTCCAGCGGCAGTTGCGCCGCCGGCTGCACGACGAGTGAACTTCCCAGCACGATGAACAGGCTGGCGGTGCGGGAAAGCTCGAAACTGTCCATCAGCTCCTTTTCGGGCATCGACTGGCCGAAGCTGATCGTGGCGCTCTTGATAGGCCCGCCGCATTTCCCCCCGCCAGGCATATCTTCCTCGCAATAGGGAACGTAATCCCTGACGTTGGCGCGGCTGGACCTCACCCAGTCCATCACCTGTGTCATGGGCCACGTCCTGCCGCACTCCAGGCAGACGGCCTTCATGGCCGTGCCGTGAATCTCGATCACGTTCCTCGACCCCGCCCGCTGGTGCAGCCCGTCGATGTTCTGGGTAATGACCGCCTGAACAAGGCCCGCCTTCTCCCATGCGGCCACGACCTCATGCCCCGCGTTGGGACGGGCCTTGTGAAACTCGTCGAACATCTCGTTCGACCGCTGCCAGTAGAGGCTCCGCTTTTCGTGACTGCGGATGAAGTTCTGGAACGTGTAGTCCTCCGGATCGTACCGGCTCCACACGCCTCCGGGAGACCGGAAATCGGGGATTCCGCTCTCGGTGGAGATGCCCGCGCCACTGAATACGACCGTGCTGGTGCTCTGCACGATCCAGCGGGCCACCTGCGCGCAGGCATCGTCGAATGAGGCAGTCATCGGCGGCAGTCTGATGCAGGTTGCGGTGAAGGAAAAGCGGCGGGCGGATTCTCCGGACTTGCAGATTGCGCCTCCAGCGGCTTTCATTCCGGGCACAGGCCATGATGATCACCGACGCATTCCCCCTCCTCGGCGAAGGGCTCCGCGTGGCGGCCGGCGCGGCCAGCCGGGGCTTCAGGCCCCCCCCGGAGCGCAGGTTTGAAGGCGACGCCGCCGCCATCTGTTCACAGGTGGCCAAGGCATGCTGGAACGGCCAGTATTTCCAGGCGGGCGGCGACCACTTTAACCAGTTCTGGATCCGCGATTTCGCGCTGGCGCTGCCGGGGCTGATTGATCTTGGCCTGCTGGAAGAGGCCCGCGCCACGCTCGAATTCGCCATGAACGCATGGGCCCGTACCGGCCGGATCACGACGACGGTGCTCTCCACGGGACAGGCCGTGGACGTGTTCCGGCTCGGGGCCGATTCCCTGCCGTTCCTGCTTTACGCTGCCAGCCTCACGGACCAGCAGGAACTGCTGGAACAGCACGGAAGCCTGATCGAGAAGGCGCTCGCCGGATATGGCGAGGCATTCTTCGATTCCCAGTCGGGCCAGTACCGCCTCGGTGTCTACTTCCCGACCGCCAAGGACATGATCACCCTGCCGGGCAACTGCGCGGGATTCGCATTCGTGGCATGGACCGACGCGCAGGCGCGGCGGCTCGGGAAGGCAAGCCCTTTCCCCGAAACGGACTTCGAACAGCTCCTCCACGACACGTTCTGGGAGAAGGACCACTATTCCAACGATCCCGGAAGCCGCATCCTGTCGGCCGACGCGAATTTGTGGCCCTTCTGGTGCGGCGTCGTCCGCGACCCCGTACGGGAACAAAAGGCCATCCGCGCCGTACAGAATGCGGGACTCGACCGGCCTTTTCCCCTGAAATACCACGCCACCCGTCATGCGCGGCATGAACACTGGGTCTCGCGGATCATCGTTCCCAACTACCAGGGCGACACGATCTGGACGATGCTCGCACTCCAGTGGATTGAACGGGTTGCCCTCTATGATCTCGCAAAAGCACGCCATTACCTTGAGCAAACCGCCCTCTGGATCGAAAAGTACGGCAACTGGATTGAGCTTTTCGAGCCGGATGGCTCAAGGCCGTTCCGGGGGCCCTTCGGCCATGGTGCCGCCCAAGGGCTCATCTGGGCAGCCAATTTCCCGCGGCTCTGGCGTAGCATCAGGGGCTAACAGCCCCGTCCCTTGCCTTCCCGGCGGGCATCGCTAATATGGGACTTAAGAGGTCCGGTTAAGTACGGACCCAAGCTTCGAGGGTATTCACATGGCACACGGCAAGGGCATGGTGGCGGCAGAGGAAAATGCTGTTATTCCGGCAGTTTCAGCGACAATCGCGGTGACTCCGGCAGCCATCGAAAAATTCCGCGCCCTGCTCAAAACCGAGAAGAACCTGCCCCCGGATACCGGGCTCCGGGTGGCTGTCGTGGATGGTGGCTGCGCCGGACAGAGCTACAAGCTGACCTTTGAAACAAAGGGCCGGGACGAGGATGAATCCCTCGAATTCGATGGCCTGAAGATATTCATCGACCCCAAGAGCGCCTCTTTCATTCGCGGCACAACGCTCGATTTCGTCGAGGGCCTGAACTCCGCCGGCTTCCAGTTCCTTAACCCCAACGTCCAGAAAACCTGCGGCTGCGGTTCATCGTTCAAGGTCTGATGCCAGTGTCCCGGCATGTCGTCGATATCTCGGATTTCGTGGAAGGCATGGTCAAGGCCGACACGTTCCCGTCTGCCCTGGACCGCCATGAATGGGCGAAATACCAGGACGCGGAAGTTTACCTCAAAGGCTGCGCCCCGACCTGGGCCTTCATGATGGCAGAAAAGCGGCTGGCCACCATCGCACGCAAGGTCTATTTCGGCGACCCTTCCGACTCCCCCGTTGAAATCCGCTGACGCAGCGGGTTCGAACCGGACATCGTCATCCCCTCATGGCAGGCGGCTCTCCCAGCCGAAAGTTTATTTTTTTGCTTGACACACCCCACTTATATGAGTAGAACTTGAGCCATACATATATGGCACCATATGTTGGGTGACGGTTGGTCACCGGTTTCTGGGCCAGCAACAAGGAGCGGACAGGGCCTCTAGGTTAAGAGGACTATCCGGGCGCCGAGCCGAAAGTTTCAAAATTCAATGCCGGTGTGGTGACCCGAACCTTCTTCTCCAAGTTCCCACCCATTACCACCACTCGCCACACCGGCATTGCCTAAACCCAAAACGCTCCCTTCAGGAGAAGGGACCAGACGAAGGAAAGAGAGACCCCATGACGAAAGCAGAACTGGTAAGCAAAGTGGCCGACAAGGCCGACGGCGTGTCAAAGAAGACCGTTGAGGATCTGATTGATGCGACGTTCGATGCCATCGCCGCCACGATCAAGAAGGAAAAGCGGTTTGCCGTGCCGGGCTTCGGCACCTTCACCGTGCGTAACCGCGCCGCCCGCAAGGGACGCAACCCGCAAACCGGCCAAGTGATCAACATCAAGGCCTCGAAGACCGTGGGCTTCAAGCCGGCACCGGGTCTCAAGGGCAAGCTCTAATACAGGTTTGAAAATTGTCCGGGGGCGTCTGGATGTTAAACCCATAGCCCTCACCTACTTTTCGGGCGTCCCCGGACATTTACATTATACCAGCCGCCGCCTCCCTCCGGGAAGCGGCGGTTTCCTTTTGCCCGGTACCCGGCCGGGCTGTCATATCACTTGATTGACACGCGTGTCAGTCAGATGATATGACACGCGTGTCAGTGACCCGCTCCCAAGAGGGCATTGAACACCCGCCGAAAGGCTGCCCGCCATGCATGTAACGCGTGAACAGCTCGAAACCTTCCTCGACAGGGTTCGGAGCCAGACGAAAGACCCCAAAGCGGGGCTGTTCGGACCTGGCTCCATGATGTGGATGATTGGCCGGGAAATGATCGGCGGCCTGGGGGGCGGGCGGGCGCTCCTCCTTCAGACAGCCCACCCGTTCGTGGCCCACGCGGTCGAACAGCATTCCAGAGTCCGCGAGGATCCCCACGGGCGGGGCGAGCGGACCTTCAAGAACGTGCTGGCCATGAACTTCGGCGACCTGGAAGCCGCCCTGCGGGCCGCCCGGCGGGTTCATGCCGTCCACGAGCGCATTCACGGAAAGATCACCGAGCGCATCGGCGCATACGATCTGGGGACGCCCTATGACGCCAACGATGACGATGCGCTCCTCTGGGTCCATGCAACCCTGTGGGACACCAGCGTCCAGATGTATGAGCTGATCGTCCGGCCCCTCTCTTCCGAAGAGAAGGAAAAATACTACCAGGAGACCAAGCTGTTCGCGTATCTCTTTGGTGTCCCCGACCGCATCATTCCGCCCAACTGGAACGAGTTCATGGACTACAACCGGAAGATGTGGGAGTCGGACATCCTCACCGTCGGGAAACCTTCGGCCGAGATCGCCCATTTCGTCCTGCAGCCGCCCAAGCCGGAGCTCCAGCCGGTCATGGACTGGTTCAAGATCATCACCGCCGGACTCATGCCCAGGCGCATCCGGCACGAATACCGCTTTCCGTACGGGGCGGCCGAGAAGGCCGTTTTTGAAGCCAGTATCCGTGCCCTGCGCGCCGCTTATCCCCGCCTCCACCGGCGCCTGCGGTTTTCGCCCGCCTACATCAAGGCGCGCGAGCGGATGGGCATGGCTTATCCCACCGGACCCGTCGATTCGTGGCTCGGCCGGTTCATGGACCGGCAGATGGGGCAGCCCGGCCTCACGGTACCGGCCGCCGCCCGGTCAGCGGCCTGACCCCCGGCGCACCGAACTCCGGCAGCGGCGTTCGCCCGGTTGCGGCAGCGGACAGTCGAGAAAGTTTTCCCTGCCCTCTGCCGTCACGAACCGCACCCGGATGGGAGCCGGGGCATAGGCCCCCAGTATCCAGGATTCGCGGCCGAGCAGCGCGGATATCTCCCGTTCGGCAGGGCTCCGGGGCCGGTAGGCCAGTGTGAGCGCACCCGACTCCCGGTACAGTTCCAGATGGTCACCGCCCTCGCGCAGCAGTTCATCACCAGAATAAACCTTTTCCAGAATGGCGATCTCGGTATCGAGGAGCGAGGGCTCCGGCCGGAAGATAAAACCCATTTTCCCCTCGTCATCCAGAAACACGCTAACCCCTTCAGGCGGGGGCTGGTCCGTAAACTCCCTCACTGGCGGTTCTGCCACCCGGTCCGCATCCACGAACTCATCTGCCGGGTAGCCAGATGGATCACCCGCGGATTCTGCCTCTTCCGTTCCTTCTCCAGATACAGCCTCCTCCCCCTCCAATGGCTTCGCAACCGGCACGCCTGTCAGGTGCTTCGCCTCCATCCAGCGGAAGCTCGGCGTTCCATCCGATGGCCAGACCTCGGCGGGGTACACATCCACCGGCAGCACCCGCCGGTAAGTAACAGGCGTCAGGTCAATTCCCTGCGGCGGCGACCCGGCCAGAAAGCCATCCAGCCGGAACAGGCCCAGCACTTCCGGGCGGTCGATCCGGAACCACCGGAGATTCGGCGCGATCTGCCGGTCAAAGCCCCGTGGCACCCAGAGGTTCGTGCCGACAGCAACGGTCCGGTCCGCCGGAAACCGGCGGGAGAACTCCCTCAGTTCGCCGGCGGCCTGACGGTAGTAGTCGAGCCGGGGCTGGTAGAACTGGCGGTCGGCTGCGAGCTGGCCGCTGATACCCCAGATGGCGGCGCCGCAGAACAGCACGGCGAGGCCGCCCGCCAGCACTGGCTGCCGGAGCCGGGCCAGACGCACCGCCGAGGCAAAACCAAGCGCAGTCACCAGCGGCAGGTTGAGATAGTCGTGCAGCGGCAGCGAGCCGAAAAAATAGAGGCCCGTCTGTATCCCAGCCACCGCTGCCAGCAGGCGGCAGGCAGTGCGGATACCAGCAGGGCGCGGATCCTCAGGCTGGAAAAGAAGCTCCCACAGGCCGATCACCAGCACCGGCAGCATCATCATCCGCCGCCAGTCGCCCGCCACCGCCGCCACACGGTCCCAGAGCGCGCCGCCGTCCCAGAACCCCGACACCGAATGGAACAGGAACTGCCCGGCGAACCTGACCAGACCGAACAGGGGGCCGCCTCCGGCGGAAATATAGAAGGCAAGGAGAAGCAGGATCCCGGCGGCGTTCAGCGACAGAACGCCGGCCGCAAGGCGCCCGGCCCCCGGCGGGCGGTCACGATCAATGAGGAGATGGATCACGCAGACCAGTGTCGCGGCAAAACACAGCCAGCCGGTCAGGAGTCCGAGCAGCGACAGGGCGCCAAAGGTCATGCCGCCCAGGGGCACGATCGCGCTCCGGTAGCGGAGGTAGGCCCAGATGATCGCCGCCTGCCCGGCCACGACCGGCGCGGCAACGAGATCGCCCGCACGGCTGGCGAGCACCATGCCAGGCAGCAGGGCCAGCAGGAAGACGGAAAACAGGCTCACTCCGGGCAGGTCGTCGTCAGCCCGGCGGGCGATCAGCCAGAGCAGGATGACCAGCGCCATCGAAGCGGCCAGTTCCGGCATCCGGGCCGCCCAGTAGTTCTCTCCGAAAACGGTCATCGAGGCCGCGATCGCCAGCGGGTAGAGCGGCGGGTGATTCGTGTAGTAGCCCGGCTCCGAAAGCCGGCGTTCCACCGGCTGCATCAGCCAGCCGCCGGTAAAGGGCCCCTCCGCGAGATACTGCTCCGCGACGCGGACATAGACATTGTCACGCCAGAGCCCCAGTTCTTTCCGCCAGTCGGCCTGCGACACCCACAAGCGCGGCACGATCACGGCGGCAGCGACCGGCAGCCAGAGGAAAATGGCCCTACTCCGCATCCAGCTCCTCGTAATGACAGTTCTGGACCTCGCCGGACGGCATGGGACACTGGAACATGCCCCGGCGGTTGTCCATCCAGACGGCATGACCGGTAACGGGAACCTTCGCACCGGAACCCAGCAAAAACGGGTAGATTTTGACCACCGGATACAGGGCCCGGAACAGGAGCGACGGCCGCGTATACCGTAGCACCAGCAGGTCGCCGTGGGTGACGATCTCAAGCCCCTCGCGCCAGTTCCGGATCAGTTCATGCCCCCGGTATTCCCGGCCAGCGATGGAAAACACGGACTCTGAAAGGGATATCCACGGCCGGAAGCCAAGTTCCAGCCCTCCCTTGTCGTCAATCACGATCCGCCGGGGAGCCGTCGCCATCGTGGCATGAAAGAGCGTCTGCTCGTTCCGGAACCTGAGATCAGTCCACCTAACACGCTCGTCGGGCCTGAGCGGACTGCTCCCAAGCCGGATCAGCATCTTTCCGGGGTTCTCCCGCGGCTGGTGCGAAGGGGTCGGATCCTCGTCCTCCGGCATGTTCACGGCGAGGTAGGCGTCCAGCCGGTAAAACGGGAGTAGCCGCTCCTCGCCCACATGCACCAGCGTGAGGCGCGGCGATATCTCCGCCGCGAACCCGCGCGGCAGCCAGAGGTTCGTCGCCACCGTCAGCTTGCGGTCCGGAGGAAACGGCTCGATCTGTTTCCGGAGCTCGGCCTCGAACTCCCGTCGCCAGGGACTGCCCGCGCCATGCCCCTCGCCACGCCCGTCACAGGCGGCAAGCAGCGAAATTGCCACCAGTGCCAGAAGCGTCTTCCAGTTCTTGTGCAGGCTCACGTCAGGTCCGGTCAATTTCGTCGGGGGTGACGGAAACAAAGCGGCGGTAAGTGCCGATCAGGCTCTGCTCGCAGTCTAGTGCGACGAGAAACCAGTCGCCCTTGAACGGGCCTGTCACGATAATTCCGGCAGCCCCTTCGCGGCCGTCCACCTGGAAGGGCCAGGCGCGGCTGGCATTATCGTGCTTCAGGCGGCTGATACGGACACGGGTGCCTTTTCTCAGTTCCGCTGCTACAGCCATCGGCGCTGGTACCTGCCTTGCCTGGATTCGGCCTAACCCTGCCACCAGGCGGACGGCTGTTTCAACTGCCGGGGATGTCCGGTTCGCCTCCGGTCCCGCCGTCGGCTACTGAACAGCTCCCCCATGCCCCAGCGGAAACAGCTATTCATCATTTTTACCACGGTGTTCGTGGACCTGATCGGCTTCGGGATCGTGATCCCGCTGATCGGCCTGTACGGAAAGCACTATGGTGCCAGCGGGGCCGTTCTCGGGGCGCTCGCCGCCGCCTACTCCCTGTTCCAGTTCATATTCGCGCCAGTCTGGGGGCGCCTGTCGGACCGTTTCGGGCGGAGGCCGATCCTGCTGGTCACGCTGGCCGGTCAGGCCGTGTCGTATCTCCTGTTTGGACTGGCCGGGAACCTCGAACTGCTGTTCATCAGCCGCTGCCTCGCCGGACTGTTCGCCGGCAACATCGGCACGGCGATGGCCTACATCGCCGACATCACGACCAGGGAAGACCGTGCCCGCGGCATGGCGGTCGTGGGAGCATCCTTCGGTATCGGCTTCACGCTGGGGCCGCCGCTCGGCGGGATTGCGGCGGCGAAGCTGGGGCTTTCGGCCCCCGGTCTTATCGCCGCCGGGCTGTGCGCGATGAACTTCCTGGCGGCGGTCGTCCGGCTTCCCGAGTCACTCCCGAAGGAACTCCGCCGCAAGTCCGCCGGGCAGTCCCTTTCGCCGGTGGATTTCGGCACCCTGACGGCCGTCTGGAAGCATGACGAACTCAGGCTGCTGGTGTTCACTTTCGCGGTGGCAAGCTTCTGCTTCTCAAACATGGAGCAGCCGATGCCGCTGCTGATCCAGCGGCAGCTCGGCATCCCGGTGGAGGAGGCCGGCTACCGGGCCGGGATGGTTCTCATGGCGGTCGGCCTGATGAGCGCGCTCACGCAGGGGGTGTTTGTCCGCCGCTATGGCCAGCGGTTCGGCGAGCGCCGCCTCATGCTGATCGGGCTTTCGGGATACGTCCTGCCGGTGGCACTCTGGCCACTCGTTTCCTCATACCCCTTCTATTTCCTGACGGGAATGATGATCGGAACGGCCAACGGGCTCGCAAACCCGAACATGATGGGACTGATTTCCCGCAACACCGCCGCCCACGAGCAGGGAGCCGTGCTCGGCCTGACGCAGGGACTGGGAAGTTTCGGCCGCGTTCTGGGCCCGATGTTCGGCCTGGTGGCCTTCGAGACGAACTACCGGATCCCGTTTTTCACGGCGGCCGCACTCTGGACGGTGCTGGCCCTGCTCAACCGCCGGCCGGGTCCGCCGCCGGAAACAGTCCGTCAGTGATCAGCCAGTCGCCTGCCTTGTAGTCCCACAAGAGGTCCAGGTACATGCGCTTGACCACGATGGAGTTCCGCGCCGTGTAGTCCATCGCGATCCGGGTGCTGGCCCGCTTGGTGTTTTCCTTGCCCTTTTCATCCCGAACCCACGACCACTTTTCGAGATCGATCTGCGTTACCTTGATGTTCCGGGCCCGGAGATCCTCGACAAACTTCTGCCGGATCGACGGATGCACATAGAGCGACGCTCCCCGGCCCTCGTCGGCATGTGAATGCAGGTAGCCGCCCATGAACTCCCGCACGGCTGACTGGAGCATGTCCGACCGCTCGATGGTGGGGTCGATCATCCGCATGAGCGGCGCGCAACCGGCCGCCAGCAGAAAGGCCGCCGGGAGGACCGACAGGCAGAGCGCGCGGTTCACGCGCCCACCTGGGCCGCATCGCCCGCGGGCCTAGCGGCCTGCGGTGCACTGGCCAGCCACCTCGCGGCACCGGCAAGAACCGCGGCGCCGCCCGCGCTGATCAGCACGAAAAATGCCAGAAATATGATGAAGGTCGTCAGCAGCAGTCCGAACATCGGATCAGGTTCCTTTATTCTCCGGCGCCCCGGCACCCGGTCAATTTTTCCGCCCCGCCCGCCTTTGGGTCAAGCGGACTTGTCCAGGCCGCGGCGACGGTCCTCGTCCCAGTGGCAATTCTTGTATTTCTTCCCGCTCCCGCACCAGCAGGGATCGTTGCGGCCGATTTTCGGGGCCTCGCGCTTCTGTGGCACCACCGACCCGCCCGCCTGCTCGATCCGCTGCTGGCGGACCTGCCTGATGGCCGCCTTGCGGGCCGCGGGCCGTCCGCTCTCCCCGCCGGCGCCGCTCGTAGGCGCGCTCTGGTGGACGAACTGGAGGCGGCGCACCTGGGCTGCCCGGGCATCGAGATCCTTTTCGAGATCCTCCGGGGCCGCACCCTGCGCCATGCGCTGCTGCATCTCCGCGGCCGGGACGCTGAGTTCTTTCGCCTTGCGGACCAGTTCGACCTGCTGGGCAGCCCACCTGAACACGTTGGTCACCGTCTCGCTCTGGATGCCCGCCAGCAGGGCGCTGAACATGTTGAACGCTTCCTGCTTGTACACCATCACCGGGTCCTGCTGACCGTACCCCCGGAGCCCCACCCCTTCCTTGAGGTGGTCCATGTTGATGAGCTGTTCCTTCCAGAGGGAGTCCAGCGTGATAAGCCAGAAGTGGCGTTCGACGGCGCGCATCCGCTCCGGGCCGATCTCGGCCTCCTGTGCGGCATAATGCGCGGCGACGGTCGCCTGGAGCTGCTCGATGAACTCGTCCACGCTCAGGTCGCCCACCTGCTCATGGGTGAACGGCGTGGACATCTCGAAGATATCTTTCATCGCCTGGTTGATCGCGTCGAAATCCCAGTCCTGGGCGTAGCTGTTCTCCGGGCAATGCGCGGCGGCCAGTTCCTCGATGGTCTCCTGGACCATTTCCCGGAACCGCTCGTTCACGTTGTCGCTCTGGAGTATTTCGCGCCGCTGCGAGTAGATGACCAGACGCTGCCGGTTCAGCGCATCGTCGTACTTGAGCAGGTGCTTGCGGATGTCGTAGTTCCGGGCCTCGACCTTCTGCTGGGCGTTGGCGATGGACTTGGAAAGCCAGGGATGCTGGATCGCCTCGCCGTCCTCCATTCCGAGCCGCTCCATCCATCCGCGGATGCGCTCCCCGCCGAAAATGCGGAGCAGGTCGTCATCCAGCGACAGGAAAAACTGGCTGGAACCGGGGTCGCCCTGCCGGCCTGCGCGGCCGCGGAGCTGGTTGTCGATGCGGCGGGATTCGTGACGCTCGGTGCCGACGATATGAAGGCCGCCCAGTTCCTTGACCTTCTTCTTCTGCTCCTCGCACTCCCGGCGCGCCTCGGCGAGCACGGCCTCCCACTCGGGACCTTCGTCCGGAGCCCCGGCCGGCATCCTTGAGCGGGCGAGGGCCTCGGGATTTCCGCCGAGCACGATGTCGGTGCCGCGGCCGGCCATGTTGGTGGAGATGGTGATCGCGCCGAGCCGTCCCGCCTGGGCGACAATATCGGCCTCGCGGGCGTGCTGCTTGGCGTTCAGGACTTCGTGTGCAATCCCCCGTTTCCTGAGGATGCCCGCAAGCTGTTCGGACTTCTCGATGGAGGTCGTGCCAACCAGCACCGGGCGGCCCTGCTTGTTCATCTCCAGGATCTCGTCCACGACGGCCGTAAGCTTCTGGGCGCCGTCCTTGAACACCAGGTCGGCCCGGTCGTCGCGGACCATGGGGAGATTCGTCGGTATCTGGATGACTTCCAGCTTGTAGATGTCGAGGAATTCTCCCGCCTCGGTTTCGGCGGTACCGGTCATGCCCGACAGCTTGCCATAGAGGCGGAAGTAGTTCTGGAACGTGATCGTGGCGAGGGTCTGGTTCTCGTTCTCGATCTTGGCGCCTTCCTTGGCCTCGATGGCCTGGTGCAGGCCGTCCGACCACCGGCGGCCCGGCATCAGGCGACCCGTGAACTCGTCCACGATGATGATCTCGCCCTCGTTCACCACGTAGTCCACGTCACGGTTAAACAGGAGATGCGCCTTCAGCGACTGGTTCACATGGTGAACCCACTCGACGTGCTGGAGGTCGAACAGGTTGGAGACGCCCAGATCCCGCTCGACGAACTCGACACCCTCGTCGGCGAGCGACGAATTGCGGCCCTTTTCGTCCAGGTTGAAATAGCGGCCCCGGACAAGCCCTTTCTGTTCATGCACGCCTTCGGGAAGCGGCGGCGGCTCGTAATCCTCGCCTGCCGCCTCGGCGCGCGCCTGCTTCAGGCGCTCCAGCGCCTCCTGCCGGCGCCGGGCGAGGGCTTCCTTCATTTCGGAGCTTCCGCGCCGTTCCTCTTCCTTGACGAGCTTGCCGATGGTCGCGTCGATCCGCGTATACTTGTCGGACGACGCTTCCGCCTGCCCCGAGATGATGAGCGGCGTGCGGGCCTCGTCGATCAGGATCGAGTCCACTTCGTCCACAATGGCGAAGCTGTGCCCGCGCTGTACGAGATCCTGCTTCCTGAACTTCATGTGGTCGCGCAGGTAGTCGAAGCCGAACTCGTTGTTCTGGCCGTAGGTGATGTCGGCGGCATATTCCCGCTGCCGTTCCTCGTCGGTCAGGCCGTGAACGATCACGCCGGTGGAGAGGCCGAGCATGCTGTAGATCGCATCCATCCACGCCCGGTCGCGCCGGGCGAGGTAGTCGTTCACCGTTACGACATGGACTCCCTTTCCGGCCACCGCGTTCAGCGAAGCAGCCAGTGTCGCCACGAGAGTCTTGCCCTCGCCGGTCTTCATCTCGGCAATCTTGCCATGGTGCAGCGCGATGCCGCCGATCAGCTGGACATCGAAGTGACGCATGCCCAGGCGCCGCCGCCCGGCCTCCCGGGTCATGGCGAACATTTCCGGCAGGATGTCATCCAGCGGGCGCCCCCTGGACACTTCCTCGCGGAAACCGTCCACGCGGGGACGGAACCAGTCATCCGGCTTGTCCCGGATCTGGGGCTCCAGCTCGTTGATCCTGGCCACCAGCGGTCTCAGGCTCCGCAGGTAGCGGTCGTTGCGGGAGCCGAAAATCTTCTTGAGGAAATTGCCGATATCCATGGCCTGTCCAGTGGCCGCCGGGAACGGCCGTCAGTGCAGCGGTTCCAGCGGAAAACCGATCCTAGTGGGGGGCCCGGTCCGGTTCAATGGCTCTTTTTGCGAACATCCGGGCCGGATTAAGCGGCGTTCACAGGCCATCGCCACGGTCATTCATGATGATTTCGCCGTCAGGCGCGAACACCTCGCGGATGACAGTGCCGATCTGGCCGAGACCCCGGCTGAAAAAGTGGTCCGCCATCTCGATCACATACAGGTGCAGATGCTCCAGATTCTCATTGACGATATCCTTGAGCCGGTAAAGCGGGCAGTAGTCATCGGCTCCGGCGGCGATGATGTGGGTCTCAAGTCCGGTTTCCCTCAGCGCCGAAAAGTCCATCAGCCGGATGGGGGGGGCGACGAGCAGCAGTTTCTCCACCCGCGGATCGGCCTGCGAGGTGAGAAGCGCCACATGCGCCCCGTAGCTGTACCCGGCGGCGATCACCTTCTCGAAACCGGGGGAGTTCAGGACCGCCTGGCTCACCACGGCCCGGTAATCCTCGACGGCAGAGTCCGGATCCCCGGTCATCCCGCCCTGGCTCGCGCCGACACCCTTGAAGTTGAACCGCAGGCTCGCGTGCTTCAGCCGGTAGAAGGCGTAGGCCATCTCGTTGAGGACCGGTGAATCCATCGAGCCGCCATACTGCGGATGCGGCGGAGCGATCACCACCGGCTGCCGCTCGCCACGGTGATAGAGCCCTTCCAGATGGAGTTCCCCTTCGGGGATCACCACCATCCGCTCCAGAAACTGTCCGGGCAGGACCATCGCGGGCCGTCAGTTGCCGGTGGACGAGGCAGTCCACCGGAGGATCACCGGTTCCGGCGTCACGACGATATCCACCGAACCTTCCGGACCGGGAACCAGTTGCCGCGTCTTCGTGTCCAGATAGTCGGTCTGGCTGACGCTGCCATAGCCTTCGGGGGCGCCGATCCGGACCGGGTAGTTCTTGCCGTCCTGGGTCCAGAGGATCTCGACCGTGGGGTCGCCGCTCTCCAGTCCGGCAAAACGGGCCCGGTAGACCTTCGGACCGGCTTCCACGTCGTAGGCCGTGAACCTTCCCCCTCCCAAGGTGCGCTCCAGAAGCCCCACGGTCCTGGAATCGGGCGACTGCCGGACGGCCGCCTTCCAGACCTGCGAACTGCCGGTTACGGGTTCCAGCACCTCGATGGTGACGAGCATCCGGAACAGGCGGGCCGCGTCGTCCCGCTTGCGGGCAGCGGCATCATCCCTGGGGGCGGCGCAGGCCGCCAGCGCGGCGGCAAAGAGAAACAGGCAGGCAGTGCGTCGGTAAACCATGCGGGAGCTACCTCCGTAGCGTCCCCGGCAGGTTACCGGAAGATCAGTCAGGGGTAAAACGCTTTCAGCCGGTCTTCGACATCTGCCATTTGGCCATGTCGATCATGTCCTTACCGGTCATGTTGAGGACCACTGACCCCTCGAAGCCCGAGTGCATGAAGCAGTTGGCGCAGCGCGGATCCTTGCGCTTGCTGTAGTATTCCCAGTCGGTCGATTCCATCAGTTCACGATAGCTCGAATAGTGGCCGTTGGTGATGGCGTAGCACGGGCCCTTCCAGCCGCGCGGATTGCGCGTCAGGTTGGCATACGGGGCACAGTCGTAGTCGCGCTCGCCGGCGAGGAAGTCGATGTATTGCGGCGTCGAGAACATCCGGTAGCGGCCCAGCTTGGGCAGAAGTTCCTGGAACTTCGCGTGGACTTCCGCACGGGAGTGGAAGATGTGCTGGTCGTCGCTGGAGCCCAGCGCCTCGTAGCTGTACCCGGGCGCGACGATAATGCCGTCAATGCCGAGATCGGTGAGATAGGTGAAGAGTTCATCCAGTTCCTTCCACGACGTCTGCTTGTAGACAGTGGTGTTCGTCGTGACCTGGTAGCCCAGCTTCTTGGCCTTCTTGATCTGCGCGACGGCGATATCGAAAACGCCCTTGCGCTGGACGATGGTGTCGTGGGTCTCGCGCAGCCCGTCCAGATGGACGTTGATGAACAGGTTCTGCGACGGCGGCACGCCCTTGTAGACCTTGTCCAGAAACATGGCGTTGGTGCAGAGGTAGATGTACTTGTCCTTCTCGACGAGACCGTTGATCAGTTCGTTGATGTGGCGGTAGAGCGTCGGCTCGCCGCCACAGATCGACACCACCGGAGCGCCGCACTCGTCGGCCGAGGCGAGGCACTCCTCCAGCGGAAGCTGGTCGGTGATCGTGTCCTTGTATTCGATGATCCGGCCGCAACCCTCGCAGGTGAGATTGCATGCGTGGAGCGGTTCCAGCATGAGCACCAGCGGGGTGTATTTGCTTCTCAGGAAAAACTTGTGCTTGAGGAGGTGGGCCGTAAGCGAGGCCTGCATCTTGAGAGGTGTACGCATAAAGGTGTCTGTGCTGTCCCTTGCTGTTTGTTGAGAACCTGCGCCGGCTTGCGATCACACCGGCCAGCCGAGGGAAGGAACCTACCCCTCCCGCCCGGTCACCCGTTGTATCCGCCGTCACATTCGCCCCGAATATCCCGGTCAGCAGGCGAGCAGGGCTTATTCCACAGGAGCGTTAATACAGTCAATTGGGCATTAATGCCGCTGCCCCCTTGCCCCAACTCACCGATTTCACTAGCAAAAGAGTATGGCAGACCTGGAAAAAGCTGCCGGGGCGCCGGTCCTCCTCTGCGCCACCCGGGCCGAAGCTGCGCCCATTGTCGCCCGGCTCAAGGTCCGGGCCCGGATTCCGGGCACCCCAAGATACGTCCTGTGGGGGCGGCTTGATGGGCGGGAGCCGGTCATCGTTGGGGTTTCCGGCATGGGTGGAACAGCCGCGGCTGAACTGACCCAGTGGGTTTACGACGCGCTGACCCCCTCCTGCCTCATCTGGTTCGGAGTGGCCGGGGGGCTTGCTCCGGCCCTGAAGTCCGCTGACCTCGTCATTCCCGCCAAGGTCCGGATACATCCCGACCCGTTCAACTACCAGCCGGCGGCCGCGCTGCGGGAACTGCTCGTCGAAACAGCCCGCCGCTCCGGCCATGCGCCCGGCGAAACGGCCCTGATCCAGGTGGGCGACGTGATCGCTTCCGCCGCTGCCAAGGCAAGGGCCGGCGAGGAAGGCTGCGCCGACGCCTGCGACATGGAGTCGGGGGATTTCGCCCGCGTGGCCTCCCGGCTACCGGTCCCGTGGGCGGTGATCCGGTCCATCTTCGACCCGGTTAGTGACAATCTGCCGCCCATCGCCGGGGATCTTCTGGACGACCGGGGCGGTCTGCGGCCGCTTCCCGCCCTGCGCGAGTTTCTGAAATCGCCGGGGGCCATGCTGGGCCTCAGAAAGCGGAACCAGATGGCCATGGCGGCCCTGACACCGGTCCTGCTGGAAGGGGTACGGGGGTTTGCGAGGCAGCAGGCTGCCGGCAGCTAGCCAACTTGCTGAAGCCGGTAGGACGCACCTGGCGGGGGCTTCATCGGCTGGTTCCGCGCACGGATGACGGCACGGACCGACTCGTAGATGAACATGGCCGCCAGCGCCAGCATCCCGGCGGCAACGATGCCGTTCAGGACCGCCGGTTCGAACTCGAAGCCGTCCTTGCGGACATGGCTGACGCCCGCACCCGCCTGGATCACCAGTGCCGACACGGTGACGGCCAGCACGAACAGCATGGGAAGCAGGGTGAACCAGTAGCGGCGGCCTGTCCGGTAGAGCCAGACCGTCACGACCATCAGGGTAAAGCAGGCCAGAAGCTGGTTCGACGTGCCGAACAGGACCCAGAACTTGCGCCAGGCACCCTGCCCGCCAGAAAAGAGCACGGCGAGCGGCGCACCTGCCGTGGCAGCGGTGGCGAGCAGCGCCGAACGGCGGCTGGTGGAACCGGTGAGCTCCTGGAGCAGGTACCGGCCAAGGCGGGTGGCCACGTCCAGCGTGTCAAACACGAACGTGGAAAAGGCCATCGCGCCGAAAGTGGCGGCAAAGAGGAAAGCCTCCTTGCCGAGAAAGACCGTCAGGAACGATGCGATGCCGTCGCCGTAGAGCTTGCCGGGACCGCGCCCGGCGATATCGGAAGGGGCGACGATCATGATCGTCGCCAGCGCAATAACGGCGACGAACCCCTCCAGAAGCATTGCGCCGAAACCCACGGGCTTGCAGTCGGTCTCCCGGGCGATCTGCTTGGAGGTGGTTCCGCCGCACACCAGTCCGTGAAATCCCGAACAGGCCCCGCAGGCTATCGTCACGAACAGGAAGGGGAACAGGAGTTCCTGGAAGCCGGAACCGGCGGGGGATTTGAACGCCGGCTGCCGGATATCGAAGCCGCCGAAGAAAATGCCCGCGATGCCTGCCCCCAGCGCCAGGTACAGGACAAATCCGCCCAGGTACCCCCGCGACTGCTGCAGCAGCCACAGGGGCAGGAGTGATGCGGCAAAGCAGTAGGCCAGTATCGCCAGGCGCCAGGCGCCGATATCGAAGACGAGCACGTTGCTGACCTTCGTCCCGAGCCACACGACGCCGAGCGTCGCCGGAACGAACACCAGCGTCATCAGCGTCATGGAAGGGTTCCAGCGCTTCTGGATCCATCCCATGAGCAGGGCAAGCAGCAGGTACATCGTGCTGGCGGCGGCCACCGCCCCGCCCTTGTTGAAGGCGAAGTTCCCTTCGAGTTCCTCGGCCTGGCCGAGGAACGTCTCGGCGGTCACGTCCGTGAAGGCGACGATTACGTAGACGAGCGCGATCCAGATGAACGCGACCAGCACCAGCCAGGCCCGGTGGCTGATGTTGGCGCGGGTAATCTCGGCGACCGAATGGGCCCCATGCCGGACAGAGGCCACCAGCGCCGAAAAGTCATGGACCGCGCCGATCAGGATGACGCCCAGGACGATCCAGATGAGACACGGTCCCCAGCCGAAGACAAGGCAGGCGGCGATGGGCCCCACGATGGGGCCCGCCGCGGCGATGGCCGAAAAGTGCTGCCCGAGCAGGTAAAACGGCCGGGTGGGAACGAAATCGACTCCATCGTTCTTCTGGACGGCGGGGGTTTCGGCAGCGGGATCGAGGTTGTACTGCCCGGCCACGAACCGGCCGTACAGGACGTAACCGGCCGCCAGGAGCAGGATAACGGCGGCGGCCAGAAGCTCCAGCGACATGAGAATCCTTCCCGGCCCGTTCCGTAGCGGCGTGACGTCTGTATAGCACGGGAGGCACCTGAAGCCGCAAACGGCCGCCGGAAGCCGGAAAAGATGCCGGTCCGGCCCAGGGCTGTCGCCAGCCGCCGCGGAATTGTGCTAATAGCCACGTCACAACTAGGGTTCCGGAAGGGGAGGCTGGAAAAGCCCGGCGGGCATCCGGCCAGAACGAGAAGACTTATGGGAAGAACGATCGGTATCGACCTTGGTACCAGCAACTCCTGCGTTGCCACCTGGCGGGATTCCGGACCGGAAATCCTGCTCGACTCAAAAGGCTACAACACGACGCCCTCTTACGTCGCCATCAATTCGCGCGGAAAGCTGATTGTCGGCCATCTGGCGAAAAGCCAGGTGATCACCAATCCGTTCCAGACGGTCTACGCCGCCAAGCGGCTCATCGGCCGCCGGTTTACCGACGAGTCGGTCAAGATCGCCCAGCAGTTCATCTCCTATTCGCTCAAGGAAGGCCCGCATGGCGACGTGCAGATACAGCTCGCCGACCGTGTCTACTCGCCGATCGAGATATCCGCGCTGATCCTGAAAAAGCTGAAAAAGGTCGCCGAGCAGCAGGTCAAGGAAAAGGTGACCGATGCGGTCATTACCGTTCCGGCCTACTTCAACGACACACAGCGCAAGGCGACCAAGGATGCGGGCGAGATCGCGGGCCTGAACGTGCTGCGGCTCATCAACGAGCCGACGGCCGCCGCCCTGGCCTATGGCTACAAGGAAGACGTTGACAAGAACATCGCCATCTTCGATCTCGGCGGCGGCACCTTCGACGTGACCGTGCTGTCAATCTCCAAGGGTGTCTACGAGGTGCTTGCCACCGGCGGGGATTCGTACCTGGGCGGCGAGGATTTCGACAACCGGCTCGTGGAATACCTGATCAAGGATTTCCGCAAGAAGTCCGGCATCGACCTGTCGAACGACAAGATGGCGCACCAGCGCCTGAAGGATGCGGCCGAGTCCGCCAAGCGCGAGCTGTCCGCAAAGGAGTCGGCCACCGTCTCCCTGCCCTTCATCGCGCCCACATCCGAAAGTTCGCCCCATCTGGAAGTGACCATCCAGCGCCAGATGTTCGAGAGCCTGACCCGCGACCTGATCGACCGCTGCGTCCATATCTGCGACCAGGTGGTGCAGGAGTCGGGACTGAAGGTGACGGACCTGGCCGACATCCTTCTGGTCGGCGGCCAGACCCGGATGCCCCGCGTCCGGCAGCTCATCAAGGATTTCTTCAAGCTGGAACCCTCCAAGCGGGTGCACCCGGACGAGGCCGTGGCGCTGGGCGCCTCCATCCAGGCGCATATCCTCTCCACCGGCGGCACGATACAGGTGCAGGTTCCCGAGCAGGCGGCGATTCCAACGGTACGGGTGGAGCCGCCCGCTCCCGTACCTGAGCCGGCAGAGGAAGCCCCCACACTCGAACTCCAGGATGCGGTTTCTGCGGAGAGCGCTCCGGAAGAAGTCCCCCTGGAGCTTACCGAAACGGCGACCGGCGCCTCCACCGATGAACCTCCCGCCGTGGAAGAAGACCCTTTCGCCCACCTGGACGCACTGCCGCTGACAGCGAAAGCCCCGGCCCCCAGGCCGGCGGCCCCGCCACCTGCACCGGCACCGCCCCGCCGGCCCACCGGCGAGGCCAACGTGAAGCCGTTCAAGCGGGTGCTGATCGACGTGACGCCCATGTCCCTCGGCATTGCCACGTTCGGCGACACCGCATTCGTCATCATTCCGAAGAACACGACGGTTCCCACGAAGAAATCGAAGGTGTTCACCACGGTCAAGGACAACCAGGAAAACGTGCGGATCATCTGCACGCAGGGTGAATCGAAAACCTCATCCGAAAACACCTTCCTGGGCGAGGTCGTGCTCGACATGCCGCTGCCCAACCGCCGCGGGGTGCCGCAGATCGAGGTGACGTTCTATCTCAACACCGACGGCA
This sequence comes from Deltaproteobacteria bacterium, assembly GCA_026129095.1. Taxonomy (NCBI): domain Bacteria; kingdom Pseudomonadati; phylum Myxococcota; class Myxococcia; species Deltaproteobacteria bacterium. The sequence continues at coordinate 192,828 of JAHCIT010000002.1, forward strand.
TCCTCTCCGTGTCGGCCCTCGACAAGAAGACGAACCAGAAGAAGGAAATCCGCATCGAGGCCGAGTCGACCCTGAGCGCCGACGAGGTGAAGTCCCTTGCTTCCAAATACGAGCACATGGACTTCTCCGGCGATTCCGAGGAGATTGCGGCGATCTAGGCATGGGGAAGACGGTACTCGTCACAGGGGCGAGCGGATTCATCGGCAGCCATCTTGCCGAGGCCCTGCTCGGCGACGGCCACGAAGTCCGGACGATCGTCAGGCGGCCGGAAACGCTGGAGCGGCACGGCTTTGCGAGACACCCCGGTTTCCGCGCCTTCCAGGGCGACCTGCTGGAACCACGGTCCATTACAGAAGCCTGCAGGGGGGTGCAGCAGGTCTACCATCTCGCGGGGATCATCTCGACACGGACAGGCGACCGCAAGAAACTGTTCGACATCAACGTCAAGGGCTCGGTCAACCTCATGAACGCCCTCAAGGAGACGCGGCCGGAAAAGATCGTCTACCTCGCCTCGATCTTCGCGCTCGCCAAGGGCGAACGCCACCGCCCCGCCACCGAGGAGAGTTTCTACAACCTGGAAGATGTCCATGTGGACTACTTCGAGAGCAAGCGGGCAGCCCAGCTCGAAATGGAAAAGTTCGAGATGGACGGCATGCCGGTGGTCTATGTGTATCCCGGCTTCTGCTACGGGCCGGGGGATATCTACGTTTCCAGTTCGGTCTTTATCCTGAGTTTTCTCAGGGGCGAACTGCCGGTCCTGTTCGACGGCGGGCAGAACATTCTCGACGTCCGCGACTGCGCCCGGGGGCTGATACAGGGGATGGAAAAGGGAGTGGTCGGACGCAAATACCTGATCGGCGACCACAACCTGACGTTCAAGGAACTGGCCGCCGCACTGGCGACCGTTACCGGGAAAAAGGCCCCGTCGGTCGCGCTGCCCCGCCCGCTGGTGATGGGGCTCGGTTTCGTCGCCGAAAAGCTGGCGCCCAGGTTCCCCCTGAACCGCCAGTCCGCCGAGGCGGCCTGCCACTACTGGTTCTACGATACCTCCCGGGCCCGGCGGGAACTGGGCTATTCCGGCCGTCCGCTGGAGGAGACGCTCCGCGACGCGGTCGCCTGGTTCCGGGAAAACGGCTACGACCAGCGCGGCTTCAAGCCGCCGGTCCACTGACCGGGGCACCCCTCGATTCCAGCGGTTTTCACGGCTATACTTCCATCGCTTGAATCTGCTGGAATATCCAGTATTTAGGGCCCCGTGACGCGAACCATCGTACATATTGACGACGACCCGTCCATCCTAGACCTCGTGGCCAGTTCACTGACCGAGCCCGGTTCGACGGAAGTGGTTTCCGTGCGCGATCCCGACAAGGCAGTTGAAACGATCGGCAAGCTCCGGCCGGACCTGATCCTGTGCGACATCAACCTGCCGGAGCGGGACGGCTTCTCGCTGGTGGAAGAGCTGCGCCGCTGGCCGGTTTCCATCAACGCGCCGGTGATTTTCGTCTCTGGCGTCTCCGACGAGGCACAGGTGGAGCGCGCCTTCGGCCTCGGCGCGGCGGATTTCGTCCGCAAGCCGTTCCGACCCTCCGAACTGAAAGCCCGGGTCATGGCCCGGCTGGGAGCGCATACCGCCACCCGGGCCACGGGCAGCGGCATGAGCCCCGACGTGCGCGGATCGCTGGCCATGATGAGCGTCGGCGACCTGTTCAATGCCGTCGAACTGGGGCGCAAGAGCGGCGTGCTGAAGCTGGCGTGCAGCGATATTTCGGGCGAGATCCGGTTCCGGGGCGGGCGGATCGTGGCCGCCCAGTGCAGCGACGGCACCGCCGGAGAAATGGCTGCCTACCGGCTCTGTATCCAGACGGACGGAGCGTTCGAGATGCAGTTCATGCCGGAGGCGCAGATCGAGGGGAAAATCGATCTCTCTCCCCAGTTCGTCCTCATGGAGGCATTCCGCCTCCAGGACGAAGGCGCCCTCTCGAAGCCCACGGCTCCGTCGCCGGCGGCACCTGCCCATGGCTCCGAAATACAGTCCCTGCTCGATGTCTTTGACCGCGCCATCGCCCATTCCCGCAAGACCGCGCATTCCTCGGTCGTGCGGAACTATCTGGAAGAGTCCCGCCGGATCCTCCCGCGCCAGTGGCGCGAAAGCTGCCAGGCCGGTTCCCGCGACGGAACTCTGGAGGGCGAACCAGTCATCATGCTGCAGCCGGGCACCCAGGGAGCAGAGAGCCTGCTCAAGGCATGGATCTCGGAGTTCATCAAGCGCGGGCAGTATTCCGAGCCCAAGACGTTTTCCCGCAGTTCCATCCTTGATGCCGGCGTGACGGACGCCGGCCTGCTGGACGCCATCGGCATCCGGAACTAGGCCGTCAGGCGGAACTCCCCTCGGCAAAAGACTGGCTCACGCGGGCGCTGATGATCCGCGCATAGGCCGCCGGAAGCCGGTTCACAGCCAGAAGCAGCGGTCCGATGTCGGTGTCGATCGACTTCTGCGGGCCGGCGTCGGCATACACGATATTCACCACCCGGCCGCCCACATGGACCGGCACAAGCAGCGAGTTGCCGCGCTGCTTGACCAGCACCTTTCGGATCAGGTCGTTGGTGGGCGACCGCGGGATGCTGCCGAGATAGTGCCCGGGGTGTTTTACCACCGCATCGAATATTGACGGCTTGTCGAGCGTCACGGCAATGGCACGGACCAGATCCCTGTCGATCCCCTCCCCGGCGCCGTCCCAGCCGAACACGATGTCTTTCCGCACCAGGAAGAACACCGCCCGCCCGACCGTCCGGGCAGCCAGGGTCACGACGGCACGGACCGCCTCGTCCCGGGTGGAAGACGTCTCGATGGATGGCGGCGGCGCGGAACTGGCGCGCAGGGCGGCGGCGGCTTCGGTCCGGCGCTGGTACGACCGGATCGAACGGTCGATGTAATCGACATTGTGCTCCTCGTACCGCCAGCTCGGGTCCAGCCCGCAATAGGTTTCCAGCAGCGAGATCATCGTCAGCTCGCTCACGACAAACGGCTTCACGATGAGGCCGGTCGAGTAGGCGATTTCCGCCTTCACCACGTGTTCGCCCGGATGGACCATGAGAAGGTACAGGGTCTTCGACTCCACCCGGTACGGAAACACCCTGGCGCTCACGCACCGCTCGCGGCCGATCCGCTCGACCAGCGCCGGATCGATGGCCGCCCGGTCCACGGCGATGGTCGGCAGGCCATACTGCCGGGAGAGGCACAGGGCCACCTGGTCTTCGGTGAGCACGCCCATCTCGACCAGGTTGGTGGCGAGCTGGCCCCCATAGACGGCCTGGTGGCGGATCGCCTCCTCGATCTGCTCCCGCGTGGCGAGACGCTCCTTGAGCAGAAGGCGGGCTAGCAGTTCCATGCGGTCAATTAAGACCGATTGGCGCCCAAAAAGGGAGTGCCCGCCGGTGGTCCGGTGCGGGCGGACCAGCTAATGTTGCCGCATGGATCTGGGACCGCCGAACCTGCCCTCGCGGAACCGCGCCTACGGGCTTTATGACTCCCCGCTGGGGCGGCGGCTCCTCCGGTCGCGGCGCCTGCTCCGGTCGCTGGAACAGGACCTCGCCGAGAATGGCGCCGTCCACGGATTCCGTGTCTCCGAAAATCCCGATCGCGGCGGATTCGACCTCACCATCCGGATGTCCTGCGAACCCGGCAGCTACCGCCGGACGACCTTCATCACCCGGGCCGAATACCGCTACCTGCTGGAAAACCCCAGCCTCGCGCCCCTGCTCCGCGCCGGCCGGTACCTGATGTAGCTATTTCCCGCCCGGCGGGACGAACCGCGGCGGATCGGTGATCCGCGGCCCCTGGTTCGGCGGGTAGTTTCCGCCCGAAGATCCGCCCTGGCCGAAATCACGGTAGGTGAACTCGATGGTGAACTGGTTGGCCTCGCGGCGGAGGTTGCGCTGGTAGGCGAACACGATCGACACGTTGGGGTTCTCGAACCCCGCGCCCATCGTCATGAGAAAGTCCCGGATGGCCGGCTCCCGCAGCACGCCGCCCCTCAGCAGCAGTTCCTTGACGGGTTCGGCCTCTATGCCGACCAGGAATCCCGCGTCCAGATCGCTCGACCGGGTGAGGTCGGTAATGACGCCACCGGCACCGCGGAGCCACTCCAGCGGCGCGATGCTGCCCGTGATCTCCACGTTCCGGGCAAGGCGCTCCTTGTCTGTCCCGATGAGGTTGCGGCCCACGAGGGCCGCCGACAGGTTCCACAGGTTGGGCAGCGGGTCCATGTGCGCCGAGAAGGTGGCATCCACCACATGATCGCTGCCGCCTTCGATGGGGATATCCGTGCGGAGCCAGTTGACCGCCGCGCCCGCGTACAGCGGGATTCCGAACAGCGGATAGCCGTCGGCAATGCCTAGGGAAAGGTAGCTGTAACGGGGCGGCCGGATGTCCTTGCCCATGAAGCCGAACCCGGCGTCCGATTCCATGCTGTAGTAAAGCCCGGCGGCGAGCTCGGTCGTCACCGAATCGATCACCCCGATGTTGTACTGGTCGGAGCCGTCGGCATTTCGCTGGTAGCCGCCGCCGATTGAGAACATCTTGAGCCGCGCCAGGGCGGCGGGATTCAGCCGGACCAGAGCCGGATCGACGATCAGGCTCGCCCCCGCCCGGCCCATGCCGATGCTCCGGCCGCCGGGGGTAAGATCGAACTTCGGAACGCCGAGGCCGCCCAGGTATTCCTTGCCCGGATTCACGCAAACAGCGGGATCTTTGGATTCGAGCGTGCACGCGGGCGCCTGGGCCTGGAGCCGGGCCGGCAACAGCAGCGCCGCCAGCAGCATCAGGAAGGCAACGGGACACGAAACAAACTGACGGTGAAACCGGATCAACGGGGACTCCATCCCGCCTGCCACTGCCGCGCTCCGCGAAAAAGCCCGGCCGAATGCCCTCCGGCCTATCGTGCCCAAGATACGGACTCCGGCGGAGAGTTTCAACCGGCCGCCAGAGGATGCTATGCATAATGCTCCGGAAGCATTACGCAGGGAAAGGAGAAGGTCCGTTGCCGGGATTACGGAAAGTCAGGACGGCGGTCATTCCCGTGGCGGGGCTCGGCACACGTTTTCTGCCGATCACGAAGTCGGTCCCGAAGGAACTTTTGCCGGTCCTGAGCCGCCCGACGCTTCATCTGATCTGCGAGGAGATACTCTCGGCCGGAATCCGCAACGTGGTGCTGGTATCCAGCCCCTCCAAGGGTGCGCTGGAGGACTACATCAGCCCCAAGCGCGTCCTCCGGGAGCACCTCCGGAAGGCGGGCAAGGATGAGCTTCTGGCGGGCTGGAAACGCAGCCTCGGCAGGCTCAGTTTCCGGGTGGTGTACCAGCGCAGGCCGCGGGGCCTCGGCCACGCGGTCCTCCAGGCGGCCCGCGCCGTGAAGGGTGCGCCCTTTGCCCTGCTGCTGCCGGACGAGATTTTTTTCCACGCCCCGGGAGAACAGACCGGACTGGCGAAACTCGTGCATCTCCACGAACGGGAAGAGGCGCTTGCCACGATCGCCGTGAAGAAAGTCCCGGCGGCGGACGTGAGCCGGTACGGCATCGTCCGTCCGGCCGGAGCCGCACGGCCGGGCAGGCCCATGCTGGCCGCCGGAATGGTCGAAAAGCCGGAAACGAGGGCGGCACCCAGCCGCTATGCCATCATCGGCCGGTACGTGATCGACCCCGCCGTCTTCGGCGAGCTCCGCAGGGCCCGGCCGGGAGCGGGCGGCGAGATACAGCTCACCGACGCGCTCGATTCCCTGTGCCGGAAGGGAAAGGTGCTGGCAACCGAGGTGCCCGGCGTCCGGTTCGACACCGGAGTCCCGCTGGGACTGGTGAAGGCGAATCTCTACGCCGCCTGGCAGAATCCCCGGCACCGGACGGAACTGAAGGCACTCCTTCACACGCTTGAAAAGTCCGCCCGTCAGGGACACCGTTAGCCCCCGATGCTGACCCTCTACTACTACGACAGCTGCCCCTTCTGCCGCCGGGTGATCCGGGCAATCGACGAGCTGGGCATCCGCGGGCAGCTCCAGTACCGGAACATCCACGAAAGCCGTGAGGCCGCCAGCGAGATCCGGCACTACCAGAATGGCCGCTCGCAGGTTCCGATGCTGCTGATCGGCACGGTGCCGATGCTCGAATCGGAGGACATCATCGCCTATCTGCGGGAGCGCTTCGGCCAGAAGGCCGCAAGCCACTGACGGCAAGGGAACCCGGCTGACCCCGATGGCACGAAGCGAGGCACCCACCGCCGACCAGGTGATGAAGGAAATCGAGGCCGGACGCATCCGCCCGGTCTACTATCTGGCGCCGCTCGGATCGGGCGATCCCGTGACCGAACCCTATTTCGTCCAGGAACTGCTCCGTGCGCTCCGGGAAGCCACCGTCCGCGACACGGCCGACTTCAACCTGGACCGTTTCGACGCCGCCTCGTGCGAACCCGACCGGATCACGGGCGCGGCGCAGACGTTCCCGATGATGGCAAAGCACCGGCTCGTGGTCGTCCGGAACGCAGAGAGACTGGACACCGAGGCCGGTCACGACGCCCTCATCCCCTACCTCGAACGGCCCGCCCAGAGCTCGGTCCTTGTCATGGAAGGCGACAAACCTGACGGGCGGCGGAAGTTCGCCAAGGCGCTCCAGGAAGGCGGAGCCTATGTGGATGTCTCCCGCCCCAAGGAGGAAAAGCTGGGCTACTGGATCAGCCGCTTCGCCCGCCTGAGAAAACGCAAGGTGAGCGACGGGGCGGCGGGCCTGTTCATCGAGCGGATCGGCGCCGACATCACCGCCCTCGACCAGGCGATCGAGGTCGCCACGCTGGTCAGCCCGGACGCCGACACGATCTCCGAGGAGACGGCCCTTCAGGTGATCGCCCGCACGCGGGGGTACACGGCGTTCGAACTGTTCGACGCCATCACCGACCGCGACCTGGCTTCGGTCTATGTCATCCTGGACAAGCTGGCGGAGGGGGCGAATCCGGAATATCCGGCCATCATCGGCGGCCTGCACTGGAGCTTCCGGCAGATGCGGCGAATGAACGAGCTGAAGACGCGAGGGGTCTCCGGCGAGGAGGCCTGCCGCGAACTGAAGATATTCTTCAGGCGGGACGAGAAGATCCGGGCGGCGGCCAAGTGGCGGGGCGCCCCGTGGGACCGGCTGGCCGGGCGGTTCTACGAAGTGGACCGGCTGATCAAGGGCGCGCCCGTGGACCGGCGGCTGGTGGTCGAGAAACTGCTCACCGACATGGCACGGCGCTAAGACAGGCAGATGATTCCCGCACTGGCCGGTGGCATCGGCGTATTCCTGCTGGGCATGGTCCTGCTCACCGACGGGCTCAAGTCGCTGGCCGGCGGTGCCCTGCGGAGCATCCTTGCCCGGTTCACGCGGGGGCCGGTTTCCTCGATGGCATCGGGCGCGCTGGTGACGGTGCTGGCGCAGTCCTCCACGATCACGACGCTGGCCACCATCGGGTTCGTCAACTCGGGCCTGCTCAACTTTACCCAGGCGGTCGGCGTGATTCTCGGAGCGAATCTCGGCACCACCGCGACCGGCTGGATGGTGCTTTACCTCGGCCTCAAGTTCAGCATCGTCAACGCGGCCATGCTGATGGTGGGTGCCGGAGCGCTGATGCGCCTTCTGGGGCGCGGACGCCTTGCCTCCGGAGGACTGGCCCTGGCGGGGTTCGGCCTCATCTTCGTCGGCATCGACATGCTCCAGACGGGCATGAAGCACCTGGGGAACGATTTCGACCTGAGCGGCTACGAGGCCGCCACAATCTGGGGAAGGGCGCTGCTGGTCGGCACCGGCGTGCTGATGACCGTGGTCATGCAGTCATCCAGCGCCGCAGTGGCCACCACGCTCACCGCGCTTCATACCGGCGCCATCCAGCTCGACCAGGCCGCCGCGCTCGTCATCGGCCAGAACATCGGCACGACGGTCAAGGCTGCCCTGGCGGCGATAGGCTCCTCCACCGCCGCCCGGCGTACCGCCCTCGCCCATATCCTGTTCAACCTGCTGACGGGCACGGTTGCCCTGCTGGTATTTCCATTGTTCATGCATCTGAACCGGCTGATCGCCGGAGAGATCCTGCACGAAAGCGGCGCGATGGTGCTCGCCCTGTTCCACACCTCGTTCAACGTGCTGGGGATACTCCTCATTTCACCGTTCCTGGGCCCCTTCGCACGGGTCATCGTCCGGCTTCTGCCCGAACGGGGACCGGCGCTGACGCGCCGCCTGGATGACAGCGTGACGGTGGTGCCCGCGCTGGCTGTCGAGGCCTCGCGCCACACCATCATGGACACGGCGGCAGAAGCCTCGCGGCTGGTCCGGGAGCGGGTACGTGGAACCCACCTGCCGGTGCTGCAGGAGGAGATCCATGCTGCCATGCAGGCGGTGGACGATACCCGGTCCTTCATCGGTCGGGCGCAGATGCACGATCACGAAGGCGGGCACTATGCCCGGTTCCTGTCACAGCTCCATGCTCTCGACCACCTTGGCCGGCTGCTCGGCGCGGTGCAGGAAACCCAGCCGGCAAGCATCATCGATTCCGTGGCGCCCCTTGGCGACGTGCGCGACCGGCTGGCCGCCGGTCTGGCAGGCCTGGAGGCCTGGCTTGGCGGACTGGACGGCACCTTCGATGCGGTGGAACCACTGCGGACGCTCTCAACCGAGCTGGCGGAAATCCGGCGCACGCGCCGGGCACAGATACTGGAGCACACGGCCCGCGGGCGGATGTCGCCGCTGGACGCCGACGAGCAGCTCAAGGTGATGCAGTGGCTCGACCGGCTGACTTACCACATCTGGCGGATGAGCCATCACCTTGCCGGCAACGATACCACCGCCCGGCCGGATGGCCCGCTGCCAGCGGAATAGCTACCGGCTCAGGCCGGGCAGCTTGAGTCCCCCCGGAATGGGCAGGCTCCCTTTACCGGCACCCGCGCTCTTGATCGCCTCTTCAATCAGCTTTTCGCCTTCCTTCACCAGCGCCTCCAGATCCTTGTCGAGGCCCCCGATGATGCCGACCTTGGCCTGAAGTTCCTCAAGCGGTTTCTGCACGCGCTTCATGATCTCCGCCCGGAGCCGCTGCTCGAACTCCTTCACCAGTTCGGTGATGATCCGTCCGATCGCCTTTTCCAGGATTTCGTCCAGATTGGACCGGAGGATCAGGTCGTACTCCTCGGGACTCCCCCTGACCTCGGCCTCGATAAACAGCTTCTGGATGTCCCGGAGCGCCCCGTCCACGGCCTTGGCCACCGGGTTCTTCATCTGACCGAAGCCGGTCACGATCTCCACCGGCGTCATGTTGGCGGAGATCAGGCCGTTCACATGGCTCTTCAGGAACTCCATCTTGATGCTGACGTCCGCATCGGCGCGCTTCAGGTCGATTGGCCAGCGGCCGTCCTTCGAGAGCGGCACGTCACGGAACTGGAAGCCCCGGCCCGACAGGGCGACGGTGTCCTTGGGGTCCCGGGGACGGGTGCGGTTGAACTCCATGTCGAGCGAGGCCTCGCGGATGAGCGTTTCGAGCTTCTCTCCCACCAGCCGGACAGTCAGCGGCGATCCCAGAATGGCCTGATTGTCCGTGACGTTACGGACGTCGCCGGTGAACTCGCCCACCTCTTCAACCTTGAGCGTCACCCGTGACTTCGAGATCAGGAAGTCCGGCAGCGGACGGCGTTCCTTGAACTTCACGTCCACGCCCTTGCCGCGCTCGGGCTTCTTCTCCTTCGGCGACTCCTCCTTGGGCTCCAGGTAGGGGGATATCCGTGCGTGCCACATGAACGCCTGCGACAGGTAGCTGGCGTAGGTGGGGCCCATGAAGGTTCTCGTGAGGTTCGTCAGCCCCTTGCCGGAGAGGTTGTACTTGTCCTTCAGCCGTTCGATATCCTCGAACGGCGCCTTGCGCGCCTCCTCGGCCCGCTTCTTCACCAGCTCAAGGGTTTTTTCCAGTTCCTTCCGGGCCTTCTCGATCTTGTCGATCTCGCCACGGATCTCCTGCGGAAGCTTTGCGGCGGTGGCCGCCGCCGTGATTGCCGCCGCCGATCCCGCCTTCATGTCCTTCTTGATCTTCTCGACCCGCGCCTTGTAGTCGTTGAAGGTTTTCTTGCCCGGCAGGTCGTTCTTGACCCGCTTCTCCCAGGCGTCCCGCTCGCTGTCCACTTCCGCCCGTATGGTTTCCACGAGGCGGACCGACGCCAGATCCTCATTCTTCAGGATCGCCATGACGTCGGGAACTTCCAGCGCCGGAAACTCCAGCGGACCGGTCTGCTTCACGACGAAATCGGTCACGGGCCGCGGAACCACGGTATCGATATTGCGCTTGGCCTCGCCCGAATATTTCCGCCTGGTGCCGAACTCCATCCCCTCGACCGACATGTCATCGATGTGGGTCTTGCCGAGCAGGAGCTGCCAGAAGTCCATCAGGAACGCGATGCGTTTGATCTCGACGGCGTTCTGCATCGGCTTGCCGGGATTCGTCACCTGCATCCGGGTGAGCGTGAGCCCCAAGGGAAAGAGCGACACGTCCGCCTTGTCCAGTTCCACCTTCGCGCCGACGGCAAACGTGCCCCAGTTCTCGATGTACCGCTCAACCCAGCGGTCGACGTAGACGAACCAGAACAGGCCGATGAGGCCGGTTACCGCGGCGAATGCGGCGAGTCCCTGCCAGCGGATCCACTTCATTTGACGATCCCCCAGCCCTGGGCCTTCTCATACAGCTGGTAGAAACTGGACGCCTTGAACGCCTTCATGATCTGGAGCCTGTTCACCCATTCAAGGAAATGCTCGCGGTATTTGCGGATCAGGAGGTTCGAGACGAGGAGCAGCGGGATGAATGCCGCCAGCGCGATGGAAACACTCCCCATGACGACCGTGTTGTTGAAGCGGGCGATTCGCCAGACCGGCTGGTTGTAGAGATTCGTCCAGGTCTGCTGAAGCCCCTCGGCTGTCAGGATCGCCAGTCCCGCCTTATGGAACACCGGGTCGATCAGGTAGGCGATGCCGGAGCAGATGCCGAAGCTGAGCATGAAAGCCGACAGGTTGCACCGGATCACCAGCACCATGAGCAGCACCAGAAGGTTGTGCAGGCTCATGAGCGGGCTGAACCCCATCAGCATGCCGAAGCAGAAACCCAGGGATATTTGTCCCGGTTCCGCGTCCGAATTGAGGACTTTCAGGAACTTGGCCAGAAGTGAAAGCATGGCCCCAACTGTAGCCCGTTAACTGGCTACAGCAAGGGGTGGCTTTCAGTCGAACTTCTCGTCGTAGAGCGCGTCCAGACGCGGCCGGTACAGCTCGGTAACGACCTTGCGCTTCACCTTCAGCGTCGGCGTGAGCTCCCCGGTGGCCTCGGAAAAGTCCCGGTCGGCCAGGATGAACTTCTTGATCGTCTCGTAGCTCGCCAGCTCCCGGTTCTTCTCCTCGACGATCCCGCCGATGAACGCATGGACCTTCTCGTTTTTCAGCAGGTCGGCGGGCTCGGCAAACTGGATGCCGCCCGCCTGGGCCCACTTGGCGACCTCCTCCAGGTTCGGGGCGATGACGGCCGTGAGGTATTTGCGGCGGTCGCCGAACACCATCACCTGCGAGATGTGCCGGTCGGTCTTGAGCAGGTTCTCGATGTTCTGCGGCGCGATGTTCTTGCCCGCCGCGGTGATGATAAGATCCTTCTTGCGGTCGGTGATCTTGAGAAAACCGTCCGCATCCAGCTCGCCGATGTCGCCGGTATAGAACCAGCCCCCTTTAAGCACCTCGGCGGTGGCCTCCGGGTTCCGGTAGTAGCCTTGGAACACCGTCGGTCCCTGGAGGAGTATCTCCCCGTCGTCGGCGATTTTCACGCCCGCGCCCGGAACGGCCGGCCCCACCGTGCCGAACTTGTATTTCTCCTCGCGGTTCACGTTGGTCGCGGCGGTCGTTTCCGTGAGGCCGTAGCCCTCCAGTATCTTCACGCCGACGGCATCGAAGAACTCGGCTATCTGGCGCGAGAGCGGCGCGCCGCCGGAGATGGCGAACCGGAGCCTGCCGCCCAGCTTCGATGTGATCTTGGAAAAGACGATCCTGCTGGCCAGCCGGTGCTGGAGGGCCAGGAGCCCCGCGGGCTGCTTTCCCTGCTGGCGGAGTTTCGATGCCTCCATGCCCACCGGAATCGCCCACCCGAACAGGGCCTTCTTCACGGCGCTCTCGGCCACGCCGGCCTGTATCTTCGAGTAGACCCGCTCGTAGATCCGGGGCACCGAAAACATCATGGTCGGCCGGGCCTCGGTCAGGTTGTCGGCGATCTTCTCGATCGATTCGGCGAAATAGACCTGCCAGCCCATCTGGATCCCGGCGAACGATTCCACGCGCCCGAAGATGTGCGCGAGCGGAAGGAACGAGAGCACCACGTCGTCCTCCCCGGCCGTGACGCATTTCTGGAGCGCGTCCAGCTCGGACACGATGTTGGAGTGGCTGAGCATCACGCCCTTGGGGTTGCCCGTGGTGCCCGACGTGTAGACGATGGTGGCGAGCCCGGCGGCCTTCACCTCGGCAAGGCCGTTTTCGTACGCTCCGGGCCGGCTCCGGGCGAACTCCGCGCCCTTTGCGCGGAGCTCCTCCAGCGTCAGGAACCCTTCGCCCTTCCCTTTTGCCGAATCGTCCATCGAGATGACGTACTTGAGCCCCGGACACCCGGCCCTGACCTGCCCGATCTTGCCGAGCGTCTCGCTGTTCTCGACAACGACCGCCTTCGATTCGGAGTCCTGGATGATCCAGGCCGCCGCCGGCGGAAGGTTCGACTGGTAGATCGGCACCGTGACGCCGCCCAGTCCCAGCACCGCCTGGTCGGTCTGGATCCATTCGATCCGGGTGTTGCCGAAAATCGCCACCCGGTCGCCAAGCCCGATGCCAAGGGCCCTCAGTCCCAGCGACAGTTCACGGACCGCCGCGCCGTGCCCGGCCCACGTTACCGGCTCCCACTTGCCGCCGGTCTTGGAAAAAAAGGCAGGTTTCCCGCCCGACTGCTTCACGCGCTCAACCAGACGGTGCGCGATGGTTTCCCCCTGAATCATGACTGCCGGACCCCCGTTTTCCCTGTAATAATGAACAGGGCCAACCGCGCTGGTTAGACCGGAACGGCGGAAAGGGTCAAACGGGCAAGCGCCCGCCCCTGACACCGGAGTCACCAGACGGGAACAGCCCGGTTTCCGCTGGCGGAAAACCGGGCTGCGCCCTGCCAGAAAAGGCGGCGAGGCCGCCCGTCAGGCGAAGTTACTGCGGCATCACGGCCTGGAGCTGCATGAGGATGCCCATGTCACCCGTCACGACCATCTGGCCACTCATGAACAGCTGCTGCGGGGGCATCTGGCCCGTCTGCATCAGCTTCCAGTTCTCGTAGGAGAGCTGGATCGTGGCCGAGGCGTCGGGCTTGTCGCCGGGGACCACCTTGAAGGTGCCGTCGCCCGGGAAGATCATCGCCCACTTGCCGCCGCCGTCACCGGTGATGTCCCACAGGAGCGAGCCGTTCACCATGGCAAGGGTATCCTTCACCTCGGCGCCGCGCTTTTCGAACATGTAGGGCATGATCACCTCGTACGCCTGCTTCGGGGTGGCGTCCTTGGCCACGTCGCGGAGCGCGTTGTTGTCGCTGGCGTTGATCTTGGCGAGTTCCGCCTTCACCTGGTCGGCGTTCATGTCTGGAGTAATGGGCATGTTTCTGTTCCTTCCTTCTGGATGGTTTGGTTAAGGGGCCGTGTTTCTATCTGCCACGCGGGTCTTTTGCAAAACACCGCGTCTTGCCGGTTGATGCTACTTGCCGAGGCCCAGCTCGTTGCGGGCCGCGGTCAGGTAGTTGATGTGCGTCGTCCCGGCGCCGAGCTCCAGCAGCTTGGAGTCCCGCGCCAGCTTCTCGATGTGGTACTCCTCCATGTAGCCGTAGCCGCCGTGGAGCTGGATCGCCTTGAGTGCCACATCCACACATGCCTGCGAGCAGTAGGCCTTGGATGCGTTGATGAACGACACGTCGCGGATACCCTTCTTCTGCATCCAGGCCGTGCGGTAAACGATGTTCTCGACGTTCTTCAGCTTCACGTACATGTCGGCGATATCGAGCTGGACCGCCTGGAACTCGCCCACAACGCGGCCGAACTGCTTGCGCTCCTGCACGTACTTGACCGACCGCTCGTAGCATTCCTCGATGATGCCGAGTGCCATCGCCGGGATCCCCGACCGCTCGTTGCCGAGCGACTCCTTGGTGTCGGCGCGTCCCTCGGCGGTCTTTTCCTTGCCGCCCAGCAGGTTTGCCTTCGGCACCCGGACGTCCTCGAAGAACAGCTCGCTCGTGGGGCTGTCGCGCATGCCCATCTTCTTGAACGGCTTGCCCTGGGTAAAGCCCGGCATCCCCTTTTCGAGGATGAAGGTGTTGACCGGCATCTCGGCCACCGGCTGCCCGCGGTCGATCTTGGCATAGACCACGAAGACATCGGCGCACGGGCCGTTGGTAATGAACGTCTTCTGGCCGTTCAGGACATAGTAGTCGCCGTCAGGCTTCGCCACGCTGCGCATGGAGCCGAAGGCGTCGGAGCCGGCGCCCGGCTCGGTCAGGCACCAGGAGCCCACCTTCTCCATCGTGGCCATCGGGATGCCGTACTTCTCCACCTGGTCGGCGTTGCCCTTGGAGATGATCGCCCCGCCGGCAAGGCCCATCGAGACGCCCCAGCTCATCGCAAAGCCGGGCGACACCCGCGAGAGTTCCTTCACGACGACCATCATCAGCATCGGGTCGCCGCCGCCCTCGCCCATCAGCTCGCTCATGGCGGAGTTCGGGGCCTCGTTCTTCTTCTCGACCCCGGCGCCGGACTCCTGCTCCCGGAGCTTCTTCACCCGCTTCTGGAGGGCCATCTTCGACATGGCGTCGAGGCCGAACTGCTTCATCATGCTGCGCATGAGGTCGTAGGGGAGCATCTCTCCCTCTTCGAGCTTCGAAATGTTCGGACGCAGGTTCTTGTCGCACCACTGGCGGATCATCTGCTGCGTCATCTTGTGCATTTCATTCAGTTCAAACACGGCGCTTCTCCTTGGCGGGGCGCCCTGGCGGCGGCTCCGCGGAACAGGTTGTGACGGCCGGTAATGACAGGCAGCCGGACCCCTCCGGCCGCCGCCGGGGCCTTCTGCAAGGCGGTCCCGGCGGGTGTTCCCGATCCATCCGGACACCGGTTTGCCACGATTTGACTGATGAGTCAATCATGGAAGTGGGGACATAAAATGAAAGCAGCGCACGGGATTTCACCCCGAAACGCTGCTTCTGGAATTCGGATATCGTGCGTTTTGGGTCAGTTACCGGCACCAGCCTTTTTCAGCTTCACCGCCTTGCCGGAAATTTCCGAGCAATAACGCGAGAAGAAAACCGGGACCGAAAAACCATCCGATTTGCCTTTGGTCACGAGGATCACGTCTGCACCGGCGGTGCTGGACAACGCGGTGTAGGTTGCGGCATCCAGAGAGTCCTGCTCATCCACGCCGGCAAACATAGAGGACAACGGCCGGAACAACGGTCCGTAAAACGTCATAATATCAAAGCCGCCTGCTACTTCTCCGCTTGCCGAGATCACCGGCGACCCGGAGGCGGTGAATTTCGGTCCGGTACGGATAAAAAATATCTTGGAAGCACATTCACGAGCAGTGATATCGCCAATCAAATCGAAGTCGTAGGTACCGGACATGCCTGGAGGCGGCGGAGTTACGTTAAGGCTTCTACTGTCCTTCGCGGCGCAACCGGCGATCAACAGCACAAAAGCAGCAAAAAGGGGTTTCGAGGCATTCATGATGTCGTATGATCCTTTCTGAAACTGGAATGCCGCGCACAATACCCCCCCCCCCCTATTAAAAGTCAATATTTTTTTCGATTTGCCTGATGACCACACCCATCACCAGACCGTCTGAATCCCAAGATTTCGGATTTTCCAGGAGCGTTTTCGGCGTTACGAGCACCTGCTTTTCAATCGTCATAATACAGGCTCCCTAGCTTCCAGTATGGCTCAAGAGGCAGTCCCCTAACAATTTGACTCGCAAGTCAACTTTTGGGTTAGGGTGCATATCCGTTGGCACAAAAATCACGGAGGGGTGGTTTATCTCATGGGTCTCATGTCCACGCTCAGGTTCCTGAACGTCACGGTTCGCAGCATCTATACCGTCGCGGTCACGCTGAAGGACGGCACGAAGCTCTCGGCGGCGAAGCTCGTCGAGGAGACAGCGGCGAAGTCCCCGAACCAGGCCTGCGTCAAATATGAAGACCGGGTCTACACGTACAAGGAGTTCAACGAGGCCTGCAACCGGGTCGCCGATGCGTTCCTGAAGGACGGCGCGAAAAAGGGTGACGTCGTGGCGCTCCTCATGGACAACCGCCCCGAATACCTCATCACGATGGTCGGCCTGAACAAGATCGGCGTCGTCACTTCGCTCATCAACACCCACGTTACCGGCGTCCAGCTCGTTCACGCCATCAAGATCTGCAACCCCCGCTGGATCATGGTGGGCAACGAGCATCTTGCGAACCTGAAGGAGATCGAAGCGGATCTGCCGAACGGCCTCTCCATGAAGGACCTGCTGGTCTGGTCGGACACGCCGGACGTCCAGATGCCCTCGCAGGCGCGCCTGTTCAATCCCATTGTGAAGCAGTCGGGAAATACGAACCCGCCGACGACCGCCGACCAGACGGTGAACGACCCGATGATCTACATGTACACGTCCGGAACGACCGGGCTCCCCAAGGCGGCCCTCATCAAGAACCAGCGGTTCCTCCGGGCGGCATTCTCCTTCGGGCGGATACTGTCCAAGCTCCAGCCGAGCGACACGACCTACCTTGCGCTTCCCCTCTACCATGCGACGGGCGCCGTCGCGGCCTGGGGCGCGGTCGTCGCCACGGGGTCGGCCATCGCACTCCGGCGCAAGTTCTCGGCGACCCAGTTCTGGGACGACGTGGTGAAGTACGACGCCACGGCGTTCAACTACATCGGCGAGGTCTGCCGCTATCTGCTGCACACGCCGCCCCATCCCCTGGAAAGAAAGCACAAGCTCCGGCTCATGATCGGTGCCGGAATGCGAAAGGACGTCTGGATCCCGTTCGTCGAGCGGTTCGGCGTCAAGGAAGTGATCGAGTTCTACGCCGCCACCGAGGGCAACGTCGCCATCGTCAACATTGACGGCGAGCCCGGCATGCTGGGCAGGCTGCTCCCCGGCCAACGGGTCGTGAAGATTGACGCCGAGACCGAGGAGATCGTCCGCGACGCCCAGGGCCGCTGCGTGGACGCCAGACCCGGCGAGCAGGGAATCCTCGTGGGGCTCATGAACCAGATCAACCGGTTCGACGGCTACCTGGACAAGTCCAAGACCGAGGAGAAGATCATCCGCAACGCCTTCGGCGACGGCAACGACTATTTCAACACGGGCGACCTGGTGAACATGCACAAGGGGAAGAAGGTCTCCTTCGCCGACCGGCTGGGCGACACCTACCGCTGGAAGGGCGAGAACGTCTCGACCAACGAGGTGTCCATCGTACTGAACCAGTGTCCCGGCGTGATCGAGACGAACGTCTACGGTGTGGAGGTTCCCGGCGCCGAGGGCCGGGCCGGCATGGCGGCCGTCGTCGTCAACGGCGAGTTCGACGTCGCCCGGTTCGGAAAGCACGTGGCCGAGGGGCTCCCCCGGTACGCCCTCCCCTACTTCATCCGGCTCCAGAAGCAGCTCGAACTGACGGGCAGCTTCAAGTACGTGAAAACGCACCTGAAGAAGGAAGGGTTCGACCCGGCGAAGGTGAACGAACCGGTCTACTTTTTCGATTCCGTCACCAAGACTTACGTCCCCGTCACACCGGAACTGTTCGAGCGGATCAACCGCGGCGAAGTGTCCGTGTAATTTTTTGCGCCGGACGCCTTGGCACGTCCGCCGGGCCATGTATGCTCGGCGGGCCGGTTGGGCGTGTCCGGGCCGGCCGGGACGGTTTTCAGCATGAGGGATACATCGGCATCTGCCGGAAGCGGTTTCTGGGACCGCTTCGTCCGCCCGCCGCCGCCCGACCAGTCCTCCCGCACCTGGCACATCTCCCCGGCCATTGACGTCATCGCCTACCACTTCAGCTGGGCGCTGCTGCTGGTGCCGCTGGTGATGCTCGCCGGCAACAACCAGCACCGCGACTACGCCATCGTCTTCGTCATGGTGCTGGGCGTGAACTTCGCCCACCGGCACTACGGGTTTCCTTACGCCTATCTCGACGGCGACGTGTTCCGCCTCCACCGGGTAAAGCTGCTCTGGTTCCCGCTGGCGGCGGGAGCCCTGTTCCTCCTGACTCCATGGTTCACGGACGGCAGTTTCCTGGACATCGGCAAGACGAACGGCCGCCTCGTCATTGCCGGCATGGTGCTTTTTTCCGTCCTGTGGAATTTCTGGCACACCTACATGCAGAAGTTCGGGATCATGCGGATCTACATGGCCAAGGATGAGGCTCCCCCCGAGCGGAAAACCCCGCCGTGGGTGGACAAGCTTTTCCTGTTCTGCTGGTTTCCGCTCTACTTCGCCTGGGTTGGACCCAGGTACAAGAACCTGATCTACCAGAACGCGCCGTCCATGCGGCGGGCGATCCGGCCGGTGATCCAGTTCCTCGAAACAAACCAGGCCCTCATGATGACGCCGGGGGTGATCCTCGCGGCGGCGGGCGTGGGACTATGGTTCTGGCACGAATGGCGCGCCCACCGGCTGCGCAATCCGGCACGGATGTCGATGGGGCTCGCGATGCTGCTGCTCTCGACGTCGCTGTTCTGGATAAACCCGGTAAAGGTGTACATCTCCTTCGCCTTCAGCCATGCGGTCGAATACATGGTGTTCGTCTGGGCCTTCCAGCGGCGGCGTTACCATGAACCGGCAAGGCCGGAAGCCGCGCCCTCGCTCATGGCCCGGCTGGTCGCTCGCCCGGTCCTGTTCTACGGCAGCATCACGTTCGTCCTGCTGATCATCCCGGCCATCGAGTACGGATGGGGAGCATGGTTCACCCCGCCGGTACCAAGGGTGACGATCGCGGGCGTGAGCGGCAGCAACTGGTTCCTCATGTACGCCGTCTACCAGTCGATGGTACATTTCTACATGGACGGCTTCCTGTGGAAGATCCGCCGCCCGGAAGTGATCGCCAATCTCTGAGACCGACGTCCGGAACGGACCCGTCCGTTCAGTTGGCCGGCACGGCGGTCCTGAGCCGGGGGCGGTTCTGGTAGCGCTGGTAGAACCCGCTGCCGCCGCCATCGGGAAACCGGGGCGGCAGGAGCACCTGGGCCCCGAAGGAATACCACTGCGCCTTCAGGTTTTCCCAGCGGTTCAGCTCGAATCCGCTGCAGGGGCTGCAGCCGCGCACGCGCTCCGGGGCGTCGTCCAGCTCGCTGTTGTCGATGTAGTAGGCCGAGGGGTTGAGACTCAGCGCCTTGTCGTAATAGACGAACACCATCTCGTTGAGCCCGCGACCTGTCACGAGAAACCACGGCTCGTTACCCATGCTCACCAGGACGGGCTCCTTTGCCGAGTTGCCCTCGACCGGGAGACCCTGCGGCTCGGTCTTGGTGACAAACCGGACGCCCGTGAGCCCATTGAAATCCATGACGAACTGCACGTCCATCGAGGACGTGAACAGCGCCGCGTGTCCCGGCAGCCGGAACCGGACCCTCGCGTCCCAGATCCGCTCGTAGTGGATGAAATCCACGAAGGCGCTGATGGTGAACCCCGGCAGCGGCGTCACCGAGATCGACACGTGCCGGATGATCCGCACCGGCCCGGTCCGCACGCCCTCCAGCGTGCCCCTGATATCATCCTCGTTGACGCGGATCGTGATGAGGTCGCCGAGCGAGCGCGCCTTCATCCGGACCTTGAGGCGGTCGAAGAAATCCTCCTTCCCGCCCCGGTAGTCCCTGAACTGGAGCCGGTCGAAGATGTGCGGCTTCTTCAGCGAATAGCCCCAGGAGTAGCCCGGGGCATGGACGGCATCCCCGGCCCGCTCGTAGCGGAGGTTCGTCGTGCCCGGCACGGCGGAAAACGGGCCAACGAGCGCATAGAGGCGGTCCGGTCCGCCGTCCGGGCGCGAGAACCTGAGCTCGATGATCTTCCCCTGCGCCCGCGCCAGCTGTTCCTCCAGGCAGGCCCCGCCCAGGTCGCGCTCCATGAAGACGATCTCGTCATTGGCGTCTATGACGCCCGGTGTGTCGTCCTTCGAGGGGCCGGTGAGCGGCAGGTTCGACACGATCCGGCCGTCGGCGGTGTATTCGTCCACCTGGAAGACGATCGACCGGATCCGGCCGTCGGAGCAGGAAAAGAGCGACAGCTCGGCGGCCTTGACCCCCTGGAGCGCGGCCGCCTCCGACCCGGTAAAGATGACCGGGAGGATGGATTCCTCTCCGGACGCGGCGTGCGCGAACGGCACCGCAGCCAGCCACGCCAGCACGGCCCAGGCCGCCCATGATGATCGCAACCGGTAAACCACAGGTTTTCCCCGGACCAGCCCGCCCCCGCGGGCTCCCATTCATTCAGTACGCTAACGAATCACGGCCGGGATGTCACTGGATTTGCGGTCTCCGCCTAGCCGGCCTCCGCCAGAAGGTAGCTTGTGCTTCGGCCACCGGCAGGAGCCCTCACCAGTATGCCCCGCACGATAAGATCGTTGATATCCCGGGATGCGGTGTCCTGAGAACATTTGCATAGGGCTGCCCATTTCGACGAGGTGAGCTTTCCCGTGAAACCGTCCAGCAGGCGGTTGAGCATGGCCTTTTGCCGGCCGTTGAAGGAGGCTTCCCTGTGGATTTCCCAGAACCGCGCTTTCCTGAGGACCACCGACAGGGCCGCCTCGGTGCCCCCAATGGCCCGGCCGAGGCAGTCGAGGAACCACCCAAGCCATCCGGTAATATCGAGACTGCCTTTCTGGGTGATTTCCAGAATGTCGTAATAGGCTTTCTTCTCGGTGCAGATCTGCGCGGACATGCTGTAGAAACGCTGCACGCTGTTTTCCGATCTGGCCAGCGCCATGTCGGCAATCGCACGGGCAATCCGGCCGTTTCCGTCCTCGAAGGGATGGATGGTCACGAACCATAGATGGGCAATGGCCGCCTTGAGTACGCCGCCATCGGGCTCGCTGCCATCGAACCACGCCAGGAACCTGCGCATCTCGGACGGGAGCCTGTCCGCAGGCGGAGCTTCGTAGTGAACCCGCTGACGGCCTTGCGGGCCGGAAACCACCTGCATCGGTCCCTCCCGGTCGTCGCGCCAATTGCCCACCCTGATAATGCGCATGCCGCTCCGGCCGGTGGGAAAAAGAGCCGCATGCCAGCCCAAAAGCCGTTCTTCCGTCAGCCGGACGTGGCATTCCTGCGTGGCGTCCAGCATCATCTCCACGACGCCTTCCACATGGCGGTCGGCGGGGGGCAAGGCACCTGCCTCCATCCCCAGGCGGCGGGCGATGGACGAGCGCACCTGCTCCCGGCTCAGAATCTCGCCTTCGATCTCGCTGGACTTGAGCACGTCTTCGGTGAGGGTTTGAAGAACGGCCTCGCCGCGGAGCCGGAATCCGAGGGTTTCCATCCGCCCCAGAAGCCGCCCCTGCTGGTGCCGCACCGCACCGAGCTTCATGGCCAGGAGTTCCGAATCCCAAGTAAATTCCGGCCAAGTGGTGAGTTGATGAATATAGATAGACAAGCAGCTAATCTCCGCAAATTATGCGGAGATTATACCCGTTACCCTACTATATAGCCAAGCGTAATCTCCGTAAATTTTGCGGAGATTATGGCGGTTATTCTCCGCACGCACCGGGCGCGCGGCGGCCTGCCGGTGGTGCCCCTACGCCGCGGTCTTTTCGGTCTTCCAGACCTTCCGGCCGGTGGCTTTCTCGTAAACCCACACGAACGGCTTGGCGATGATGAACAGCGGCCCCATGACGAGGTGCACGGGGTTCCTGAAGAAGGCCGGCTGGTTGCCCTCGATGGCGTGGCCGATGAACTGGAAGATCCAGCCCACGACGAACCAGATGGCGAGCGTCTGCCAGTCGAAGTAGCCGCGGAAAATCCAGGTGTAGAGTGGCCAGACCAGGCTGAAGACGATCATCGGGATGCCGACGTAGTGCGTCGCCTGGTTCCACGGGTGCTGGTGCTTGAGCCGGTAGACCTCCAGGTAGTTCAGTCCGCCCTGCTCGATCAGCCGGTCCACTTCCTCGTGCGAGTATTTCGGTTTGAATGCCATCGTCGTCTGCTCCTGCCTGCGGTTTCCCTGTAGAAGTTTCAGCGCCGGGAGGGCTTGCCCAGCGCATCGAGCACCTGGAACATCGCCCCATCCAGCTTCTCGAAATGCCGGTAGAGCCTCGTCCGCGCCAGTTCCGGCTTGTGGGCGGCGATCGCCTCCACCACCTTCTCCCTGGAACCGGCCGTCCAGTCCGGCAGCTTCCAGAGGGTTCCTCCGCGGCGGACCAGTTCGAGATAGGCCGGTCCGAAGGAGTTGTAGCTCCACTGGAACGTGAGGCTCCGGCTCATGCGGATCAGGGCCGCGTAGAACTCGTAGTCGGCCGTCTGCTCGGCGAGCGAGCTCTGCGTGGCCCCGATCGCCTCGCAGCGCACCTTCAGCTCGCGGATGTCCCCTTCGGTGGCGCATTCGGCCACCGCCGCCGCCGTCTCTGACAGGAGCACCTGCCGGAGCCGCATGGCGTGGCGCAGCGGACGCACCAGTTCCGGCGTGGGCCGGGCGTAGAGCGCAAGATAGGGCAGCAGTTCCAGCCGCCCCTCGGCGGCGATGTCTGCAATCTCGATGGAGGCGCCCTGACGGATCCGGAGCAGCCCGGCCGACTCCAGTATCCGGAGCGCCTCGCGCAGGGTGTTGCGGTTGGTCCCGAACCGGAGCGCCAGCTCGCGCTCAGGCGGCAGCTTCTCTCCTGCCTTCAGCTCGCCGGTGAGGATCTGGCGGCGGAGCTGCCCGGCGATGTCGTCGGAGACGTTGGTTTTCTGTACTGGCGCGACCTGCATCTGTTCCCCGTGCCCGCCGGTCCCCGTGCGGGAATCCCAACTGGTTAAACCAGTTAACCAGATACCGCGGCGGCCGTCAAGCCCCCTCCTCCACCGGCCGCCGCGCCGGGAACATTTGCGCCGCTGGGGTTGAATTTCCCGCCCGGATGGGGATTTGATACCGTCCCGGCCGCGAGGTGGCCATTTCAACATGAACACATTCCGTAGAATTCTGAAGCCCGCCCTGGCTGCCTTCCTGACCGTGACGCTGGGCGGGTGCCTGGGCCTGTTCTTCGGCCCGGTGCCCGATCGCGACTACTCGAACGAGGGCGTCACCCTGATGGGCGCCGCCAACACCGTGAGCGGCATGAAGGCGGGCGACATCTGCCAGATGAACGAGGCGGCTGAGCCGCCGCCAGCGGCGCCGATCCACACGGACACGATCCGCCAGCTCGCCGCCCGGAGCAAGAGCTCGGTCGTGAACATCTACGTGAAGACGGCCAACCCCGTGCGCGCCCAGATCCTCATCATCCCCGTGCCGGGGCTGCCGCCGGTGGATATCCCCGGTGAGGCGCTGGGCTCGGGGTTCTTCTGCTCGAAGTCCGGGTTCCTGCTCACGAACGCGCACGTCGTTGCCCGCGCCGACAAGCTCTCGGCCAAGACCGACGACGGGAAGCTGCATGAGCTCGAAATCGTCGCCGTGGACCGCAAGCACGACCTCGCCCTGCTCCGCGTCACCCCGGCGGGCAGCTTCCCGGCGGCGACCATGGCCGGCGCGGCGCGGCTCGCCGAGGGCGACTGGGTGGTGGCGATCGGCAACCCGCTGGGGCTCACCCACTCGGTGTCGCACGGGATCGTCTCGCAGCGGAGCCGCTCGATCGCCGAGCTCCAGCGCGGCCGCGAGGACGACCTCCAGTTCCTTCAGACCGACACGCCCATCAACCCCGGCAACTCCGGCGGCCCGCTGTTTGACATCACCGGGCAGGTGGTCGGCATCAACACGGCCATCGCCCGCCACGCGCAGGGAATCAGCTTCACGATTCCCACCGAGCGGGTACGGATGTTCCTGGACCAGGTGGGCGAACTGTCCACCCGCCGCTTCCCGCCGGTTCGGAGATAGCCCGTGGCCGGCGCCATCGTTCCCCGCGAGCTCATTCTTAGGATCACCACCGGCGCCGATGCCGGGCGGGTGATCGAGCTGCACCGGGGGGAATGCGTCGTGGTGGGCCGCGAATACACGACCGACCGGACCGTCGAGGTGACGGCCGTGAGGGAACTCCGCAGCGACGGCCGCACCCAGCTTCCGAAGGAGATGGTCAGCCGGGCCGAAGGGTTCCTCGCCAGCCGCGATCCGGACCCCGACAGCACCGCGCCGCAGTTCCCGCCGTCGCTCGACTCCTACCGCCGCCGGGACGACATCCGCGTGCAGGACCAGACCGTCTCGCGCCTCCACGCGATCATCTATCTCGACGACCGCGGCGCGGGGGTGATTGACCTTGGCTCCACCAACGGCACCGAGGTGGACGGCCGCAACACCTCGCACCACGCCATCGGAAACGGCCAGAGGGTGCGGCTCGGCGACCTGGAGATCGCCGTCGAGGGGCTGTAGCCGGACGCGGGGGCGGCGGGCCCCTAGAACTTGCCGATCTCCGTCTTGAGCGCGCCGTAGCCCACCTTGTTCGAGTAGTCGGAGTGGATGATCCCGAAATGCGCCTCGGGGCCCATGCCGTAGACGCCGCCATTCACCCAGCAGTTGCCGGGATTGAACTGGTCGGTGCAGGTGTCGATGAGCTGGTACCAGCCGAGCACGACCACCTGGTAGGGCCTGGTGGCGTTGTTGGAGTTGACCTTCGTGCGGATCACCGGGAGCGCCTGGCTGATGAAGTCGCGCTGGTCGTACTCGTCGGCGAGCAGCCACGCCCAGCTGCTGTAGCCGGTTTCGAGGATCGCGCCGTCCTTGCCGTACCAGGGGTTGCCGGGGGTGTTGATCCGCTGGAGCAGCGTGTCGAGCGGGCCCCAGTCGGTGTAGAAGCAGCAGGCCCAGGTGCCCGGATAGTGGTCGATGCCGATCACGTCGATGTAGCTCCCGGCCTTCACGAGCCAGTCCGTCACGGCCGCTTCCCACCCGGCGAGGTTCGCCATCACGTTGATGTAGGTCCGTGCCGCGGGGTCGAGGTTCCGCACCACGGCCCCGGCGCGGGCAAAGAGCTGCCAGTCGTCGGCGGCGTCGATGGGATCAATGAGGTGGTTCGCCTCGTTCCAGAGCTGGTAGTGGTTCACCCGGTCGCCGATCCAGAGGACCACCTCGCGGATGTACCGCTCGTAGGCAGCCCAGAAGGCCGCCTTGTCCTGCCCGTAGAGCTGCACCGCCCAGTCCGGGGCGTTCGAGAAGATGATGAGCGGCTCCAGGCCGTGCCAGCGGATGTTGCTGACGAAGTTCGTGTAGAACTGGAGCTTGCCGTAATCCCACACGCCGCGGGCCGGCTCGATGTCGCGCCAGAAGACGTCTGTCCGGACGCCCTTGCCGCCCAGATCCTTCAGCTTCGTGAACGCCTGGTTCGCCTTGCCCAAGTCGTAGTTGATCTCGCCCGCGTGGACCGTGAAATACCAGGGCACCTTCTGGGGCGGAGGGGGCGGCGGCGGTGTGCCGCCCGCACGGGCGGGACCTACCGCGAGAACCACCATCGCCGCTGCCACGGCGAACGCCGCGAGGCGGCCGCCCGGTTTCCAGTTCATCTTCGCGTTCATGATCTCTCCTTATAAAGGGGTCTTCCCTTGAGGACTGCGGGGCCTTGGGACTCCCAAGGACACACTTCACGGACCGTGCCACTGGCGCCGGAGCGGCGAAGCACCGGCAACCGGCTGTATTTATTTGCTATTTTCCGATCTGGGACGGCCAGCTCCAGGCGCGGGAGGCCTTGCAAAACGCCAGAAACCGCGCCGCCACTGGCAGAATGCCACGGCTGGCTGAGGCGTGGTGAGCCGTGGTGAGGTGAGGTTTCCAGATGCCTCACCCCCCAGCCCCTGAGAGGGGATGGCCTCACCCCCTTAATCCCCCTCTCCGGGAACCGGAGAGGGGGAGAGGATTGCTCCCGCCCTCTCCAGTTCCTGGAGAGGGCCGCGACCCGTCAGGGTCGCGGGGTGAGGCTTCACCCCCTTTATCCCCCTCTCCGGGAACCGGAGAGGGGGAGGTTTCTGGCCCCCTCTCTGCGTCTGCGGAGAGGGGGAGCCCGGAGGGCGGGGGTGTGGTTTCTTCCGGGGAACCGGCACGGCCCGCGGCCGAAACCCCGCCGCCCCGCGAGAGCCCGGCGGTCCAGCGGCTCCGGGCACGGATGAGGCAGCGCGGGAGGAGGTGACCTAACCCTTCAGGCGGTCGAGGTGCTCGCGGATCGGTTTCATGTCGAGGCGGGCCTGGGTGAGCAGGGTGTCGAGCATCGCCTTGCCGAGGCTGGCGAGCTGGAACATCCGCTCGATGCGCTCCTTCTTGAACCGGAAGTCCTTCGCCTCGTAGTGCTCGCGCTCGGCGTCGAGCGCGGCGAGCGCCTGACGGAAGGTGTCGAGCGCCGATTCGATCTCGCGCCGCTCGCGGTCGGAGAGCACGCCGGTGATGAGCTTCCACAGGTCGGTCTCGGCGGCGAAGAAGTCCTTGCGCTCGCCCGGCTGGTGGATCTTGCGGATCGCCTTCCAGCGCAGCAGCTCGTTGGTCGCCATGCTGACGGCCCCGGCCGACAGTTCCAGCGCGTCGGCGATGCCGGCCGCCGAGATGGGCTCCGGCGAAAGATACAGCAGCGTCCAGATTCGCCCCAGGTTGCTCTTGAAGTTCCAGAACTCCATGAGCTGCCCGATGGCGTCGGCCATGAGCCGGGGGGCGCGGAGCTCGGTTTTCGGGTGTGGGGTCACGCGGGGCTCCTCGTGAACCGGCGGGGAGCGGCTGGACGCGGGCCTGCGGGAAAGGCTTTTCAGCCGAAAAGCAGCCCCGCCGCGTACAGGATGCCGAACAGGAGGTGCAGTTGCGCGGCGTGGAAGGTCGGGTCGCCCCTGGGTCCGCGCCGCCGGTACGCCTCGCGGCCCTGCCGGATCAGCCGCAGGGTAGCGGACACCTTGGGGAGGCTCAAGAAGACGAGGAGCGAAAGGGCGGGGACGATCCCGGCGAGCGCCGCCCACGCGACGATGGCGAGCGCACCGGCGGCGAGCAGCGCGGCGTAGATTTGCGAGCCCTTCCCGCCGAGCCGGATCGCCACCGTGCGGATGCCGGCCGAGGCGTCGGTTTCCACGTCGCGCCAGTTGTTGGCGTGCAGGATCAGAACGGCGAGGAGCCCCACCGGCGCACCGGCGGCGATGCGCGCGGCGGCAAGCTCGCCCGTGAGGATCCAGTCGATGCCGCTCACCATCACCGGTCCCATGAGAAGGAACACCAGCGGGTCGCCAAGGCCCCGGTATTTGAGGCCGAAGGGACGCGCCGTGTAGAGAAGGCCCAGCGAGAATCCGGCCGTCCCCAGGACCAGCACCTCCAGCCCGCGCTCCCAGATGAGGGGAAGCGCCGCGAAACCCGCCACCGCCATCAGCGCGAACTGCGCCGTGAGCATGTCCGAACGGGTCAGAAGCCCGTCGGGGATGACGCCCGAACCCGCCGCGCCGGGCGGCTGGCCGGGGCGGTCGAGCCCCCGGTCGAAGTCGTCAATGTCGTTGCGGACGTTCACGGCGAGCAGCATCGCCGTGGCCGAGACGGCCATCCACAGGAGCAGCCACCAGTTTGCAACTCCCGTCGCCGACCGGGCGGCGAGTCCCGCGCCCACGATGACCGGCACGATGACGGCGGGGAGCGAGAAGAGCCGCAGGGCCCGCAGCCACAGCGAGAGCCGGGAGAGGGGTTCCGTTTCCGGGGAGGTGGCGGTGGTGTCCATCGTTGTGGTTGCCTCGCGTCTACAGGCGCCCGGTGTTCCGTCGCGCCGGGCGCTACAGCGCCCGGTGCTCCAGTGCCAGCGTGGCCCGCTCCAGCAGGCTCCGGGCTTCCGAGGGCGGCAGCGCGTCGAGGCCGTTCAGGGCCTGCCGCGTGGTGGACTGTATCCAGCCCCGGGCGGCGGCCAGCGTGCGCGGGTGCTTGAGCCAGTGCATGAGGGGGTCGAGATACGCCCCGGTGCGCTCGTCTTCGGGCAGACGGAACAGGCGGCGGGCCTCGCGGGCGGCCTCCGGGAAGATCTCGCAGGCGGCGACGAGCGGGAGCGAGGGTTTTCCCTCCCTCACGTCGCTGGCGAGGTTCTTGCCCACCTTTGCCGCCTCGCCGGTCACGTCCAGCAGGTCATCGACCATCTGGAACGCAATGCCCAGGTGGAAGCCGTAGTGCGCGAGCGGCCTGGCGGCGGGCGTTCCGCGTGCCGCAGCCGACACCGGCCAGCCGATGAGCGAGGCGGTCTTGCGGGCCACGACCTCCTGGTAGACCGCCGCCGTGACGATGGGCTGCGTCCTCAGCGCGTGCTGCATCACCTCGCCCTCGACGAGCTCATCCAGCACGCGGAGCATGGATTCCGTGTCGCCCGCCTCGCAGGCCGAAAGCTCCAGAAGCGCGGCCACGAGGAGGTGATTGCCCCCCAGGATGCTGATCCGGTTCCCCCAGATGACGCGGACCGCCTCCTTCCCCCGGCGGCGGGTGCCGTCGTCCAGCACGTCGTCGTGGAGAAGCGAGGCCGAATGCACCAGTTCGGCCGCCGCGGCCATGTGGATGGCGCGGGAGCGGCCGGCGCCGGCGATCCTCGCGCCCAGCAGCGCGAGTACCGGGCGGAGCCGTTTCCCGTCGGCGGTGACAAGGTAGCGGCAGGCCTCGGGGAGCGGCCCGGCGATGCCGCCGCAGCGGCTGGCGATGCGCGACTCCACCTCGCGCAGCTCCGGGGCCAGAAGCCGCACGGCCTCCAGGGCGAACTCCTGCCAGAGCGGCGGGCTGGGCCGTGCGCGGCGGGCGGCGAGCGCCGGGATGACGGCCTCGTTCAGGGTACCGGCAGTGACAGCGGCGGCGAGACTCATGGGCGGCCTCCGGTGGCCTGGGCAACCTGGGCGGCGGCTGGAGTGACAGGCGCGGCGGGTGCAGCGGCGGCGACGCGCTCCCGCCAGTTCGGGCCCAGCACCTCGGCGCGGTCCACCGGGCGGGCCTTCGATTCCCACATGCGGTCGTAGTCGGCGGCCAGTTTTCCGGCGAACTCCGGATCGTGGATGAGGATCGTCTGCCGGAACAGCATCTGCTTCACCGGCTCGCGGACGCAGAGCAGCACCCGCTCGCGGTCGAACACCGTGAAGGGGGACCAGACCTGCGGCAGCACCCGGATGTGCCCGTCACTGGCCAGGAACCGGAGCTTCCCGTGCTCCTTGTGGACGTAGTAGGCGATCAGGACTTTCCACATCAGCTCCGGCATGGCGAACCGGACGCTCACCCCGCGGTCCATCGCCTCCGAGTAGGCGCGGAACAGCTCCATGTCCTCCTCCTCGTGGCCCTGGGCGGTTTCGGGGTGGACGAAATCGCAGATCTCGCGCCGGGCGTTGCGGATCTCCCAGGCGAGCCGGTGGTGGAACGCCTCGTTGCCGAAGGTGATCTCGGCCTGCGTCGCCCGGAAGGGGAACGGGGCGTTTGCGGGGGTGAGATTCGGGGAAGCGGGGGGCATGGGCGGCCTCCTTTACGGCTTGAAGTTTCATATACTTTTGAAACTTCAGAAGCAAGGGAGGGATTGCTGGCCCAGCATGACACGGGACAGGATGTATTCGGCTCGCTCACCTACAGGCAGCAGAACGTGGTCGAACGCCGCGTCGGCTGGTTCAAAGAGTTTCGCAAGACAAGGCGGATCGGATTATCATCAGCTAGCTCACATCTAAATCATTTAACTTACTGTAATTATTGCATATTTATCGCATATCCCATTCCCGGTTGACACCAATGTCTTTATATCGTAAAGAGAATGAACGTTCATTCTCTTTACTATTAGAAGCCCCATGAAACGATCTGAAGCCACTGCTGAAGCCCCGCCCCAGTCCGTCAGCCGGCTGGATGAAAAGCGCGCAGACAAGACGCAGAGGATTGTGACGGCGGGGCTCACGCTGTTTGCCGAGCGGGGTTTTCACGGAACTTCCATCCCGGACATCTGCAAAGAGGCCAACGTCGCCGCTGGCACCATCTACCGCTACTTCGAGAGCAAGGAAGCGCTCGTCAACGCAGTCTTCCGGGCGTCGAAAGCGCGGCTCCGGGACTGCCTTTTTGACGGACTCGACACAAAAGCAGCCCCCCGGTCCCTGTTCAGGGATTTTTTCTGGCGCCTCGTGGCCTTTGCCCGGAGCTGTCCCACCGATTTCGCGTTCCTCGAAATGCAGGATCACATCCCGTACCTCGACCGTGAGAGCCGCGATCTCGAAATCGCTGTGCTCGCCCCCATCTGGCTCGTGCTGCTTGAGCACCGTAACAATGGCGTCATGAAAGAAGTCCGGCCCGAGATCGTGATCGGCATGGTCTGGGGCGCGCTGGTCGGCCTGATGAAGGGAGAGCGCATGGGGTATTTCAAGGTCACCGAACAGGATCTCGTGGATGCGGAACAGGCCTGCTGGGACGGAATGATCCGCCGGGCAGGCGGGACGAACTGAAACGGCGCAGGACGGCGCCAGGGAGACGAAGTCATGGTACAGGTGGATGTGTTCTGGGCCTATGGATTCGGAGCCGGCTATGCGCTGTCGGCACACCGGCAGCTGAAAGCCGATTACGACGCCGACCCGGCGAAGGCTGAGGAGAACCAGTGGTACTCGAAATATTTCGTACGGTTGCTGCTTTTCATCTCGATCCTGTTCGCCCCGTCGGGCATTTATCTCCTGTGGAACTTCCCGGACTGGGAGACGATGCAGGTGGCGACCAATCACCGGAGCCTTCCAGCCTGGCTGGTCACCGCCTTTGCGATCACCAACGTGACGCAGGGGATACTCGGTTACTGGCTCACCCGGAAGTTCATCACCAAGGGGAACTCGCACGGCGCGCTACTCAGCTTCGTGCTTTCCTATATCGGCTTCTTCTTTATTCTCGTTCATGGCTGGGACGGGACCGGCTACCAGCGGTTTTTCTCGGTGAACCAGCAGGAGTTCCTTACCTGGGGTGAACGGCCCTGGCATGCGTGGCTCACGGGTCCGGTGGCGCTCACCCTCTACGGAATGGGCGTCTTCATCCTTCCGCCGGTTTTCATACACGCCAGCCGGCAGTTCGCCGAAGGGCTGAAACTCGTTCCAAAGGAAAAGCTGATCGACAGCCCGTCGCAGCTCCGCTCGTTCGCCGAGTTCAACTTCCTCGTATTCGGTTGCGGGCTCGCCCCGGCGATTGTCGCGAGCTTACTGCTCCACACGCTGGGACTGGCGGGCGGACTGGCCGCCATTGCCGTTCTGGGCTGGCTGTTCTGTGCCAGATTCCTGGGCTGGGTAGACCGCCGGTTCCTCATGCGGACGGTGGACAGCCCCTCGGCAGGAGCACCTGGAGCCGTCGCACCAGACCCGGCACGGACATAAGGGTACGCACCCATGAAGATCGAGATCGCCGGCCGGTTCAATCATCCGATCGGGCGCGTCTACGAAGTCATGTACAAACGGTTCGAACAGTTTCCGTCCCGGATTCCGAATGTGCTCGAGATCCGGGAGATGGAACGGAAAGTTCTCGTCGAAGGCACCCATGAACAGACCGTCCACCGCTGGACGGCGGACTCAAAGCTGATTCCCGGGTTCGCACGGCCGTTCATCAAGCCCGAGACACTTCAGTGGCTGGGCATCGCCGACTGGAAGCACGGCGAGAGGGTCGTCTATTTCGATTTTCGCAGCCATGTGTTCCGTAATCTCTACGAGTGCAAGGGTGAATTCCGGCTCCGCGAAGAAGGCGCCGTCACGGCTCTCGACATCAACGCGCACCTCGACATCTATGCCGACCGGCTGCCGGGAGTGCCCAACTGGTTCGCGAAACGGGCCGTGGGTGTCATCGAAAAGCTCCTGATGAATGCGATCGAACCGAGTCTCGCCGCGCTTCCAGATGCAGTGGAGTATTACCTCCAGCATCCTGACGAATCCCTAGCTGACCCTGGCTCAATCGATGCGCCTGACCGGTACCCGATTAGGTCCGGGCTAAACTGAAAGCTCCGGCGGGCCGCTGAACCCGGAAATCTAACCTTGAGCCCGTTACAGTTTTTGGGGTGAGGTCACAACAAACCTGAAATCACAGGCTCAAGCTGGACAGTGAAAAGTGTCCACCTGTAGCGCCGCCTTTTGGGATTACACCTCCCCTTCCGTCTCTCACCATTGGCGGGCGGGAGTAGCCCCCCTATTCCACCGCGAGGATCACGCACTTGAGGTAGGCGGTCTCGGGGATCGCGGGGTGGACCGGGTGGTCGGGGGCGGCGCCGCGCCACTCGGCGATGCGGGCCGTGCGGCCCGACCGGCGGACGGCGCGGGCGAGGGTCTCGCGGAACGCGCCGGCGTCCACATGGAACGAGCACGAGGAGGCGGCGTAGAAGCCGCCGGGGGCGGTGAGCTTAAGGCCGTTCACGGCAAGCTCCTGGTAGGCCCGGAGCGCCTCCGGCAGGTGCTTCTTCGACTTGGCGAGGGCGGGCGGGTCGGTCGAGACGACGCCGAACCGGCGGCCCTCCTTGACGAGACTCCGCAGCAGCGGGAAGGCGTCGCCCTCCATGAGCTCGTACCGGCCGGAAAACCCGTTCCGGTCGAGGGCCTCCCCGGCGAGCCGGAGCGCACGGCCCGAGGCGTCCAGGAGCGCGGCGGAGCTGGCCCCGCCCTTCAGCGCATGGAGCGCCAGCGCGCCCGTGTAGCTGAACACGTCGAGGACGGTTTCGTTCCGGGCGAAACCGGCGAGGCGGCGGCGGTTTTCCTGCTGGTCGAGAAAGAAGCCGGTCTTCTGGCCGGTGAGGATATCCACGGGGAAGGCGAGGCCCGCCTCCTCCACCCAGAGGATATCCGGCACGGAGCCCCTCACCACCTCGACCGATTCGGCGAGTCCTTCCAGCTCGCGGCCGGAGCCCCGGTTGGCAAAAACGACGGCATCGGGCCGGTAGACCTCCTCCAGCGCCGAGACGACCGACTTCTGGCGGATATCCATGCCGGCGGTCCCGGACTGGACGGCGAGCGTGCCGCCGAACCGGTCCACGATGAGCCCCGGCAGGCCGTCGCTGTCGGCGAAGATCTCCCGGCGGAGCGCCGCCCCCGGCATCACCCGGTCGCGGTAGGCGCGGGCGGCCTCGAACTTCCGGCGGAACAGCGGGGCGTGGAGCTCCTCGCGGCCCGTGGTGACGATGCGGACGGCGATGAGCGAGCGCGGGTTGACGTAGCCGCGGCCCAGGAACGTCCCGCCGTGGGCATGGACATCCACGGCGTCGCCGGGGGCGAACTCGCGGAGCTTGCCCTCGATCTCGTTGGAGTAGACCCACGGGTGCCCGGCGAGCACCCGGCGCTCCTCGTCCTTTTTCAGGATGATTTTCGCTGCCCGCGACATGCGGCCCGGCAGTAACCGATCCCGCCCGGACGGGCAAAGGAGGGGCTTGCCGCTTCCTCCGGCCAGCCGTTAGAGTGCCGGTCCGGCTCACCGGTCCAGCTACCGGTTCTCCCGGGGGTTTTTCATGGCGACGGCACTACAGCGTGTGTACGAGCAGGTCCGCGTGGGGCAGGCGGTGTTCCGCGACGCCAACCGTTTCCGCGAGATCGTGACGATCCTCGCCCGGCACGGATTCGGCGCGTTCGTCGAGTCGCTCCACCTCCAGGACCGGTGGCTCATCAACAAGCTGGCGGCCATGGGCTCCCGCGAGGCGGGGCAGCTTCCGTTCGAGCGGCGGATGCTGAAGGCGATCCAGGAGCTGGGGCCGACGTTCGTCAAGCTCGGCCAGATCCTCTCCACGCGGCCCGACATCGTTCCGCCGGCGCTGGTGGCCGAGCTGAAGACGCTCCAGGACGCCGTGCCGCCGATGACCTGGGAGGAGGTGGACGCGCAGCTAAAGGCCGAAATCGGCGCGGACTGGCGCGGGAAGTTCAGCGAGTTCTCGGAAAAGCCGCTCGCCTGCGCCTCCATCGCGCAGGTCCACCGCGCCGTCCTGAAGGACGGCGGGCACGAGGTCGTCGTCAAGGTCCAGCGGCCGAACATCCAGGGCAAGATCGAGGCGGACGTTGAGATCATGGGGTTCCTCGCCCGCGCGCTGGAGGCGAACTTCCCCGAGACGCGGCTCTTTTCCCCGGCGGGAATCGTGGAGGAGTTCGAGAAGGCAATCCTGAAGGAGATCGACTTCACCCACGAGTCCGGGCACATCGAGCGGTTCCAGCAGAACTTCCGGAACAACCCGGCCGTCCACTTCCCCAGGCCCTACAAGGAGCTCTCGACGCCGCGGGTGTTCGTGATGGAGTTCATCCGGGGGACGAAGATCACCAGCATCACGCCCGACAGGTTCGACGTGGCGAAGGTGGTGGACACGGGCCTCAACTCCATCTTCCAGATGATCTACCAGGACGGGTTCTTCCACGGCGACCTGCATCCGGGGAACCTGCTCGTCCGCGACGACAACGTGCTCTGCTTCATCGACTTCGGCCTGTGCGGGCGGCTCAGCCAGCGGCAGCGGGACCAGCTCATCGACGTGCTCATCGCCATCGTGCGGCAGGATTACGAGTCGGTCGCCCGCACCTTCTGGAAGATCGGCATCCACGGCAAGGACACGGTGAAGGACTACGGCGTCTTCGAGGCCGACGTGGTGGAGATGCTGGACAAGTGGTTCACCGGAAAGACGCTGGACGAGATCGAGTTCGGCGGGCTGTTCAAGGACCTCATCGAGGGCGCCATGCGCCACCGCCTCCGGATGCCGCCCGACTACACGATGACCTTCAAGGCGGTCATCACGATGGAGGGCGTGGGCCGGGAGCTCCAGCCGGGGCTGGACGTGCTGGCCAAGGCGCGGCCGTTCATCACGGCGATCCTGAAGGAACGGTACAGCCCGGAGAAGCTGCTGAAGAAGGCGGTCGATTCGGCCCGCGAGCTGGCCGAGATCATCAGCTCGTTCCCCCAGACGGTGCAGGCGATCATGGAAGACCTTCGCAAGGGGGAGACGCAGCTCAACATCGAGCTGACCCAGGCGCGCCACCTCCAGCGCACCTACGCCAAGACCCAGAGCCGGAACATGTACGCGGTCATGGCCTCGGCGGCGGCGATCAGCGGAACGCTGGCCCTCCCTCACGACGGCTACGCCGTGCTGGGTTTTCCGGCCGTGAGCTTCTGGTTCTATCTGCTGACCGTGCTGCTGGGGGCGGGGTTCTTCCTCAAGTCCGGCGGGGATTGAGGGGCTTCCCGGCCGCCCGGCCGTTTTTTCCCGTCAGTCGTTCCGCTGGACGGGATTATTCACCGGCTTCAGCGTCATAAGATAGTCATGGATCGCGCCCAGGTCCTGATCCGTCATCCCGGCGTACATGATCCACGGCATCGGGGTGTTCACCTCCCCTTCCTGCAGGGCGCGGGGCGGATTCACGGCGGGGTCGTGCTCCCGGAACCGGGCGATGAACGTTTCGCGGCTCCAGGCGCCGATGCCGGTCTCGATGTCCGGCGTGATGTTGGAAGACCGGATCACGCCGTTCGGCATCCTGAACTCGAAGCCGCCGGCGAACTCCATCCCCTCGATCCGCTTGCCGCGCACGGCCTTCGAGTGGCAGTCGATGCAGCCGGCCATGGTCGTCACGTATTCGCCGTAGGCGGCGGCGTCCGACGGAGCGGGGCGCGGGCGGAAGCTGGGGTCGCGGGGAATCGTGGGCAGGATCATTCCCAGCGGGAAGGCGGGTTTTGATTCCGGCACGGCGTGCCCCAGGGGCTTCAGCGTGCGGACGTAGGCCGCGATCGCCCTCGCGTCCTCCTCGTCCATGCGCCCGTAGTTGGGATACGGCATCACCGGGAAGTAGGCCCGCCCGTCGCGGCTCACCCCGGCGGTGAAGGCGCGGAGCAGTTCACCGTCGGTCCAGTTGCCGATTCCGGTCACGGCGTCCGGCGTGATGTTGCGGGCGTAGTAGTCGCCGGGGAATCCGGACTCCCGTCCGAACTTCTCGCCGCCCCGTCCCTCGGTGCCCTCCACCAGGGGGCCGCCCAGCCGGTCCCAGTCCCGCGCCGAATGGCAGTCAATGCAGACGGCGACGTGGTTGGCGAGGTAGCTCCCGCGTTCAATCAGGGCCTCGTCGGCAATGATGCGGATGTCGCGGGGCGGGCTCACCTTCGGGTAGCCAAAAACGGCACAGGCGGCGAGCGCCAGCGTGCCCGCCGTCACGGCAAGCAGGCGGAAGCGGGACAGAAAGCGGAACATGACCATCGTGGACTCCTGTTCGTAACCGGATAGGAGCCACGCGATAGCCGCAGGGAGACGGGGCGGCAAGGCGCCGTTACAACTGTTTCAGCTTTTGGGCGCCCAGCGGAGGACGGGCTGGCGGGCGGCGCGGGTCTCGTCGAGGCGGCGGCGGAAGGCGCCGTGGGGGGCGGTCCGGAGGAGTTCGGGATTGTCCTTCGCCTCGGCGGCGATCTCCCGCATGGCGGCGACGAACTGGTCCAGGGTTTCCTTCGACTCGCTCTCGGTCGGCTCGATCATCAGGGCGTTCCGCACCACCAGCGGGAAGAACACCGTCGGCGGATGATAGCCCTTGTCGATCATCCGCTTGGCGATGTCGAGGGTCGTGACGCCATGGGGCCGCTGGAGTTCGTCGCTGAACACCGCTTCGTGCATGCAGGGCTCGTCGAAGGCGAGCCTGAAGCTGTCCTTGAGCTGCACGCGCAGGTAGTTGGCGTTCAGCACGGCCGCCCCGGACATCTCCTTCAGCCCTGAATTGCCCATTGTCTTTATGTACGCCCACGCCCTCAGGTTGATGCCGAAGTTCGAGAAGAAGCTCCGGATGCGGCCGATCGACTTCGGCCGGTCATGCGAGAAGGCGTAGCGGTCGCCGTTCTTCACGATGCACGGCGAGGGGAGATACGGTTCCAGCCGCTCCGAGACGACGACCGCGCCCGCGCCGGGGCCGCCTCCGCCGTGCGGGGTCGAGAAGGTCTTGTGCAGGTTGAACTGCGAGACGTCCACGCCCATCTTCCCCATCGAGGCCTGCCCGACGATGGCGTTCAGGTTCGCCCCGTCGCAGTAGAGGAGCCCGCCCTGCGAATGGATGAGGTCGCCGATGTCGGCGATCTGGTTCTCGAACAGGCCGAGCGTGCTGGGATTGGTCAGCATGATGGCGGCCGTCTCGTCATCCACCACCGCCCTCACCTCGTCCACGGTGAGGCGGCTCGCTTTTGCCTCCAGCGGCACGACCTCGAAACCGCACATGGCCGCCGTGGCCGGGTTGGTGCCGTGGGCCGTGGCCGGGACGATGATCTTCCTGCGCCGCCCGCCCCGGTCCAGGTGGTAGGCCCGGATCATCAGGACGCCGGTGAACTCGCCGTGGGCGCCGGCGGCGGGATTGAGCGCGCAGGCGTGCATGCCCACGCACTTGCGGAGATCCTCGGTGAGTTCCCACAGGATGCGGAGCGCGCCCTGCGCGAACGCCTCCGGCATCAGCGGATGCAGGCGCGAAAAGCCGGGATGCCGCACCAGCGATTCGTGCAGCTTCGGGTTGTATTTCATCGTGCAGGAACCGAGCGGAAAGAGCCCCGCATCAATGCAGTAGTTGTACTGGGCGAGCCGCGTGTAGTGGCGCACGACATCGAACTCGCTCACTTCAGGGAAACCTTCCAGCTCGCCCCGGACGAGATGGCCCTCGATGCCGTCGGGCGACTTCGCTTCCGGCGCGTCCAGTTCAGGCAGCGCGTAGCCCCGCCGGCCGGGGGAGCCGCGCTCGAAGATGAGCGGCTCCTCCAGAACGAGGCCCTGGGTGCCGGGCGGCTTCAGCAGGCTCACCGGATCACCTCCCGTGCGAAGCCGACGAGGGCATCGTGGTGGCGCTTCTGGTGGCGCTCGGTCGTGCACAGGTGCAGCTCGTTCGCGTGGGCGGGGCCGAGCAGCGCGCCGAGGTCAATGCCGGCCGCCAGCTGCCGCGCCTCGGCCTTCCTCACGAACTCCGCCGCCGGGATGGGGAGCCGCAGGACGAACTCGTTGAAGAACGGCCCGGAGTAGGCGGCCGTGACGCCGGGAATCTCCAGCAGGCGGCGGCGAAGCTCGCGGGCGAGCGAGAGGTTCTGCCGGGCGAGATCCTTCAGCCCCTGGCGGCCCATGAGCGACAGGTAGACCGTCACCCACAGGGCGCAGAGCTGCTGCGAGGTGCAGATGTTGGAGGTCGCCTTCTCGCGCCGGATGAACTGCTCGCGGGTCGTGAGCGTCAGCACGAACGCCCGGCGGCCGTCCTGGTCCACCGTCTCGCCGACGAGACGGCCCGGCATCTGCCGGACGTATTCCTTCTTGCAGCAGAAGATCCCCACGTTCGGGCCGCCGAAATAGGGCGGAAGCCCCAGTCCCTGCGCCTCGCCCACGACGATGTCCGCGCCGAACCGGCCCGGCGGCTCGACAAGCGCGAGCGAGAGGGGCTCGCCCGTCACGGCGATGAACAGGGCGCCCGTTCCGGCGGCGGCCTCCCCCACCGCCTTCCAGTCCTCGATGATGCCGAGGATGTTCGGGCTCTGGACGACCACCCCGCCCACGTCTCCGGCCTCGCGGATCCGGGCGGCCAGTTTCGCCGTGTCGGTGCGGCCGGTCGCCCGGTCCACCGGGACGGTTTCCAGCACGATCGTCTCCAGCGGGGAGACGAACGTGCGGACGGTATCCAGGTAGTGCGGGTGAAGCGCGCCCGAGACGAGGAACCGCGTCTTCCTCGTGAGCCGGTGGGCCATCAGCACCGCCTCGGCGGCCGAGGTCGCCGCGTCGTACATGGACGAGTTGGCGACATCCATGCCGGTGAGCATGGCCATGTAGGTCTGGAACTCGTACGCCCCCATGAGCGTGCCCTGGGCGATCTCCGGCTGGTAGGGCGTATAAGCCGTGGCGAACTCGCCCCGGACCACCAGATGCTCGATCACGGCCGGGGTGTAGTGGTCGTAGGCGCCCGCCCCCAGAAAAGAGATGAGGTCGCGGGGCCTTGCGGCGGCGATGGAGTCGGCGAGCCGCTGAAGCTCCATCTCGGAGACGGGCGGATCGAGCGGCAGAAGGCCGCGCACCCGCACCCGCTCGGGAATCTGCCGGTCGATGAGCTCGGTCACCGAGCCCGCACCGGCTGTCTCCAGCATGGCCTTCGCGTCGGCGTCAGTCAGGGGGATGTAACGCATGGATTGCTGGTGGCTACTGGGTGATGAGCGCCCGGTACTGTCCGGCGGTGAGCAGCTTGTCGAGGCCGGCCGTGTCCAGTGGCGCGACGCGGATCATCCACGCCTTGTAGGGGTCGGCATTGACCGATTCGGGCGCGCCGGTGAGCGACGAGTTGACCGCCGTCACCTTGCCCGAGAGCGGCGCATAGAGATCGCTCACGGCTTTCACCGACTCGATGACGCCGAATGCCTTGCCCGCCGTCACCTGCGAGTTCACGGCGGGCAGCTCCACGAACACCACGTCGCCCAGCTGCTCGGCGGCGAACTCCGTCACGCCGATGACGGCCTCGTCGCCCTCCATCCGTACCCATTCGTGCTCGGCGGTGTATCTGAGATGTTCAGGAACGTTCATGCGGCCTCGCTTGCTTCTTAAGGAAGGATACCGGGGCGAAACGGACCGAACGGACGGGGAGCCCCGGCGCGGCAAAGCTGCCTTGGCGGACCGGTGAAATCAACCGGAAAAGACATCCGGCCGGAGGGTCCGGTTTCCCCTTGCGGACCGGTCCCCCGGACGGGATATGATCCCTGAAGCCATGCACACCCTGAACTGGCGACAGATCGACGCCCTGATCGACGCGGCCCTGGAGGAAGACCTGGGCCTGGCGGGCGACATCACCTCTACTGCCATCTTCGACGGGGGCCAGCGGATCAGCGCGAGGTTCGTGGCCCGCGAGCCGGGCGTGCTCGCCGGACTGAACGTGGCGCTGCGGGTGTTCAGCCGGTTCGACCCCGCCATGGCCGCCGGAACCCTGCTGCCGGAGGGGGCCCCGTTCTCCGCCGGAGCGGAGCTGGGATACGTGAACGGGCTCGCCGCCAGTGTCCTGCCGGCCGAGCGCACGGCACTCAACTTCCTCCGCCACCTGACGGGCGTCGCCACCCTGACCCGCGCCTTCGTGGACCGGGTGAAGGGGACGAAGGCCCGGATCACCGACACCCGCAAGACGACCCCGCTCCTCCGGGGGCTGGAAAAGTATGCCGTCACGATGGGGGGCGGCATCAACCACCGGTTCGGGCTGTTCGACGCGGCCATGGTGAAGGACAACCACATCGCCGCGGCCGGTTCCATCGGCGCAGCCATCCGCAGCGTCCGGGCCCGGATTCCCCACACGGCGACGATCACCTGCGAGGTGGACCGTCTGGACCAGATCGAGGAGGCGCTCGCCGCCGGGGCCGATTCGATCCTGCTGGACAACATGACGGCGGCCGAGCTGAGGCAGGCCGTGGCGCTGGTCGGCGGCCGGGCACGGACCGAGGCCTCAGGCGGCGTCCGGCTGGAGACGGTGGGCGAGATCGCCGCCACCGGCGTTGATCTCATCAGCGTGGGCGCGCTGACCCACTCTCCCCGGCAGGTGGATATCGCACTGGATGTGCAGTGACCGCACGGAGCGGCGGCCCCAGATGGCGGCGCGAACCCTGGGTCAGACCGGTTCGTGCGGGCTAGTGGCCACCCCGGCTGCCGCCTCCACCGCTGTTGAACTCGAACTCGTCGAGCATCGAGCGCGCAACCCCTTCTTCCTCGGAATCCCGCTCGATCTTCTTGGCAGCCTTCCGGTTCGCCGACTTCTTGTCGTCGTCGATGTCGCGCAGCATCCAGGTGTACCGGTCAATCTTCCGGGCCACCAGCGGCGCCTTGCAGTAGCTGCAATAGACCTCGTCACCGTCCTCCTGGTTCACGTCCAGCGGGACGTCGGCACTGCATAACGGGCACTCGGCGGAAACGTTGGCCATGGGGCACCTCCCGGTCGGGAAAGGGGTTTGGAAAGAACCGCAGATTTCGATTCTACCCCACTGCCGGAGCGGGTAAAAGCGGGAAAATCCCCCCCAAAAACAGTCCGGGCGGCCCGGCCTCCCGCATCCTTAGCGTGGCCCCGGCCGCCCGGCTTTGCTTATAAGAATTATAAGGAAAGGGCCGGAGATTTCTCCGGCCCCTGGAGAGCCAACAGGCTCAATCTTCCTCGTCGTCGTCCGAGGACTCCTCTTCCTCTTCTTCCTCTTCTTCTTCCTCGCCGGCGCCGCCGATATCTTCCAGTATCTCCTCGTCCTCGCCAGCCTCCTCGCCGTCGTCGGCCTCCTCGGCGGCGAGGATGCTCCGCTCGGCTGCCGCCAGGCTGGTGCGGGCCGAGACGGCCGCGGCGGCTGCCACCGGTGCCGTTATCGCCGGACGGTCGGCCTGGTTGGCCCCGCAGCTCGGACAGACGCACTCGCTCTTGTGCAGGTCGTAGAACTTCGTCCCGCACTTGAAGCACATGAATTTCTTACCGTAATCGACTAGCGGCATGGCCGGACCCTCTTCTCGGTCGCCCCACATAGCGTCTCTGGCGGTGAAGGTCCATCCCCTCCCGGCGATTTTCAGGGGAGCGTGAAACTGCCCTGAAAAACATCTTCCCTGAAACCCGCCCGGGGTCATTGAAATCGCCCCTGCCGCTGGCTATGGGGGCCGGGCAAAAAAGGGCCGTTTAGGGGCATTTGGGCCGCTCAGATTGACTTTGCGGCGGATGGCTCCGACAATCGGCCCCAAGGCGGATAGTGCCGGAACCGGCCCGGAACGGGGCTGGAGAGGCAGAGGCCGCCGCGCACAACCAGATTAGTGGTCCGGCGGCCTGCCGGGCTGCCCCGTACGGCTGAAGGGAATTACGCCGCAGGGTTTGATCGGGTTTCGTCCGGCTGGTCATGGTGAACCGGCCGGGTTCCCCAAGATGGGAACTACCGGAACCCAAGGAGCACCTGGCCTTGTCCCCTCAAACTGAGGCGGCGTCCGCCGCCAAGCCCCTCGAAGAACACTCCCACCTCGTTGTCCGCTTTGCCGGCGATTCCGGCGACGGCATGC
Source organism: Deltaproteobacteria bacterium (assembly GCA_026129095.1). Taxonomy (NCBI): domain Bacteria; kingdom Pseudomonadati; phylum Myxococcota; class Myxococcia; species Deltaproteobacteria bacterium. The sequence goes on from JAHCIT010000002.1 coordinate 234,955, forward strand.
AGATCACCGGATCGCAGTTCACGGCCACCAACGCCGTGTACGGAAACGACCTGGCCACGCTGCCCGACTTCCCCGCCGAGATCCGGGCACCCGCCGGCACGCTGGCCGGCGTCTCCGGGTTCCAGCTCAATTTCGGCTCGCAGAAGATCTACACGGCCGGCGACCAGCCCGACGTCTTCGTCACCATGAACCCGGCAGCGCTCAAGGTGAACCTGCCGGAACTTCCGAACGGCTGCGTCATCATCGCCAACGAGGACGCCTTCACCGACCGCAACCTGAAGATGGCGGGATTCGCGTCGAACCCGCTCGCCGACGATTCGCTCTCGAAGTTCCGCGTCTACCCGGTGAAGATCTCGACGCTGACGAACAACGCGCTCGCCGACGTGGAAATGTCCGCCAAGGACAAGGCCCGCTGCAAGAACTTCTTTGCCCTGGGCCTCATCTACTGGATGTTCAACCGCTCGCCCGAACAGACGATGCGGTTCCTCAAGGACAAGTTCTCCAAGAAGCCGGTCATCCTGGAAGCGAACGAGAAGGCCATGCGCGCCGGCATGAACTACGGCGAGACGGCCGAGGCGTTCACCACCCGCTACGAGGTGAAGGAAGCCCAGCTGACGCCGGGCAAGTACCGCAACATCACCGGCAACTCGGCCATGGCAATCGGGCTGGTGGCGGCGTCGAAGCTGTCCGGGGTTCCGCTGTTCCTGGGGTCGTACCCGATCACCCCGGCCTCGGACATCCTCCACGAGCTGTCCCGTTACAAGAACTTCGGCATCATGACGTTCCAGGCCGAGGACGAAATCGCCGCCGTCTGCTCGGCCATCGGCGCGGCGTTCGCCGGCTACCTGGGCCTCACGACAACCTCCGGTCCCGGCATCGCCCTCAAGGCGGAGGCGATCGGGCTGGCGGTAATGACCGAGCTGCCGCTGCTCATCGTCAACGTCCAGCGCGGCGGGCCCTCGACGGGGCTGCCGACCAAGACCGAGCAGGCCGACCTCCTGCAGGCGATGTACGGCCGCAACGGCGAGTGCCCGGTGGCCATCGTCGCCCCCTCGACGCCGGGCGACTGCTTCCACATCGCCATCGAGGCCACCCGGATCGCCACCAAATACATGACTCCGGTGATGATCCTCTCGGACGGCTACCTGGCGAACGGCGCCGAGGCGTGGCGGCTCCCCAGGATATCCGACCTGCCCAGGATCGACGTGAAGTTCCGCACCGATCCCAGCGGCTACAAGCCCTACCTGCGCGACGAGAACCTGGCCCGCCCGTGGGTCAGGCCAGGCACGCCAGGGCTGGAGCACCGGATCGGCGGCATCGAGAAGCAGGACATCACCGGCAACGTGAACTACGAGGCCCGCAACCACGAGCACATGGTGAAGCTCCGGGCCCAGAAGATCGCCAACATCGCAAAAGACATTCCGGCGCTCAAGGTGCTCGGCGACCCCGAGGGCGACGTGCTCGTCGTGGGCTGGGGCTCGACCTACGGCTCCATCACCGCGGCGGTCGAAGAGCTCCGGGCCCAGGGCAAGCGCGTCTCGGGCGTGCACCTCCGGCACCTCAACCCCTTTCCGCCGAACCTGGGCGAGATCCTCGGGAAGTTCAGGAAGGTGATCGTTCCGGAGATGAACGCCGGGCAGCTCGTGAAGATCATCCGGGCCACCTTCAACGTGCCCGCCATCGGCGTGAACAAGATCCAGGGCCAGCCGTTCCGCAAGCGCGAGGTCGTGGACGGCATCCTGACGCACCTGTAAGAGCCGGGGAACCGCACCGGGGAGAAAGAACGGTTTATGACGGAAGCAGCAACCAAACTGACGAAGGCCGATTTCCAGAGCGACCAGGACATCCGGTGGTGTCCCGGCTGCGGGGACTACTCGATCCTCGCCCAGGTGCAGAACGTGATGCCGGAGCTCGGCGTCCCCAAGGAGAAGGTCGTCTTCGTCTCCGGCATCGGATGCAGCTCGCGCTTTCCCTACTACATGAACACCTATGGGCTGCACAGCATTCACGGCCGCGCCCCGGCGGTGGCCACCGGCGTCAAGTGCATGAGCCCGGACCTGTCGGTGTGGGTCGTCACCGGCGACGGCGACGGACTCTCCATCGGCGGCAACCACTTCATCCACGCCATCCGGCGGAACGTGGACCTGAACGTCCTCATGTTCAACAACCGCATCTACGGGCTCACCAAGGGCCAGTATTCGCCGACCTCGGAGCTGGGCAAGAAGACCAAGTCCACGCCGATGGGGAGCGTGGACTACCCGCTGCACCCGATCTCGCTGGCGCTCGGCGCGGAGGCGACCTTCGTCGCCCGCACCATGGACGTGGACCCCAAGTCGCTGCGCTACTGCGTCAAGCGCGCCGCCGAGCACAAGGGGATCGCGTTCGTCGAGATCTACCAGAACTGCAACATCTTCAACGACGGGGCCTACGACTCCATCGTCGAGAAGAGCATCCGCTCGGACCGCGTGCTCTACCTGGAGCACGGCAAGCCGATGATCTTCGGCAAGGACATGAACAAGGGACTGAAGCTAAACGGCTTCCAGCTCGAAGTGGCGACGATCGGCGAGAACGGCGTCACCGAGAAGGATATCGTCGTACACGACGAGACGAACCCCGACCCCACGATGGCGTTCCTCCTGTCGCGGCTGGACGAGGCCACCTTCCCGGTCCCGATGGGCGTGTTCCGCGCCGTCCGGCGGCCCGCGTTCGACGAGATGATGAACGACCAGGTGAAGGCGGCCACACAGAAGAGCGGCCCCGGCGACCTGGATTCGCTCCTGAACCAGGGCGATACCTGGGAAGTCCACTGACCGGCCGTTACAGCCGCTTGCGGTAGTTCACGCAGCGGTCCACCACCTCGAACCCCAGCGCCTCATGGGCGCGCTGCGCCTCCATGTTGTCGATCCAGGTATCGGAGGCGATCTCCATGCAACCCTGCTGGCGGCACCACGCCTCGGCCGCCGCCATCAGCGCCTTCCCTGCGCCGCGCCCCTTGAACTCCGGCCGCACGTACCAGCCCTCGATGAATCCGCACGGCCTTCCGGGGTCGCAGCCGTCGGCGTGGGACCGCAGGCCCACCTCGATAAACCCGGCCAGCTTGCTGGCCGGCCCGGCTGCCGGAGACGCCTCCGCCACCAGGATGGCGAGCGGCAGCGTGCTCCGGGGACGGCCTGCGAGAATGGCCCGGATCTCCGTCCGGTGTTCTTCCGCCGTTCCCTCCGGCCAGAGGGCGGCTCTCAAGGCAACGAGCGTTTCCTCGTCGTCGGCGGTGGCGGGGCGGACGGTCATGGGGTTCAAAAATGCCACGGGCAGGGGCGGGACGGCAATGACGCTGCCGCTACTCCCGTCTCAGCACGAGCACGTTCTGGTGGGCGATGTTCGGGACGAACGCCCTGGGATATCCGTACGGGCGCAGCCGGGTGCCGGGGACGTACCAGATGAACTCGCCCTTGAGCCGCCATCCGGCCGCCTCGGCCCGGCGGGCGGCCTCGGCCGCCACCTGGATGTAGCGCCCCTGCTGGTAGGCATTGCGGAGAATCACGGCCGCGTAGCCCCCCGGCTTCACCGCCGGAAGGAGCCGGGCGAACACCTCGCCGAGCCGCGCAAAGAACGATTCGAAATCCACCGACTGGGAGAGGTCGCCCTCGATCTCCGAAAACCGCGCCAGATCGGTCCGGCGGAGCGGGTGGCTTGCGGCACGGCCCTTCGCCGCCGGGGCGCACATGGTCCGCTCGAAGTTGAGCCCGTAGGGGGGATCGGTGGCGACGAAACCGGCGAACCCCTCGCCAAGCCTTTCGACCAGTTCCGGCACGACCCGGAGGGCGTCGCCTGTCTCGACGGGGAACGGCTCCAGGTTCTCGCGGCGGCAGACCTCCCGGTAGACTCCGGCCCACTCGGGGTTGATCTCGATGCCGAGCGCCCGCCGCCCCGACACCGCCGCGCCGAGCAGCGTGCCGCCCACGCCCGCGAACGGGTCCAGCACCAGCTCGCCCGGCTTGGTGAACAGGCGGATCAGGTCGGCCATGAGGCCGGGCGGCTTGTTCCCGCCGTGACGCTTCCTGAGATCGTGGCCCAGTTCGTGCGGATATGGGCGGTCAATCAGCGACCGGGACCAGTAGAGCCATTCGGCGCCGGTCAGATCGTTGAGCGTGTTGTCCGGGTGAACGGCGGACGGTTTCCGGGCGGGACGCCGCCGCACGGCAGGCTTAGGGTTTCGCGGGGCGGCCACCGGTGCTCCTCCCCTCACACCACCGCATTCCGCGGTTCACGGCCTTCGAGAACATCAATGATCGCCTGCGCGCACAGCTCGCCCATTTTCGCCCGTGTCTCGCGGGTAGCGCTTCCCGCATGGGGAGCGAGCACCACGTTCGGAAGGTCCACGAGGCCGGGCGACAGTTCCGGCTCCCGTTCGAACACGTCGAGCCCCGCGCCGAAGATCCTCCGCGCCCGGAGCAGTTCCACCAGCGCGGCCTCGTCCACCACCTGCCCGCGGGCGGTATTGACCAGAATGGCATCTGCCTTGAGAAGCGCCAGCCGTTCCCGCGACAGCAGGCCGGCCGATTCGGCGTTGAGCGGCGTGTGGATGGAAACGACATCGGCCGTGCGGAGCAGTTCCTCCAGCGGAACCCGGCGCGCCTGGACGGCCGCCGCATGGGGCGACTCGCTGCGGTTTGCATAAACCACGTCCATGCCGGAGGCCCGTGCCCGCCGGGCGAAGGCCGCGCCGATGCGGCCGAGGCCGATCACGCCGCAGGTCTTTCCCCAAAGCTCCACGCCCAGCATGAGGCCGGGCTGCCAGCCGGTGAACCGACCCTCGCGGGTGAAGCGGTCCCCCTCGACGATCCGCCGCGAGACGGCGAGCAGCAGCGCGAAGGCGAGCTCGGCCGTCGCCTCGGTGAGGACATCCGGCGTGTTGCAGACACGGATGCCGCGCTCGCGGCAGCAGGCGATGTCGATGTTGTTGTACCCGACGGCGTAGGTGGCGATGACCTTGAGCTCCGGGGCCGACTCGATCACCTCCCGCGTGAAGGGATCGGACAGCATGCCGAGCACGGCCGCCGACCCGCGGAGCGCCCGCCTGAGATCCGCCGGGGTGCGGGGATCCGCCCCTTCGAGAAGGTTCACACGGAACCTCTCCTCCAGCATCGCGGCCGCCGGGCCCGGCGGACGGGCGGTGACGGTGACGAGCGGACTGTCCGGTGAAGGCGGCATGAAAACGGCACTTTCGTTTCCGGCGTGTCTTGGGGCCGGGCACGGACTATGTAGCACGGGGCGGCATGACGGTGGATACCGCAGACAACAACAGCAGGCGGATTTTCTGGAGCCTTTTCCTGGCGGTTTTCTCCGCCATGATCGGCGTGGGCGTCATCACGCCGTTCCTGCCGCTGCTCGGCCAGAAGTTCGGCGCGTCGGCGACCGAGCTGGGCATCCTGGTGTCGGCCTTCTCGGTCTCCCGCCTCTTCGGCATGCCCGTGGCGGGGCGGCTCGCCGACCGGTACGGCCGCAAGCGGTTCATCTTCGCGGGCCTTGCCGGCTACACGCTGCTGTCGTTCGCCTACCTCGCCAGCAGTTCCGTCTGGGAGTTCACCGTCGTCCGCCTGCTGCACGGCCTTGCCGCCGCGCTCGTTGTGCCGCTGGCGATGGCCGTCGTGGCCGACCTCGCCCAGCCCGGAAAGGAAGGAACCCAGATCGGCACGTTCACCGTCTCCATCGGCGCCGGGTGGGGGCTCGGCCCGCTCATGGGCGGCATCCTGCTGGACCGGTTCGGCTTCAGCGCCGCGTTCTACTTCATGGGCGCGCTCACGGGGCTTGCGCTGCTTCTCGCCGTCCTTTTTCTGCCCCGGACGCCCTCGCCCGTCCGCGACAAGCCGCCCGTCCCGTACCTGGAGATGCTCCGCCACCGGCAGGTCCGTGCGCTCACCTGGTACCGGATCTCGTCGGTGACGGGCCGCTCGCTACTGATCGCCTTCCTGCCGCTGTATGCCATCACCCGCATCCACCTGACGCCGACGGAAACGGGAATCATCATCTCGGCGATGGTCCTGCTGATGAGCGCGCTGCAGCCGGTGTTCGGCCGCCTCGCCGACCGGACGAGCCGGAAGAATCTCATGGCCGCCAGTTCCGTGCTCGGAGCGGCGACGCTGGCCATCGTCCCGCTCAGCGGGAGCTTCTGGCCGCTCCTGGTTTCGGTGATCGCCTTCGGGTTCGCCAACGAGCTGGGGAGCGTGTCGGCCACCGCGCTGGTCGTCGTCGAGGGCCGCGAGTTCGGCATGGGGAGCACCATCGCCCTCTTTTCGACGGCCCTGTCGGCCGGGATGATCGTGGGTCCGCTGATAGGCGGCATCGGCGAGGACTGGCTCGGGCCGGGCGCGTCGTTCTGGTCCGCCTCGGCGGTGGTGCTCACCGGCGTGCTGGTGAGCCGCCACATCTCCGACGCGCCGCCGCTGGAAGCGGGGCTCCCCGCGCCCATCCCGACTCCGGTGAACCAGCCCGAACAGTAGGCGGGACTACTCCAGCTTCTTCAGCCGTTTGGCGGCGTCGGCGTGCCTGGGCCAGGCGGCGAGGGCGGCGAGGTAATGCTCGCGGGCCAGTTCCGGCTGCCCGTAAATTTCGTGAATCTGCCCGAGCATGGCGTGGCCGTCGGCCAGCCGGCGCCGGTCCACGGGGGCCGAGGCGACCCACGCCGCGAGATCGGTCTCGGCCCCGGCGTAGTCCCTGAGGTCGAACCGTGCGCGGCCCCGGTAGAAGCGGCCCTTCACGAACTCCGGGGCAATCGAGATGATGCGCTCGTAGTGCCGGAGGGCGCCGGCAGTGTCGTTCAGATCGAGACGGGACTGGCCCCGCAACACCAGCGAGATCACGTTGTCGGGGTAATGCTGCTCCAGCTCGGCGCCGATCGCCTCCACATCGTCGTACCGTTTTTCCTTGCGGTAGAGCCAGAGGAGCGCGATCTGCGCGATGGGCCGGGTGAACGGCCCCGACTCGGCCGCACGCCTGACCATCGCAATCCCCTCGGGACGGCGGTCCGGCAGGAAAAAGAGGAACCGGCGGAGCCGGTCGCTCACCACATACTCGTAAAGACCGAAGCCCAGGTCCGGATCGGCGAAACCGGGCTCCAGCTTCCGGGCGCGCTCCAGTTCCGACAGAGCCGCCTGCGCCCGGCGGTAGGCAGCGAAAGGATTGCCGTCCCAGAACTCAAGGAGCGCCTCGATCCCCCGGACAAATGCCCGCTGGAACCTCCAGCCCGGCACGTACGGGTCCGGCGGCGGGGGACGGTCCATGCGGAGCGTGGCGGCCTTCACCGCGCCCCTCAGCGTGGCGAGCGTGTCCTCCGATTTCGTTTCCAGGTATTCGGCAGTGAGCGCGATGCAGACGCCGAGGGGGCCCAGGATCCGGTTGGGATTCTGCGCGTCATACTGTTCGAAGCGCTGCCGGGCCTCACCGTAGCGGCGGTTCAGGATGAGATCGCGGCCAGCCACCAGTTCCCGGTAGATCTCTGGCTCGTAGAACCGGAACTGGTCCTCCGGCCGGGGGTCGCTCTCCTGCTGTGTGTCCGGCGGGGGTATTTCCACCGGCGAAGTTTCCGGAGCCTTTGCATCCGGTGGCTTTGCTGCTGACGCCGCTTCCCTGCCATTGACGCCGGTTTCAGCGCGGATTTCGGCCCGGACCTGAACGGCTGCCAGTTGCGCCGCCGCAAGGCAGGCCAGCACAAGAGGGCGCAGCGGGACCGGAAGACCTGTTCGGATAGGGTTGAGCATATGGCGGGAGGCCGGTTACAGCATAACAAATGGACGCCGAAGCACCAAAACCCCCCAGCGGAAGAATCGCCCTCGTGGTGGAGGGCGGAGGGATGCGGGGCATCTTCGCGTCCGGCGTGCTGGACGCATTCGCCGAGGCGGCCTTCGCGCCGTTCGACCTGGCGATCGGCACCTCGGCCGGCGCCTGCACGCTCGCCTCGCACCTGGCCGGTCAGACCGGCCGCAACCGGCGCGTCTTCAGGGAGCAGATGTGCAGGCCGGAGTTCATCAGCGCGTGGCGCTACCTGCGCGGCGGGCACTACATGGACCTGGACTGGCTGTGGGACACGCTGGACGCCGAGGATCCGCTGGATGTCCGGGCGGCGGCCGCCTGCCCCGGCGTGGAGTTCCTCGTCGCCGCCACCTCGGCCACGACGGGAAAGCCGGTCTACCTGAAGCCGGACGCCCCGCTGCTGAACCCCGCCCTGAAGGGATCGAGCGCCGTGCCGGTGCTCTACCGGGGGCCGGTGGACCTGGGGTTCGAGAAGGTCGTCGATGGCGGGGTCGCCGACCCCATCGCCGCGATCGAGGCCCGGCGGCGCGGAGCCGCCCGGATCGTGGTGATCCGCAGCCGCCCCTCCGGCTACGTGAAAAAGGAAGGACTGGAGAGCTGGCTCGGCCAGCAGGCGCTCAGGGGTTTTCCACAGCTCTCGCAGGCGGCGGCCCGGCAGGCCGGTGTCTACCGGGAAGCGGTGAGCTTCATCCACAACCCGCCCGATGGCTGCGAAATCACGGAAATCGCCCCACCGGGACCCCTCCGGACGGGCCGGACCACGCAGGACCGTGCCGCCCTGGACGCCGACTATGAGCTGGGCCGGAAAGCCGGCCGGGAGGCCATGATCGCGTGGCTCGGCCGGGAGTAAAGGTTTGCAGTAATTCTTGACCCCCCTGCCGGGCAACGCTACCCCCTAGGCAGGGAAACGTGCTAGAAAACGGCGCCTGACCGCATTTCCATATCAATACCGTTCTGCAGGGGGAGCAGCGTGAACTTTCGCGTATTTTGTACATCGGGGGCCGCTGTCCTCCTTCTTCTGGTGGCCGCCTGCGGCCAGGACAACGTGGACCGTCTGGACCGTTCCTCTGCTGAACCCCGGATCCTCTCCTTCGAGGTGACTCCCTCGATGATCAAGTCCGGCGTGCCGACCCGCGTGCAGTTCAACTGGCGCTACCTCTGGGAACTGCGCCCCGACCCCACCTGCGAGATCACCAATGAAGTGGGCGTCGTCCAGAACAGCGGTTATGTGACCCTCACGATCTCCGGCGACACGGAGTTCATCCTGCGGTGCGTGAACCGCTCCGGGGAGGATTCGGCCAGCCTGACGCTCCGGGCATCGCCCAACGGCGCGCCCGAAGGCGACATCCTGCTGCCGCCGAGCGTCATCGTCGCCCCCGGCGAATCGGTCAACTTCGTCAGCACCTGCAAGGACGACAACACCCCCGGCGAACTGCTTACCCACTCCTGGAGCTTCGCCGGCGCGGCGCTCAACACCACCAGCGCCCAGCCGGGCCTCGTCCGTTTCCCGAGCCCCGGCCGGTACACGGTGACCTACACCTGCACCGACGCGCTGGGACTGGCCGACCCCACGCCGGACACGGTGGTCGTGGCCGTGATGGATTTCGAGGACGCCGGACAGACGGCCCTTGGCGGCGACCCCGTGGCCGTGCGGATCGCCGACCTGAACGGCGACACGCTCATGGACCTCGCCGTGGCGAGAAGCAGCGCGAACCAGGTGTCGGTCCTCCTGCAGGACGCCCTGAACCCCGGCCAGTTCCTTCCCGCCGTGCACTACGCGACGGGTGTCAACCCGCTGGCGCTGGCCGTCGCCGACGTGAACGGCGACCTGCGGCCGGACATCGTGACGGCGGACTACGACGACGACACGGTTTCGGTGCTGCTCCAGAGCGCCACGGTGGCCGGCACGTTCGATGCCGCCGCCAGCATCCCCGTGGGCAACGGCCCCCGGGCGCTCGTCGTGACCGATCTCAATGGCGACGGCCGCCTGGATATCGCGGCGGCCAACGAACTGGGGAACAGCGTCTCGCTGCTCCGGCAGGATCCCGCCCCGGAACTGCCGGGCGCCTTCACGACGGCCGCGTCGAACTACCCGACCTGCGCCGCCCCCCGGAGCCTGTCAACCGGCTTCCTCAATACCGGCGCGCGGCCTGACCTTGCCGCCGCCTGCTCGGGCGCGAGCCACGTCTCCATCCTGTTCCAGTACGACGAGCCCAACGACCCTGGCCACTTCCGCCCGAAGGTGGACTACCCGGCCGGTCCGGCCCCCGAGAGCATCGTCGTCGCCGACTTCAACGGTGACAACCGGCCCGACATCGCCGTCACCAATCCGGGCGAGGGAGTGGTCTCCGTGCTGCTCAACAACGCGGCCCCGCTCACGATGGGCACCTACGGCCTCCGCAAGACCTACGCGGCGGGGACCACGCCGAGGCGGCTCACCTCCAGCGACATCAATAATGACACCTGGGCCGACCTCATCGTCGCCAACGAGGGTTCCTCGGACGTGTCCATCCTGATCGCCAGCACCGCCACGCCCGGAACCTTCACGGCGCCGCGGAACTTCCCCTCCGGCACAGGACCGGTGTGGGTCGCCGTGGGCGACGTTGACGGCGACGGACTGCCGGACCTCGTGACCGCCGAACCTGCGGCCGGAAACCTGTCGGTCATCTGGCACTCGCCGGCCCGGCCCGGAATCACCCAGCTCCGCGCCACCCCGGCCACGACCAACACCACGAGCACGATCTCGTTCTTCATCACCGGCCCCGCCACGGGCGGCCCGTTCGACTGGCAGCTCGACCTTACCGATGACGCGGGCGCGGTCCTGGGCACGCCCTCGGCCGGAACCTGTGATACGCCGGTCCACTGCAGCGGGACCTCCGCCGCCGGGACCACCATCACCGTCACCCTGACGGCCGGCGCCGACACCGTGGCCACGGCCACGGCCGAAGTCACCGATGGCACCCTCACCGACAGCTTCGGCATCGCCGTGACGATCGATCTCACGCCGCCGCCGCCGCCCGTTATCACCACCAACGGCGGCACCGATTTCAACGTGATCGCCGAGCCGGTCCTGATCCAGGGCACGACCTCGGCCGACACCGCCGTCATGCAGGTGCAACTGAACGGCGGCGACTTCACGGCCCTCAGCCCCTACACCGCCGGATCGGTCAACTGGACGTTCAACGGAACGATCCTGTTCGGGACGACCGACAACTACTGCTTCCGCGCCCTCGACGCGGCCGGAAACACCGGCGACCCCACCTGCATCAACGTCACGCGCTGATGGACGGGGGCGCCGGAGCCCGGATATAGTCGCCAGACCATGTCCACAAAGAAATCTCCGGCCGCAGAACCGGTCTCGCTGCTCGTCGCCACCCGCAAGGGTGCCTTCATCCTGAAGGGCGACCGGTCACGCCGCCACTGGAAACTCTCGCCGCCCATCCTGCTCGGCCACATTATCAACCATCTGGTTCAGGATCCGCGGGATCCCTCCGTCATCCTGTGCGGCGCGAGCGCCGGGCACCTGGGGCCGACACTCTACCGGTCCATCGATGCCGGAAAGACCTGGAAGGAGGTCACCCGGCCGCCCGCGTTCCGGAAAGCCGCCGGGGGCGAGACGGGGCGTGTCGTCAGCAGCGTCTTCTGGCTGACGCCGGGCCATGTGAGCGAGCCCGGCGTCTGGTACGCCGGGACCACACCGCACGGACTGTTCCGCTCCACGGACGGCGGACTCACCTGGGAGGGCGTCGAGGGCTTCAACGAAAACCCCGAACGTACTATCTGGACCGGCACGGGCGACGCGCCACCCGAAGGCCCGTTCATGCACTCGGTGATCGTTGATCCCCGCGACCCCGCCCATCTCTACATCGGCATGTCGCCGGGCGGCGTCATGGAATCGTCCGACCGGGGCCGGAGCTGGAAACCCCTGATTGACGGACTCGAAACACCCGAAGGCTACGACCGCAGCGTGCAGGCGTTTCACGACCCGCACTGCGTACGCCTGCATCCGCTGCATCCCGGCCGTTTGTACCAGCAGAACCACAACGGCATCTACCGGCTCGACCGGCCCTCGGACACCTGGGTCCGCATCGGACGGAACATGCCCAGGGCGGTAGGTGACATCGGTTTCCCGATGGTTCTCCACCCGCACGACCCTGACGCCTGCTGGGTGTTTCCGATGGAAGGGATCGACGTCTGGCCCCGCACCAGCCCCGGCGGCAAGCCGGCCGTCTACGGGACAAGGAATGGCGGGAAAACCTGGAAACGGCTGGACAAGGGGCTCCCCCGCCGCGACGCCTGGCTGACGGTGAAGCGGCAGGCGATGACCGCCGACGGCTGTGATCCGGCGGGCCTCTACTTCGGCACCACCAGCGGCGAAATCTGGGCGAGCCGCGACGAGGGCAAAAGATGGACCTGCATCGCCCGCCATCTGCCGCATATCTACGCCATCGAAACCGCCCGGCTGGGCAGATAGAACCGTCAGGCCGTGCGCGTCTTCATCCCCTCGGCACTCCGCTCCTATACCGGCGGCAAAACCGTCGCCGATGCCAGCGGCAAAACCGTCGCCGAACTGCTTGAGGATCTCGACCGCCACTACCCTGGCATCCGGTTCCGCATGGTCAACGAGCAGGACATGATCCGCCCGCACCTGCGGGTGTTCGTCAACGGGCAGGTGGCGGAGCCCGGAACCCCGGTGAAGGAAAGCGACGAGGTGAATATCGTCATGGCCCTGAGCGGCGGATGACTTCGGCCATCCGGCACTGGTTATACTGGACGCATAACCATGCCCGTAGCCGCCTCACCACCCAGCAGAATCCCCCGCGGCGTGTGGGTCCTCGGCTTCGTGAGCATGCTGATGGATATCTCATCCGAGATGATCCACAGCCTGCTTCCGCTCTTTCTGGTGGGCACCCTGGGCGCGAGCGCCTTCGCCGTCGGCCTGATCGAGGGGCTGGCCGAGTCGACCGCCCTCACCGTCAGAGTCTTTTCCGGTACGCTGAGCGACTACCTGGGCAGGCGCAAGGGACTGGCCCTGTTCGGCTATACCCTGGGCGCACTGACCAAGCCGCTTTTTGCCATTGCACCTGCCACCGGCGTCGTGCTCACGGCGCGCCTGCTGGACCGGGTCGGCAAGGGCGTGCGGGCCGCTCCGCGCGACGCGCTGATGGCGGACATCACACCGCCGGAAGTACGTGGCGCGGCGTTCGGCCTCCGGCAGTCCCTGGATACGGTGGGAGCATTTCTCGGCCCCCTCCTGGCTGTCGGCCTGATGCTGCTGTGGGCCAATGACTTCCGCTCCGTGTTCTGGGTGGCCGTTGTTCCGGGGCTGCTCGCCGTGGCGCTGCTGGCGGCCGGCGTGCGCGAGCCGGGACGTCCCGCCGGTGGAAAACGCACCAGTCCCATCCGCCGGGAGAACCTGAGGCGCCTCAGCGGCGCGTACTGGTGGGTCACCGGTGTGGGCGGTGTTTTCGCCCTGGCCCGGTTCAGCGAGGCGTTCCTGGTGCTGCGGGCCCAGCAGGGCGGAATACCCGTCGCGCTGGTGCCGCTGGTGCTGGTGGCGATGAACGCCGTCTATGCGGTTTCCGCCTATCCGTTCGGCAGGCTGTCCGACCGGATGAACCGCAAGACGCTCCTGGCACTGGGTCTTGCCGTCCTGATCGCCGCCGATCTCGTTCTGGCGATGGACAGCCACTGGACCACGGTGCTCGCCGGTGTCGTGCTGTGGGGAGTCCACATGGGCATGACGCAGGGCCTGCTGGCAGCGATGGTGGCCGATACGGCACCGGCCGATCTCCGGGGCACCGCCTTCGGATTCTTCAATCTGGTGAGCGGGGCCGCGATGCTCGTCGCCAGCACCGTGGCCGGCCTGCTGTGGGACCAGATGGGCGCGTCGTTCACCTTCTACGCGGGAGCCGCGTTCAGTGTCATCGCCCTGCTCGGCCTGCTCAGGAAGATCTGACCGGTGTTGATGGCGGCGGCAGGAACCGCTCGGGCCGCGTCGCGGCGCCCACATACCGCATGACGAACTGCATCCCCCGGCGGTTGGCGAACCGGGGAACGGCGGCAAACCCCCACCGCCCGAGCCGGCAGATCCGCTCGAACCACCGCTGGTCGGAGGCGGGCCACGGGATGCCGAACCGCTCACGCACCGGCTCCGGCAGCGTGCCGGTAACGACGATCCGGCCCGCGTTCCGCAGGACGGGGTTGCGGAAGCTGCTTCTGACGAGCGGGGGCCGCCAGTCGCCCGCGAGCGCAAGACCGAGCGTGTGTTTTGCCGATGGCGTCATTTCGAGACGGGTCCGGCAGAACATGTCGAACCGGTCGCAGAAGGAACGGTAGTCACCGGGCACGCCGTCATAGAACACGCCGTACAGGCGGTACCACTCGACGGTGTCGGCATAGAGCCGTTCCAGGTCCACGCGGGCGAGCCCGCCCAGGTGGAACAGGCGGATCGATTCAAAAACTTCCCAGGTGAACGTCGCGTGGGCCCACCACCAGGTCTCGGGTTCGAGGGCCCGGTAGTCCTGCCCGTGCCGGTCCTTGCCGTTGATGGTCCGGTGAAGATCGCGGATCCTTTTCGCCCGCTCCGCGCCACCCTTCTGGAGCACCGTCGCCCATATCTGGGGGATGGACCGGTAGACCCGTCCGAAGGGATTGGCGAAAAAGTCCGACTGCGCGCCGATGGCGGCGCCCAGCGGCGGATACATGAGCTGGAGTATTCCGGCCGTTCCGCCCGGAAAGAACGAGCGCCAGTCACCCAGGTAACGGATCAGAAGCTGCATGCGGCCCCCGGTCTCCACTCCCGAAACATACCGGTGCCGTCCGGCAGTGGCTACTCGGACCGGGGAAATTGCGAGTAAAGCCCGCACGCCCTTCAAAGGCCGGAAACCGGGATTACCGGGCGAGCATCCTGCTCGGTCTGCTCAGGAAGATCTGACCGGTGTTGCTGGCGGATGAGCGGTTTCAGTCACGCTCGCGGGCGCCCTGGCAACTGACGCAGAAGGGTGCCTCCGGCCGGGCCTTCAGCCGCCGGTAACCGATGGGCTCGCCGCAGTCGGCGCACCAGCCATAGGAGCCGTTCCCGAAGCGCAGGAGCGCGGCCTCGACCCGCTGCAGCCGGAGCCCGGTTTCGGCCTGGCTCGCCTTGGCGAGCATCTGGTTCTGCATGGCGTCCATCCGGGTGAGCCGCCCGATCGACTGCTCCAGGTCCACGGGCTGGACGCTGCCAGCCGACTGCGCCAGTCCCTCGGCCAGCTGCGTTTTCAGCCGGAGAAGACCGGCTTCCAGTTCCCGACTCTCGGATTCGGACAGTTCGGATGGCATCAGGGCCTGCCTAGCACAATTTTCCGGTTCATGAACGGCCGGGGCGACGGCCCCTGATCAGCGGAGTTTCGCCGCCTCACGCTCCAGGTCGTCCGCCCAGTCGCGGTTGAACCGGTAGACGAGGGGCTGCATGGCCCGGGTCATTACGGCGAGCAGACCCTCGGCGATCTCCCGGTGGCGGACCCGGGTGCGGGAGGGGCCCAGCGGCTCGAAGTCGAACCGGTGCTCGACCGACCCCAGGACTGAACCCGGCCGGCCCAGCCCCCACCCCACCACCCGGTCCCTGTCGTGGTGGAAGACGGTCATGCTGAGGGCGGCGGGGGCGAAATCGGGCTTGAAGCGGATCCGGGTGCCAACCCGCCAGGGACCGGCAGAAAGCTGCCGGGCGGAGGGAATCCGGCGGACCCAGCGGGGCCAGCCGCCGATATTCTCCAGCAGCGCGAACAGCTTCCCCACTGGCGCATCCAGCTCATGAACGTAGTCTATATAGACGAACCTGGGTTTCATCTGGCTCCCGATGGAATGGCCTCAAGAGGCCACGTCCCTCAGTCTAGTTCATGAGCGGGCGGGAGGCGGACCCGGCCGCTGATCTGGTCTGGCCGGGGGCGGGCCGGCGCGGGCCGCCCACCGGGAGCAGCACCTGGAATGTCGTCCCCCTGCCCGGCGCGGACTGGACCGAGATGGTCCCTCCGTGACGGTTGACGATACCCAGTACGGCGGGAAGTCCGAGGCCGTGGCCGGATTTCTTGGTGGTGAAGAACGGCTCAAAAAGCCGCTGCTGGACCTCGGGCGCGATGCCGTGGCCCGTGTCGCTCACCGACAGCAGGATGCAGGACCGGTCTTCCATCGCGGCGGGAATCTCGGCTGCGGCGGCGGGCCGCGTGGTGATGCGGACCGTTCCCTCCCGCCCCTCCAGCGCATCCGACGCGTTGACCACGAGGTTCATGATTACCTGGCCGAGCTGAACCGGATCGGCCTGGACCAGCGGCAACGCGGGATCCAGGTCGAGTGCCAGTTCCGCCCCGGCGGCGATGCGTCCACTGACGGCGCGGACGGTTTCACCGACGAGGCGGTTGATATCGACCGGCGTGGTCGTCAGCGGACTGCGGCCGGCGTATGAAAGAAGCTGGCGTACCATGTCCGCCGCCTGTCTTGCCGCCGCACGGATGTTGCCCGTGATCTGGCGGTCCTCGATGGTGAGGGCGTCCGACAGGCCCAGCAGGTCGGTATTGCCGAGAATCGTCGCGAGGATGTTGTTGAAGTCGTGGGCGACCCCGGCGGCCAGCATGCCCAGGCTCTCCATCCGGCGGACCTCGGCCAGCTCGCGCTCGGTTTCCCGCTGCTGGTCGTCGGCCTGCTTGCGGCTGGTGATGTCGGTCGAGATGCCGCACAGGGCGTAGGTTTTCCCGTCCAGCTCCTTCAGCGGAAACAGGACCGTGATGAAAATGCGCTCCTGCCCGGTGGTGTCGCGGAACCGGTCCTCGAACGAGAGGGGGACGCTGCGCTCGATGGCCATCCGGTTGTTCTCCGCGAAGGCGGCGGCACTGGCCGGGAACAGCTCGGCGTCGGTCCTGCCGGTCACTTCCGCCTCGGACAGCCCGGTGAGTTCCAGGAACCCGTGGTTCACCAGCTGGTAGCGGCCGTGCAGGTCCTTGATGAAGATGATCGAGGCGGTGTTGTTCACGATCGCCAGCAGCCGCTGCTGGCTGTCGCGGACCTGGCGGATCAGGTCCGCCTGCACCTTGTGGCTGGCCCAGTGCCGGAGGCCGAAAAATCCCGCGAGCCCGAGCGCGAGCGGCAGGGTGACGTAGAGCGGCTGGCGGGACATCTCCACCCTGAACATCAGGGCGACGATGGACATCCAGGCCAGCGCGAACGCCGGCACGAGGGATTCGGCGGCGAGCGGCTGGCTTGCAGCCGGAAGCCCCGCTGCGTCCTGTCCGGCACGGGCCGTCACGTGACCCTGCTCGATCGCCGCCCAGCCCAGAATGACGAACGAGAGCAGCCACATGACATCGAGATTCCAGCCGACGGCATATTCGCCGGTCAGGACCACATGGCCATAGATGACGCTGGCGACCGAATTGACCGCGATGGCAACGATCAGCAGCAGGAGAACCAGCCGGTTTTCCTCCCAGGTGTGCTGCCAGAGCGAGATGAGGCCGAACAGGAGGGCCGAGAGGTGAAGTACCGGGTAGCCGAGGGCCGTGAGCAGGGCGACCAGCGAACCGTCCCAGGTGCGGATGATCTCCCCGAAGACGAAGGCCACCGTAAGGAGGTCGGCGCAGATCACGACGCCCAGGTCGGCGATACCGAGCAGGCTGATCTTCCGGGCGGGCGAGCGCGAGCGGTAGAACAGGATGCCGGCGGTGAACAGGACCGGAAACGCGAGGAAACCGGCGTCGGCCAGAGCCGGAAACGGCTCGTACTCGAACAGGACCAGTTCCGACCAGCTCCAGGCGAGCATGCCGCCGAACCAGGCGAATGCCCCCGCCGACAGGCATCGCCAGGCCGCACGGTACGATGGCTCGGAAACCCGGCGGGCGGCCCTCAGGCAGAGGATACCACTGGTGAAGGAGGCGAGGGTCCACCAGAAGTCGGACCAGGCATGCACCGCCCATTCGTTGCCATCCAGCACGGCGACACCGACCGAAAAGACCACCGCCATGGCCAGGATGAAACCCGTGGCCGCGAAACGCCGGGCATCCGGCGCGACACTACTGGTAAAGCCCTCAGTCCCCGGCACATGCCCTCCGGCCTGTCACGGTCCCATACACGTACGCGGCTCGATACTGCCGATACTGGAAGGGGAAGTATATCCCGTCCGGGTGCAAAAGGGGATGCAGGGAAGGACCGGAAGCTATCTTGCCGACAGCATCCGGACGGCGAATTCGGTGAGGTAGTCGATCACCGGGGCGAGGTCCGGGCGGCGGCCCTCCACATGGGCGCGGGCGAAGCTGATGGTGAGTGCGATCATCGCCTCGGCCGTGAGATCTGCCCTTTCCGGGCTCAGGGGCCTGCCCGTGACCTGTCCCAGCCCGACGAGATCGGCCACAAGGTCGTCGTGCAGTTCCTGGCGGAGCTGCCGCGCCTGCTCGCCCAGCGGCGAACCGGCATGGTCGAGTTCCCGCAGGAACAGGTCGAACAGCCGCGGATGACCGGCCAGGACCTCAAGCGGAAGGCGGAACGTCTCGCGGACGGCATCCAGACTGGCCAGGTTGCCGACCTTCGCACGGGCCTCGCGCAGCAGGCGCCTCAGTTCCGATATGCGCTCGTAGGCGAGCGTCCGCACGAGGTCTTCCTTGTCGCGGAAATGGACATAGAAGGTGGGCTGGGCGATGCCCGCCTCGCGGGCGACGGCGCTCGCCGACAGCCCGGCATAGCCGTGCTCGCCGAGCAGCCGCGTGGCCGCCTCCAGAAGGCGGGTCCGGGTGATGAGCTTGCCTTCGTCCCGTGTGAGTGCCGCCCGCACCGCCTGGAAACCTCCTGATTACCGATAGATATATACTAAAAATGCAGTTTTATATCCTCGTTAACTAGCTGTAAATACTATATAATATGTAATCTATCAATAAAAAACAGATTGACATGACAGTTTCACCAATACTATTATCGGCGAACTGGACGCCGGTTCGCGTCCTCGCAACATCCGAAATGAGCCCGATGGTTACTGACGAAGGAGAACTGCCCATGTCCGCCACCCGGATCTTTCCCGACTCCCAGAAGACCCAGAAAACCGGCGACTTCCCGATCGTGATCGTCGGGTCCGGGTTTTCCGGCCTGTGCATGGGGATTCTCCTCAGGAAGGCCGGCATCGAGTCGTTCACCATCCTGGAGAAGGCGGACGAGGTGGGCGGCACCTGGCGCGACAACACCTACCCCGGTGCCGCGTGCGACGTTCAGTCCTACCTCTACTCCTACTCGTTCGAGCCCCGCACCGACTGGTCGCGGGCATTCTCGCCCCAGCCCGAAATCCTGGACTACCTCAGGCACTGCGCCCGCAAGTACGACCTCTACCGGCACATCCGGTTCGGGTCGGAGGTCGAAAAGGGCGTGTTCGACGAGCGCACCGGTACGTGGACGGTGCATGTGAGGAATGCCGCCCCGGTGAAGGCGCGCGCCCTCGTCATGGGCACCGGCGCGCTGCACATCCCGGCCTATCCCAGCTTCAAGGGAATGGACCGGTTCGAGGGGCGCACGTTCCACTCGGCCCGCTGGGACCATGGCTACGACCTTGCCGGCAAGACCGTGGCCGTCATCGGCACTGGCGCCAGCGCCATCCAGTTCGTTCCGGAGATCCAGCCGAAGGTAAAAAAGCTCCACCTGTTCCAGCGCACCGCCCCGTGGGTGCTGCCCAAGCCCGACCGGCGCATGAAGGACTGGGAACACACCCTGTTCCGGTCGGTCCCGGCGGCCCAGTGGCTGCACCGGGCGGGCCTCTACTGGACGCTCGAATCCCGGGTGCTCGGCTTTGCCGTGGACCCGCGCCTGCTGATGATGGCCGAGAAGCTGGGCATCCGGTACCTGAACAAGGTGGTGAAGGATCCGGAACTGCGCCGCAAGCTCACACCCGACTACCACATGGGGTGCAAGCGGATTCTCATGTCGAACGACTACTACCAGTCGCTCTGCCAGCCGAATGCCGAGGTGGTTACCGAGGCCATTGACTGCATCACTCCCCGCGGCATCCGCACAAAGGACGGCACGGAGCGGCCGGTGGACGCGATCCTGTTCGGAACCGGCTTCAGCGTGACCGAGAGCCTCGCGCCGGTTCCGCTTCAGGGGCTCGGCGGCCAGGATTTCAACGACGCCTGGAGGAAAAGCCCCGGCGCCTACTACGGCATCACGCGGTCGGGCTTTCCGAATCTCTACATCATGATGGGGCCCAACACCGGCCTCGGACACAACTCCATGGTGTTCATGATCGAGGCACAGGCCCGTTACGCGGTCCAGTGCATCGGGAAGCTCCGCTCCAGGCGGCTCGCCTGGATGGACGTCAGGCAGGATGTCGAGAGCGCGCAGTTCTGGTCGATCCAGAAGAAACTCAGGAAATCGGTCTGGGCCTCCGGCTGCAAGAGCTGGTACCAGGCCGAAGACGGCACGAACCCGACGCTGTGGCCAGGCTTTACGTTCGACTACTGGCTGCAAACCCGCCGGGTGAAGCTCGGGGACTACGTGCTCCGCAAGGAGGAGGACGCCCTCCCCCTCGCCGCGCCGGTGCCCGCCACCGCATGAGCCGCGTTCATCTGTAAAAGTTCCGTTCTAACTGCATTCCGGCTGCCACCTGTCATAGGGTTTCAGGGGGCGGTGCGGCTATCGTGCGGGCACGATGCTGAAACTGCTCGGACGCCTGATCCTGCTGCTGCTCGGCTGGAAGCCCGAAGGGCCGGTCCCCTCGCACGAAAAGTGCGTGATGATCGCCGCCCCGCACACGAGCAACTGGGATCTCGTCATCACCCTCGCCCTCACTCATGTGATGGGCCGGCCGATCCGCTGGATGGGAAAGGACGCGATCTTCCGGTTCCCGTTCGGCTGGATCATGCGCCAGCTGGGCGGCATTCCGGTGGACCGCAGCGCCCATCACAACCTCGTCCACTACACGGCGGACTACATCCGCAAGCACAAGGAGCCGCTCATCATCACGGTCCCGGCCGAGGCGACCCGCAGCCGCGCCGACTACTGGAAGTCCGGCTTCTACCACATCGCGATGGAGGCGGGGGTTCCGGTCTACCTGGGCTATCTGGACTACCGGCGGCGGCGCGGGGGCTACGGACCCGCCATCCGGCTCACCGGAAACCAGCGCGCCGACATGGACCTGATCCGCGAGTTCTACCGGGACAAGACGGCGAAATACCCCGAAGAGTTCGGCCCCATCCGGCTCCGAGACGAGGAACTGGCGGCGTAGCTCTCCCCAGATCATGCGCTTGCGCGCCCTCTCGCGGCCCCGTTACGCTCCGGTCCACCCAGTCCCAACCGGAGCGGCCCACACGATGAAATACCGGCGCCTTCAGATCCTGTCCGCCGTCACGATTTTTTCCGTCGCATTCCTTTCCGCCGCGCTTCTGCCGGCCTGCAGCGAAAAGGCCTCTGGAGAGGCGGCGATGGATTCCGGCATGCACATGGAAAAGGGGTTCGCCGGACGGGCGATGGCCATGTCGATGCCGGTCCCGGACGAGCCGCCGCCGGACGACGACGCCTCCGGCGCCCCGGAGGTGAAGAACCGGGTGCTGGTCTACCGGGCGGACATCTCGCTGGAGGTCGCCGATGCGGAGGCGGCCCGCACGCGGATTTCGGAACTGGCACTGGAGATGGGCGGATATGTCCAGAGCGCGTCGAACCGGTCGGTCACGGTGCGGATACCGGCCCCGGTGCTGGACGATGCCATGACGAAGTTCGGCAACCTGGGAAAGGTGACGGAGAAGAACATCACGGCCGATGACGTGACCGGTTCCTACCGCGACCTGGAGATGCGGATCGCCAACCTGGAAAAGGCCCGCGAGCGCTACGTGGAGATCCTCAAGAGGGCCACGGCCGTCCAGGATGTGCTCGCCGTCGAGCGCGAACTGGAGCGGGTCACCAGCGAGCTGGAGATGTACCGGGCCCAGTTCCGGCGGCTGCACGAGCGGGTGTCGCTCTCCACCGTCACGATCCGGCTCATCGAGGAAAAGGAACTGAAACGGCCCGGCCCGCTGGGCTGGGTCTTCAAGGGACTCTATCTCGCCGTGGCGTGGCTGTTCGTCTGGCCGCCGGTCTAGGTGGTCGGCCGGAATCGCCGGGGATTCAGGGAAACTTCAGGCCGACTTGGACTTCGTCTTGTGCCCGCTCACGGCCTTGGTGAGGCGGCTGATGCGGCGTGAGGCGTTGTTGCGGTGGAGGACGCCCTTGCTCTGGGCGCGGTCCAGGTAGGAGGCCGCTTGCTTGTAGATCTCGTCCAGCTTGGGGTCGTTCTTCTGCATCGCCTCGCGGACGTTGCGGACCAGCGTCCTCCAGGTGGAGGTTACGCGGCGGTTGCGCTCATGACGGGTCGCTTCCTGACGGGCACGCTTGGCGGCAGAGGGCTTGGGCACGGGGGTCTTCTCCTGCTTGGTTTCCGGTGCGCCCGGAACGGTTCCGGGGCCACATAAAGGCCGCCATTTCCCACCACCGGGGGCGGCCACAAGGGCCCGGCTTTATACGGTTGGCGGCGGCAGGTCAAGGGCGGCCTCCGGGCCGGGAACGGGGCCTGAACCCGGTTCACGAACAGCCCGGAAACTCCCGCCGGAATGTCCACAAATTTCCTTGACGCGATGCACCTGCTTGGGTAGCTTGCGGGCGGTGATTGATTGTTCAGTCAATCCGTAATTCATCCCGCGGGAAGGCTATCGCCGGGCATGGGGCCCACTGAAGTCTATCGCGCACAGACCAAATACCAATATTCCGGGAGTGGAAGCCATGTCCGAGAAGTTCACTGACTGCAAACCGATTTTCGAGCGGATCCAGAAGGGTCTTGCCGCCAATGCCGATGCCGCCAAGGCCAATGTGGGCGGCGTGTTCAAGTTCGTCGTGACCGGCGACAAGGGCGGCACCTGGCTGGTCAACTGCAAGGACAACGTGGGCGTGACGGCCGCCGACGGCGATGCCGACTGCACCATCACGGTGGACGACGAAACCTTCCTTGCGATCAACAACCGCGAGATGGACGGCCAGATGGCGTTCATGAGCGGCAAGCTGATGGTCTCGGGCGACATGTCCTTCGCGTTCAAGCTGGGACAGGTGCTCGGCGGCGGACAGCAGTAAGTTCCGCTCCGGGCCGTGCCCGGACGGCTGCACGGCAACCGTGCTCACCGCAGGCCGGGGTCTGGCGTCAGTCGCCGGCTCCGGCCTCGTTTTTGAGCCCCCTCATTCACCCTTATCCAGTCCAAGAGGAGTCGAGACACGAACATGGGCGCACCGCTTGAAGGCATCAAGGTACTTGACCTGTCCCGGCTGCTGCCGGGCCCGTTCTGCACGCAGCTGCTCGCCGACCTGGGCGCGCGCGTCGTCAAGGTGGAGGACACCCAGGGGGGCGATTACGCCCGCGCCGGGGCCCCGGCCATCGACGGCCAGAGCGCGTTCTACGCCGCCATCAACCGGAACAAGCAGTCGATCAAGCTGAACCTGAAGAAGCCCGAGGGCGTCGCCGCCTTCAAGAAGCTGCTGCCGAACTTCGACGTGGTGGTGGACACCTTCCGCCCCGGCGTCGTGGAAAAGCTCGGCGTGGGCTACGAGACCTGCCGGGCGATCCACCCGAAGGTCGTCTACTGCGCCATCACCGGCTACGGGCAGGACGGCCCCTATGCCCAGCGGGCCGGACACGACAACAACTACCTCGCGCTGGCCGGCGTGGGCGGCATCACGGGCGAGCCCGGACGCCGCCCGGTCCTGTGCGGATTCCAGCTTGCAGACCTGGGCGGAGGCGCGCTGTTCGGCCTTTCGTCGATTCTGGCCGGGCTTCTCCAGGCCCAGCGGACAGGAACCGGAACCTACTGCGACGTCTCAATGCACGACGGCGCGTTCGCCTTCCTCGCCCCCCACATGGCGGGCTACCTCCAGCAGAAGGATAATGTCCCCGGCCCCAGCACGATGCTCCTGTCGGGAGCCGTGGTCTGCTACAACATCTACCAGACGAAGGACGGCCGCTACATGTCAGTGGGCTCGCTGGAGCCGAAGTTCTGGCAGGCGTTCTGCCAGGTGACGAAGCGGCCGGACATCCAGCCCTTCGCCTTCACGAAAGCCGCCGACGGCGAGAAGGGCTACGAGACTGTCAGGGAACTGTTCCGCTCGAAGACCCAGGCCGAGTGGGCCGAGCTCCTGAAGGACGCCGACTGCTGCGTCGAGCCAATCTGGGATTTCGCCCAGACGGAAAACGACCCGCAGCTTGCCGCCCGGAAGATGTGGATCAGCATCAGGAACCGCAAGGGCGAGAGCGTGAAGCTGCCCAGCCACCCGTTCCGGTTCAGCACCGTGGAGAAGAAGTCCGAGGACGCGCCCCCTCCCCAGTACGGCGAACACACCCAGGCCGTGCTGAAGGAGTTCGGCTTCACCGACGCGGACGTTGCCCAGCTGAAGACCGGCGGCGTAATCTGACGCCGTTCCTGCAAGGGAGAGAGCACAGCCATGCACCGGAGCAGAATCTACCGAGACGACCTTCTGGAGGGTAAAAAGGCCATCGTGACCGGCGGCGGCACCGGCATCGGTGCAGCGATCACCGCCGAGCTCGCCGCCCTGGGATGCGAGGTGTTCATCTGCTCGCGCAAGCAGGAGAACGTGGAACCGGCCGCACGCGAGATCCGGGAGGCCGTGGGCAAGCACCCCGTCCACTGGGGGCTGTGCGACATCCGCAAGCATGAGGAAGTGGACCGGGTGGTGGACGAGGCCCTCCAGAAGATGGGCCGGATCGATTTCCTCGTGAACAACGCCGGGGGACAGTTCCCCTCGCCGGCGGCGGCCTACACCGACAACGGCTGGAACGCCGTCATCGGCAACAACCTCACCGGCCCCTGGTATTTCACCCAGTCCACGGCGAAGAAGGCCCTGTTCCGCCAGAACGGCGGAAAGGTCATCTTCATTACCGCCGACTGCCACCGCGGAATGCCGGGACTCGCCCACACGAGCGCCGCCCGCGCCGGGGCGCAGAACCTCGCCATGACGCTGGCGATCGAGTGGGCCTCGTTCAACATCAAGGTGAACTGCGTCGCCCCCGGAACGGTCTTCTCGACCGGCATGCGCGTCTACCCGAAGGACGTGGTGTTCACCACGGCGCGGCACATTCCGCTGAAACGGCTCGGCAGCGTGGAGGAGATCGCGCAGGCGGTCACCTATCTCCTGTCGCCCGCCGGCGACTGGATCACCGGGGAGACGCTCAAGATCGACGGCGGGGCACACCTGTGGGGCGACCGCTGGCCCATCCCCGACCCGAAGGATTTCGAAAAGACCCACGGGTGGCCGCCGCCCGCGCCGTTCGGCGGCTACGAAGGCCACGACGAGGACAAGAAGAAGTAGCGCCATGCCCGTCCGCTCCCCGGACATCCTGTTCCGAAGCGACGAGATCATCCTCGCGGACAAGCCGGCGGGAATCCTGACGACGGGCGAGAAGGGCGACCGCGACACGCTCGAAGCCCGGATCCAGGCCGGGTTCGGGCCGGGCGTGAAGGCCCTGCACCGGCTGGACCGGGAGACGAGCGGCGTCGTGGCGCTGGCGGCAGGCGAGGCGGCGCGCCGCCGGCTGGAGCCGCTGTTCCGCCGCCACGAAACCGAGCGGGTCTATCTCGCGCTGGTGCTCGGCACGTTCAGGGAAAATGAAGGCAGCCTCCGGAACTACCTCCGCACCGATCCAAGAACCCATACCGAGCAGGTGACCTACAACCCCCGGTTCGGCGTGGAGGCGCGGCTCGGCTACCGGGTGCTCCAGAGCGCCGGGGGAGCGAGCTTGCTCGAAATCCGGCCCGAAACCGGGCGGACGAACCAGATACGGGTACAGCTCGCCCACGACGGGCATCCCGTCATCGGGGACCGCAAGTACGGCAGGGGAAAGATCTATCCGGCGATGGCCAGGCGGACGATGCTGCACGCCCGCTCGCTCGCGCTCCTGCCGCCCGGCGAAAAGAAGAAGGTCCGCGCCACGAGCCCGCTCCCCGACGACTTCCGCGAGGCGCTCGCCGAACTGGCCATGAGCGCGAAGGGGCTGGGGTAGCGGGAATCAAAACTGACGCAGGTCATGCCGGGACGGACGGCCCCCGGGGGCCTTTGGTTCTTCATTCGCACCGGAGCGCGATTTCTGTTGACAGCCCAGACTGACACGCGTATCAGTCTGGGCTGATCTCCGGCCGCCACGCCGGTTCCGCATCCACCGGAACCGGGCGGCTGGACCCCGAAATCCCCGAAGGAAACCGGCATGTTCGAGCTATCAGAACCCAACAAGATGGTCATGCAGATGGTCCGCCAGTGGTGCCAGAAGAACCTCTTTCCGGCGCTGCCGAAGCTCGAAACGGGGGAGATGCTCCCCTACGACCTGATCCGGGGCATGTCGAGGCAGTTCGGCCTCGACATGATGGCGAAAACCTCGCTGCAGAAGCGGGTGAAGAAGCTGCGCGAGATCGAGAGCGGCGCCGCAACGGCGCCGGAGGGCGGCAACCTCGCCGAGATGATGGGCGACGGCGGCGGCGACCCGATGATGATGGCGGTGGTCCTGAAGGAACTGTCGCGGTGCTCGCCGGGATTCACGATGACCTGGGGCGCGTCCATCGGCCTTGCCGGCGGCGCCATTATCTCCAAGGGCACGGCCGGCCAGATCGAGAAATACGGCATCCCGCTGGCGACGATCGAGAAGATCGGCGCGTGGGGCCTCACCGAACCCGGCGCGGGTTCCGACGCCTTCGGCTCGATGAAGACGACGGCGCGGCCCGACGGCGACTGCTACGTCCTGAACGGGCAGAAGACCTTCATCACCAACGGCCCCCATGCGGACATCTATGTCATCTATGCGAAGCTGGACCGCGGCCGTCCGGGCGAGGAGATGCCGGTCAACACGTTCATCGTCGAGCGCGGCACGCCGGGGTTCACCCAGGGCAAGCCGTTCAAGAAGATGGGAATGAGGGACAGCCCGACGGGCGAGCTGTTCTTCGACAACGTACGGGTGCCGAAGGCGAACCTGCTCGGCGGCAAGGAGAAATCGGCCGAGGGGCGGGCCGACACCAAGGAGTCCCTTGGCAACGAGCGGTCGGGGATTCCCGCCATCGCCTGGGGCATCATGGAGGAGTGCTACGAGCGGTCACTGAAATACGTGCGGGAGCGTCACCAGTTCGGCCGCCCGGTGGGCGAGTTCCAGGCGGTTCAGCTCGATATCGCCGACATGTACGTGAAGATGAAGAATGTCGAGAATATCGTTTACCGGACGGCGTGGATACAGAAGCAGGGCATACGCGACGCGGCCTTCATCAACGCGACCAAGGCCTACTGCTCGCAGGCCTGCCTCGACGTGACCCTGCGTGCGATCCAGCTCCACGGCGGCTACGGCTACATGGAGGAGTACCACATCGAGAAGCTCGCCCGCGACGCCAAGCTCCTCGAAATCGGGGCCGGGACGACCCACATCAACTACATGGCGGCTGCGCGGACATTGCTCGAAGTGCAGTGAGGTTCCCCTCACCCGGTCTTGTCGGCGTCGCCGAACAGGCGGGCGCGGCGGCGTTCGATGTGGTCGAGGATGGAGCGGGCCAGTTCGCCAAGCGGGTTGGTTTCCAGGGCGCGGAGGGCGGCCTGCCGGGCTTCTTCCAGCTGGTTGCGGAAGAAGTAGATCTGCGCCTCGATCTCGTGGGCAATAACCTGCCGTCCGTCACTGCTGAGGGCGCGGCGGGTGGCATCCAGCGCCTCGTCATACCGGTTCGCCATGTAGAGAAGCTGCGCCCGCACCGCCTCGGCCGAGGCGTCGGCCATCTCGCCCGCGTAGCCGCTCAGGCGGGAGAGCACGTCCCCGAAGGCGGACAGATCCTCCTCGATGAGCGCCCGGCGGCCCTCTTCGAGCAGGCGGGTGAAATCCGGTACAGCCACAGCGATGCCCTCTGCCGTTTCTGACAAAAACCCTGATGAAGACCCCTTCATTGTGACCGGAACCGGCCGCCGTGGCAAAAGGGGCCGCCACCACACTTGGACCCGCGCCTGTGCTACGGTCCCCGGCAATGCCGCGCCGACTGCCGCTCCTTACTGCCCTCCTGGCCCTTACCGCCGCCTGCGCCCGCCTGGGCCCGGCGCCAGAGTCCGGCCAGGTCATGGCCGGGGCCGATGCCCGCCGGGAGGCCGATGGCCGCGCTTTTGCGCGGTTTTTCGACGGGGAGATGCTGCTCCGCATGGGGGATATCGCCGGGGCCGAGGCCGCCTTCCTCGAAGCCGCGCAGTTCGACCCCGCCTCGTCCGAAATCCAGCTCCGGCTGTGCCAGATCTACCAGCACCGGGGACAGCTTGAGCTTGCCGAGGAGACAGCCAGCCGCGCCGTGGAACTGGATGTCCGGAGCGTCGAGGCGCGCCTCAAGTACGCCCAGCTCCTGACGGCCCGGCGGGCGTTCCCTGACGCCCTGATCCAGCTCGGAGCGGCGCTCGAAGTCGAGCCGGGGAACACCGCCGTGCTGCTCCAGAAGGGGGCCGTCGAGATGAGCATCGGGCGGCTCGAAGCGGCCCGCAAGACCTACGAGCGGATCACCGCCGCCGAGCCGATGAACGCCGTGGCCCTCTACTCGCTGGCGCAGATCTACGCCGCCCAGGGGAACATCCCCGCCGCCGAGGCGTTCTATCTCCAGACGACCGAAGCCGCTCCGCGGTTCAAGCGGGCCTACGTGGACCTGTTCCTGCTCTATGACCAGTACGGACAGAAGCAGAAGGCCCTCGCCCTGCTGCGGAAACTGGTCGAGGAGGTGGACCCGGACAACGAGGAACTCCGGCGGCTCTACAGCTCGGCGCTCATCAACGAGGGCAAGCTGGACGAGGCGGTGCGGGTGCTGGAGAAGGAGCGGGAGATCCAGCCCGGCAACCTCGATGTGCTGGCCCGGCTCGGTTACGCGCAGTTCGAGCAGCGCAACTTCGAGGCGGCCATCGAGCAGTTCCGGCTGGTGCTGGCCCGCGACCCGGACAATCACGCAGTCCGCTACTATCTCGGCCTGTCGCTGGACGCCATGGGCGCGGGCGAAGCGGCCATCGCCGAGCTGTCGAACATCCCGGTCGGCGCCTCCGTGTACCCCGACTCCCTCCTCTACCGGGCCTACGTGCTGGAAAAGCTGGGCCGGAACTCCGAGGCGGTCGATTCGATCCGGGAGGCCATCGCCGTCAGGCCCGAGGAGCCCCGCTACCCCGAATACCTCGCGTCGCTGCTGCTCCGGGCCGGACGGCGGGCCGAGGGAATCGACACCGCCCGCAAGGCACTGGAACAGTTCCCACAGTCGGTAAGGCTCCTCGTCGTGCTCGCCTACCTGCTGGAAAAGGAGGATTTCGACGAGTCGATCCGGGTCATGCAACGGGTCCTGGACATCGAGCCCAAGAACGCCGAGGCACTGAACTTCATCGGCTACAGCTGGGCCGACCGCGGGATGCATCTCGACCGGGCCGAGGCGATGATCCGGCAGGCACTGGAACTGATGCCCGAGGACGGCAACATCACCGATTCGCTGGGGTGGGTGCTCTACAAGCGGGGCAAGTTCGCCGAGGCGCTCGAAGTCCTCAAGAAGGCCGCCGACATGTCCCCCGGCGTGGCGGAAATCCGCGACCATGTGGGTGACGCCTACCTGGCCACCGGAAACCGGGAGAAGGCCCTCAGTTCGTGGCGGCAGGCGCTGGACCTCAATCCCGACCCCGACATGCGCGAGCGGATCCAGCAGAAGATCCGGGAACATTCGGCAGTTTCGCCGGAACCTCCGAAAAAACCCTCCCCCGGAAAGAAGAAGTAGCCGCGCATGGATTTCTCACGGAGACTTGCGATGGCCTGCGCGATCATCTGCGTGGCGGCGGTTTTTTCCGGTGCCTGTGTCTGGAAGGTGGCGCCCGAGCGGCCGCTCGTCTGGACCCCGATGGACGGCACGGACGCCGCCGCCACGGCCGTCGAGGCGCGCCGCGCGCTCGTCCGGGGCCTCTATGCCAGCGCACGGGCGAAGCTGGTGACGCCGGAGCGAGACACGGTTTTCTCCGAGGAGCTGGCCATCCGCGCGCCCTGCGCCTTCCGGATCACGGTGCTGGGGCTCTTCGACCGGCCGCAGGCCTACCTCGCCAGCAACTGCGAGGAGATCGCCATGCACGACGTGGGCAGCCGCCGGTTCTTCACCGGGACGATCGAGCAGGGAATGATGCTCGACCAGTTTCCGGTCCCCCTGAAGGCCGAGGAGATCGTCGCCTCCCTGCTCGGCATTCCCTACGGCTTCGCCGAGGCCGCCGCCGGCGGCGAGGCGACAGGCCCCATCGAGGATCCGCAGAAGCGGGGCTGGCGCGTGGAACACCGGGGCGCCGGGGCGGCCGAGACCGACATCTACTGGTTCGACTCCGAGACGCACCACCCGGTCCGCTGGGCGCGGTCGGGCCCAAGAGGCGAGTTCGTGGCCGTGGAGTGGGACCAGTGGGGGCCGGCCTCCGGCAGCTGGGCCATCGAGCTGCCCCGGATCGTCCGCATCGCCCTGATCCAGCGGGGGCTCATGCTGGAACTTGCCTTCCGCGACGTGGAGATGAACCCCGGCGACCTGGATGAAAGCCTTTTCACCCTGAAGCCGCCCAGGGGAATCACGCCGGAACCGCTTGGCCAGCCCGGTCTGGCGCAATAGGCTTCCATCCACACCCGCCCCGCTGGCGAATACCGAGGTAACTCTCCCTTGAAAACCCATCCGATCGTGCTGGCGCTTTGCCTGTCTTTCGCCCTCGCCCTCTCCACGGCCGCCACCGGCTGCAAGACGACCCGGGGAACCCGGCCCGCGGAAGAAGCAGGGGCGGCAGCCGGGGCGCAGCCTTCGCTTCCGGCGGTCGCCACCGAAGTCTCCGCCGAAGGAGAACCGGTGAGCGGCGACTGGCTGGTGAGAAACCTCGGAAGCAACCCGCCCACGCTGAACCCCATCCTGTCGAACGACACGTCATCGGGCGCGGTGCTCGCCTTCCTGTTCGAGTCGCTGGTGGAGCGCGACCTGAAGACCCTGGACTACAAGCCGCTGCTCGCCGAGAGCTGGACCGTGGGCGAGGACCAGAGGACGTTCACCTTCAGGATCCGGCAGGGGGTGAAGTTCCACGACGGCACCCCCATGACGATCGAGGACGTGGTTTTTTCCTACGAGCGGATGCTGGATCCCGAAGTGGATGCCGCCGAGAAGCGGTCCTACTTCTCGCAGCTCGAACACATCCGGCAAACGGGCCCCGACACCATCGAGTGCAAGTACAAGGAAGTGTATTTCCTTGCGCTCGCCATCTGCGGCTCGGTGGAGATCATCCCCAGGCACTACTACGGCGGAGCAAAGGGCAAGGCGTTCAACACCCAGCCCGCCAACGAAAAGCCGGTCGGCACCGGCCCCCTCCGGTTCGTCGAGTGGAAGCGCGGCGAAACGCTGACGCTGGCACGGTTCGACGGCTACTGGGGGCCGAAGGACCAGCAGCTCAACGTGGAGCGGATGCTGTTCCGGTTCATCGTCGATCCCGAGGCTGAGTTCATCAACTTCACCAAGGGCGACCAGGACACACTCGCCGTCCGGCCGGAAAAATGGTTCCGCGAGGCGGCCGAGCCCGGTTTCGCGTCGAAGTTCCACCGTCTGGAGTTCGACTTCCCGGCCTATTTCTACATCGGCTGGAACATGCGAAAGCCGCAGTTCGCCGACGCGAATACCCGCGTCGCCCTGCATCACCTGATCGACCGCGACCTGATCGCCCGGCAGATCTACCGGGGGCTCGCCCGGCCGATCAACAGCATCGAGTTCGACAAGTCGCCCTACTGGAACCCCCATCTTGCGACACGGACCTACGACCCGCAGAAGGCGGCCGCCCTGCTCGCCCAGGCGGGCTGGACCGACAGCGACGGCGACGGAATCCTGGACCGGGACGGGCAGCGGCTGGAGTTCACGCTGCTGATCGTGCAGGGGAACCCCGAGGGCGAGCAGCTCGCCACCAACTTCCAGGACACGCTGAAGCGCGCCGGAATCAGGCTGAACATCGCCATGCTGGACTGGGCGAACCTGCTGAAGAAACTGGACAAGCGCGACTTCGACGCCGCCATGCTGGGCTGGGCCCTGTCGGTCGATCCTGACCCCTACCAGCTCTGGCACTCGTCCCAGGCCGGTATCGAGGGGAGCAGCAACTATCCCGGTTTTCGCAACCCCCGCGTGGACGAGCTGATCGAGATGAACCGGAGGGAACTGGACCGCGACCGGCGGATCCCCATCCTTCAGGAGATCCAGAAGATCATCTACGACGAGGCTCCGTATCTCTTCCTGTTCAGCCGGAGATCAACGCTGGCCGTCTCGAACCGGTTCCGGAACATCCGGTTCTACACCCCCCGGCCCTGCATCGACTACCGGGAGTGGTTCGTCCCCCGGCAGCTCCAGAAATACACTCCCGTGTCGCCGTGAGTTAGGGTCCGGACCCGGTGCGCACGTATCTCATCCGTCGGTTCCTGCTGATGATCCCGACCCTGTTCGGGATCACGCTCATCACCTTCTTCATCATGAAGGCGGCGCCGGGAGACACGGCGACGCTCCGGGCGGCCTCGGCCGTGCAGGGCGAAACCGATCCGGCCGTGCGGGAACAGATCCTGCGCGAGGTCCGGGCGCTGTACGGGGACGACCAGCCGCTCCTCGTCCAGTACGGCACCTGGCTGAAGCGGATCATCACGTTCGATTTCGGCGAGAGCCGCCTCTACCGGCGGCCCGTCATGGACACGATACTCGACGCCCTGCCGGTCACACTCGCCCTGAACGTGATCTCGGTGTTCATCATCTACCTTATCACGGTCCCCTGGGGGGTGTATTCATCCACCATCGTCGGAAAGAAGCTGGACGTGGCCGTTTCCACCGTCCTGTTCCTTCTCTACTCGATCCCCTCGTTCTGGGGAGCGATGATGCTGGTGCTGTTCTTCGCCAGCGGCATCTATTTCGACTGGTTCCCGGTCACGGGGATCCGGTCGGTGGGCGCGGAGAGCTGGCCCTGGTGGCGGCAACTGGCCGACTACGCCCGCCACTTCACGCTGCCCGTCTTCTGCTATGTCTATGGGAGCCTCGCGTTCCTCTCCCGGTTCGTCCGCTCGACGATGCTCGAAAACCTGTCGGCCGACCACGTCCGCACGGCCCGCGCCAAGGGGCTGTCCGAGACGGCCGTGCTGCTCCATCACGCCTTCAGGACCGGCCTCATCCCCATCGTCACCCTGCTCGGCTACCTGCTTCCGGGGCTGATCGGCGGCTCGGTCATCATCGAGAGCATCTTCAGCATACCGGGGCTGGGGCGCCTGGGGTTCGATGCGATCCTCAACTACGACTACCCGCTCATCATGGCCATCACGACCATTTCGGCCCTGCTGACGCTGGCCGGGATGCTGCTCTCCGATTTCCTCTACTCCGTGGTCGATCCCCGGATCCGGTTCGACGGGGAGCGGACATGAAAGAGCTGCTGAAGGGGCTTTACGCCGATGCCCTGATCGGGGCCGCCACGACGATGGTCCTCGCCGTGGGGCTGCTCGCCATCTTCGCGCCGGTGATCGCCAACGACCGCCCGGTGGCCATGCGGCTCGACGGGGAACTGCTGTTTCCCGCCATCCGCGAGGACGGCCGGACCCGGACGCTTTCCCGCGACGAGCTCATCACCCGGATGACCGCAGACGACTGGGCCATCTGGCCCATCCACGACCAGTCGCCCTACACGAACAACCTCGCCCGGCGGCTGGAGCCGCCCTCGGCGGAGCATCCGTTCGGGACCGACCAGAACGGCCGCGACGTGCTGGCCCGGATCATCCACGGCGGGCGGGTGTCGCTCGCCGTGGGCTTCGTCTCGATGGGGATCGCGCTCGTCATCGGCATCCTGATCGGCGCGCTGGCGGGCTGGTTCGGCGGGAAGACCGACATGGCGATCTCCCGGTTCATCGAGATCGTGATCTGCTTTCCCACGTTCTTCCTGATCCTCACGGTCATGGCCTTCTGGCCGCCGTCGATCTGGAACATCATGATCGTCATCGGCATCACCGGCTGGACCGGCATCGCCCGCCTCGTCCGGGGGGAGGTCCTCCGCATCAGGAACGAGGAGTTCGTCCTGGCGGCGCAGGTGACCGGGGCCCGCCAGATGACCGTCCTGTTCCGCCATGTGCTGCCCCACGCGCTCGCGCCGGTGATCGTCTCGGCGGCGTTCAGCGTGGCCGGCGCCATGCTGACCGAAAGCTCGCTCAGTTTCCTCGGTTTCGGGGTCCAGCCCCCCACCTCCAGCTGGGGCCAGATCCTGGGCCAGTCGAAGCCCTATGTCCGGACCGCCTGGTGGCTCGTCGTGTTTCCGGGGGTGGTCCTGTTCCTGTCGATCACGGCCTACAACATCCTGGGGGACCGGCTCCGCGAGCGGTCCGACCCCCGGAGCGTCCGCCGGTCCCGCTCCCGGTGACAGGGTCCAGCCCCCGGTTTGGCACCTTGCTTCCAGGCGGATATGGTATCCTGATACAGCGGTATCCGGACCGGTGAAGCCGGATACGCAGGAGATTGCATGGCTCCTCCCAAAAAGCGGCTCGGAGAAATCCTGATCGAGGCGAACGCCATCGACGAGATGCAGCTCAAGACCGCCCTCTCGGAACAGAAACGGTGGGGGGACCGGCTGGGCAACGTGCTGATCGCCCTCGGTTTCGTTGACGAGGGCACGATGGCGAAAGCCCTCTCCAGCCACCTCAAGATTCCGAGCGTGAACCTCACGAAGCAGGAAATCCCGGCGGAGATCATCGCCATGCTGGATGCCGAGCGTGCCCGGAAGTTCGGCGTCATTCCGGTCATGTTCAAGAAGGAAGGCACCCGCAAGACGCTGTACCTGGCCATGAGCGACCCGACGAACCTGCCCGCCCTCGACGAGATCGGGTTCGCCTCCGGCTGCCAGATCAAGCCGGTCGTCGCCGTCGATTCCCAGATCCAGGCCATGCTGGCCAAGCATTACGGCGGGGCGGATACCTTTGAGCGGAGCTACGGGGTGTCTACCGGGTTTCGCGGCGGCACCGACGCGGACGCCGGCTACCGCCTGCAGCAGGAGATGATGGACCGGTCTCAGAACCTGGAGCCCGCCCCCGCCCGGCGGGAACCGCCCCCGGCTCCTTCCCCGGCGGGCGATGGCGGGCGGCCCAGGCCTTCCAAGGAGATGCTGGCCCTGATCCGGATCCTGTCGCGCAAGGGAATCATCACCAAGGAAGAGTTCATCGAGGAGTTCCGGAACCTCTGAAGCACCGGGTCCGGTCCCAGACGCCGCCTCCATGCCACTACTGGAAATCAGGGATCTCACCGTCACCTTCGGCAGCGGCGATGCGGCCGTGAAGGCCATTGACCGCCTCTCGCTCGACATCAGCCGCGGCGAGACGGTTTGCCTCGTGGGGGAATCGGGCTGCGGGAAGTCACTGACGGCGCTCTCGATCCTGGGGCTTGTACCGAAGCCAGCGGGAAAGATCGCCGGCGGGTCCATCCGGTTCGACGGCGTGGATCTGGGCTCCCTGCCCGAAAAGGAGCTCCGGAAGATCCGGGGCCGCCGGATCGCCATGATATTCCAGGAGCCGATGACAAGCCTGAACCCCGTGCTCACCGTTGGCCGCCAGATCGGCGAGGTCCTGGAGGTCCACATGGGCATGAGCCGGCGGGCCGCCCGGGACCGTGCGGTGGAGCTGCTGACCAAAGTGGGGATTCCGGCCCCGCAGACCCGGGTGGACGAATACCCGCACCAGATGTCGGGCGGGATGCGCCAGCGCGTGATGATCGCCATGGCGCTGGCCTGCGGGCCCGATCTTCTCATCGCCGACGAGCCCACCACCGCGCTGGACGTCACGATCCAGGCACAGATCCTCGACCTGATCCGGTCGCTCAAGCAGGAGTCCGGCATGGGGACGCTGCTCATCACCCATGACATGGGCGTCGTCGCCGAGATGGCCGACCGGGTGGCGGTCATGTACGCGGGCCGGAAGGCCGAGGAGGCCCCGGCCGGGGAACTGTTCGCCCGGCCCTCGCACCCCTACACGCGGGGACTCCTGAGCTCGGTTCCCCACCCCGACCCCGCCACCGGCAGCACGAAATACCTCAAGCGGATCAGCACGATCCCGGGCTCGGTGCCGGAGCTGAAGCAGCTCGGCACAGGCTGCCACTTCGCCGGCCGCTGTCCGCTGGAAGAACCCCGCTGCCGGGACGGGGAACCGCCCCTCGCACCGGCCGGTTCGGCCCACCGGTGGGCCTGCTGGGTGACTCAAGGCGCGGC
The DNA here is from genome assembly GCA_026129095.1 of Deltaproteobacteria bacterium. Lineage (NCBI taxonomy): Bacteria > Pseudomonadati > Myxococcota > Myxococcia > Deltaproteobacteria bacterium. Next base: position 271,021 of record JAHCIT010000002.1, read on the forward strand.
CTGATCTCCCCAAAAACAGGACCGCTCCCCTTTGGGGGGAGCGGTCCGGCATCAAGCCAAGCGAGACTGGCTGTCAGATCAGCTGCAGTCCGCCGTCGTCGTGTCGTTGCACGAGGCAGCGCCAGCGGAATCCAGCGGGGCCGCGCCGTCAGCCAGGTCGTCCAGGCACATGGCCGGTTCGCGGCCGCCGGTGTTCGACACGTTGAAACGGTCGGATGCCGTGCCGTCCAGGTTCGGGTCACCGCACATGGCGGCATTGTATGCCGTGCCACGGGCAGGCGTCCCGCCGTCATCGGTGATGAGCAGGTTGATGTGCGGCTCGTAGGTCACCGCCGACAGCGCGCAGCCGCCACCACCCGGGTTGCACACGTTCGAAACGGTCGGGTTGACTGCATTCGTGTACAGCTTGATCGGGGAGGCGATACCGAAACCGGCGTTGTAGAGGTCCGTGTAGCCGGCAACGGAGGCCGCGGCAGTCGCCGCGTTGAAGTTCATGCCTTCCATCGTCGCCGCCTGGGCGCCAACGACGGCCTGCAGAATCACCTTGGCTTCAGAACGGCGCGAGTTCGCCATGAACTTGAGGAACCGCGGCACCGCGACTGCGGCCAGAATACCGATGATCGCCACGACGACCATCAGCTCAATGAGCGTAAAACCTTTGTTTTTCTTCTTCATGATGAGTTTCTTCCTTTTCCTTTTCTTCTTGCGTGACTTTGCCTGATGGCAGGCCAGCCAGCTTGTCTTGTTGCGCTGACAGTATGAGCAAGCCACATGCCATTTACCAATCGCGGCAGATGCTTATTCTTTCAATAATTACAGCCATTTATATGAGTCCCATACCGGTACGGTTTTTGTTGGCCCATTTACGGCAACATGCACCTGCCAAAGTGACGTTTTTCGTCACTCAAAGTGCCGCTGAGCGTCACTCCGGATATTGTCCACAACCCGGTTATGCGGCGCGTCAAAGGCGGGTTTCAGGCCTTCAGCCCATACTCCTTCACCTTCCGGTAGAGCGTCGCCTTGCCGATACCCAGGAGCGTCGCCGCCTCGGCGACGTTGCGGCCGCAAAGCTCCAGAGCCTTCTCGCAGGCCTGGCGTTCAAGCTGCTCCAGCGTCGGAAACCGCTCCCGCGTCCAGCCGGTTCCCGCCGCGCTGGCCGCCACCGCCGGAGCGGGGACGACGCCGCCGGGCGCTGCCATCTGGCCGAACGGGGGCACGTCGGCGGCGGTGATGTATTCGCCCCGCGCCATGAGCGCCGACCGGTAGACGTGGTTTTCCAGTTCGCGCACGTTCCCCGGATAGTCGTGGCTCTGGAGCAGCTCGATCGCATCCGGCGAGATGCCCCGGATGAGACGGCCTTCCTCGCGGTTGAACTTGGCGAGGAAATGCCCGGCCAGCGGAACGATATCCTCCCGGCGCTCGCGCAGCGGGGGCACCCGGATCGGAAAGACGTTGAGCCGGTAAAAGAGATCCTCGCGGAACGTCCCCTCGCGCACCATGTCGTCCAGCCGCCGGTGGGTGGCGGCCACCACGCGGACATCGGCCTTCACCGTCTCCGCTCCGCCCACGCGCTCGAAGGTCCGCTCCTGCAGGACCCGCAGGAGCTTGGCCTGGAGGTTCAGGTCCATCTCGCCGATTTCGTCCAGAAACAGCGTACCCCCGGCAGCCGCCTCCACCTTGCCGATGCGGCGGGCGATGGCGCCGGTGAAGGCGCCCTTTTCATGCCCGAACAGCTCGCTCTCGATCAGGTTTTCAGGGATCGCCGCGCAGTTGACCGCAATGAACGGCCCCTTCGACCGCGCCGAGTTGAAATGGATCGCCTTCGCCAGCAGTTCCTTGCCCGTGCCGCTTTCGCCGGAGACCATCACCGTCACACTGGATGACACGACACGCTCCAGCGCCTGGAATACCTCGTTCATCGCACGCGAGCGGCCGACGATGTTACGGAACGAGAACCGCTCGCCGGCGGCCGTCTCCAGCTGGTCCACGCGGGTTTCCAGGCGGCGGTGCGCGACGGCATTGCGGACCGCGGTCGCCAGCCGCTGGAGGTCGGTGGGCTTGAGGATGTAGTCGCGGGCCCCGTGGCGGAGCGCCTGCACCGCCGAATCGAGCGTCGATTGCGCCGTCACCATGATGACCGGAAGCTGCGGGTTGCGGCCGCGCAGCGACTGGAGGAGTTCCAGGCCGTCCATCTCGGGCATCTGCACGTCCGACACGACGCACTCGATCTCCGGCGAGTAGCGGGCGAGCCCCTCCACGCCGTTCGTCGCCTGCACGACATCGTGCCCGTCGGCGCGAAGGTGCTCGGTCACGAGCCTGAGGAAATTGGGGTCGTCATCAACGACCAGCACGCGGGCCAAACGGGAAACTCCCAGCGGGAAACCTTCAGCGGTTTCACCGGGGCGGCCCTCACCACCTCAAATTGAGAAGGGACTGTATCACATTGAGAAACATTCTCAATATGAAACTCATGAACGGATACAGTACGAAGTGCCTAAGGCCATAGAAAATGGCGTAATTTCAGCATGTTATCTGGAATACCCAGCCGTCATCCCGTTGGCACAACAACTGCTTTTCAGGAGGCTCAGAGCACTTCTCCTCCTCAAACATGGCCCCGGGCGTCTACTCCCCAGACGCCCGGGGCTCCTCTTTCCGGTGCTATTTCTGAAGGTAGTGGGCGATGCCCTTCGCGTTGATCTCGTGATCCAGTTCGAGACTGTCATTCTCCGGTGCACCGGCCGGCACGCCGCGGGCCGACAGTTCCCGGCCGACCTCGCGGCGGAGCCCGTCGCGGACCGGCTCCCAGCCGGGGCCCGCCGCTTTCGCAATCTCCACGAACCGGCCGATCCAGTCCCGGCTCCCGGCCAGTTCCTCCACCGTCCCCAGCGAGAAGTGGGTGAAATAAAGGCGCGGGAGCCCGAGCGATCCGATCCGCTCCATCGTGCGGACCAGTTCCGGCGGATCGAACTCCGAGGGCGACGTGGTGGGCAGTGCCGGAACAAAACCGTAGTTGCGGAACCACGGATACCGGACTCCGGCGTTGTCGCCGGTAAAAACGCCCCGGGAAGCGGGATCGGTCACGACAAAGTGGTGACGGGCGTGTCCGGCCATGTGAAGGCACCCAAACCGCCGCCCGGTGGAGAGCTCCACGTGGCCGCCATCCGGAATCTCCACGACCCGCTCCGCCGGGACCGGTACAATGGGCGCGAACTGCCGGTCGAAGCTATCGCCGTAGACCGCCCGCGCACCGGCCATGAGCCGCGAGGGATCAACGAGATGCCGCCCCCCGCGGGGATGCACCGCCAGCTTTGCGTTCGGGAGCCGTTCCAGCAGCCATCCGGTCCCGCCCGCATGGTCCAGGTGGATATGGGTGACGATGACCCACTCGACCGCGGCGGCCGGTATCGCCAGCGTCTCCAGCGACTTCAGGATGCGCCAGGCAAGCGGCGCGGCGCCCGTTTCGATGACGGCGGCGGCCCGCGCATCGCCCACGATGTAGGCGCAGGTCCGCTCCGCCCTTCCGCCTTCGAGCAGGTCCACACAGTGAACGCCGGAGCCCAGATCCGCCGGCGGGACGAACTCCCCGGTTCCGTTCATGGCCACATCTCCACCGTCGTCCCCGCCAGCGACGCCCCGGCATCGGAGCAGGCGAAGACGGCCACGCGGGCGACCTCGGCCGGGTCAAGGGCCGTCTCCGCGTCCGGCAGCGTCTCCCGCAGCATGTCGGTGCGGACCGAGCCAAGCTGGATGGCGACCACCCGGACGCCGTGCGGCTTGCCTTCGACATGGGCCACGTCGGTCAGGCCCTGGAGGCCGTATTTGGAGGCCGAATAGGCCGCGAAACCGGGGAACTTCGGGAGCCCCAGCTTGGCCGACACGCTCGACACGTTGATGATGACGCCGCCTTTCTGCGCCGTCATCAGCTTCATCGCTTCCGAGCAGATCTCAAAGGGTGCGAGCAGGTTCACCTCCAGCACTCTCAGAAACTGATCGCGGGTCAGCTCGCCCAGCGACCGGACGATGTTGATACCGGCATTATTGACTACAATGTCAATTCGCCCGAAGCGGGCGGCCGCCTGCCGGACGAGCCCCGCGCCCGTTCCGGGCGTTTCGAGCAGGCCCGGAAGCGCGATCACTTCGGCGCCGGCGGCCTTCAGCTCCGCCGCGACCGGGGCGGCCGATCCGGCGGAGCGGGAATGGACGGCGAGACGGGCCCCCTGCCGGGCCAGCTCCAGCGCCACGGCGCGGCCGATGCCGCGCGAGGCGCCGGTCACCAGGGCCACTTTTCCCTCCAGCGATCCCTGCATGCCGCCTAAAGCCCCGCCGATCTCAGGAATTCGTCACGCTGGCGGCGGCTCCGGCGGAATGTGCCGCTGAACGCCGTCGTCACGACGCGGGCCCCATGCTTCTTGGGGCCCCGCGAGCACATGCAGAGCTGCTCGGCCTCGATCCGGACGGCGACGCCCCTGGGCCGGAGCACCCGGTCAACCGACTTCAGGATCTGGTCGGTCATCCGCTCCTGGGTCTGGAACCGGTGGGCGAAGCAGTCCACCACCCGCCCGATGGCCGAAAACCCGGTCACTGTCTTTCCCGGCACGTAGGCGATGGCGGCGCGGCCGACGAACGGGAGGAGGTGGTGGCAGCAGATGGAGGTGAAGGCGATGTCGCGGACGATGATCATCTGGCCGCTGAACGCCTCGATCGGCTCGGTCTTGAGGAGCGCCGCCGGATCCTGCCCGTATCCGTCCAGAACCTCGGACGGCCAGTCGCGGGCGACGATCCGGGGGAGCGAGCGGACATAAGGGTCGTCCACGCCAAGGCCCGTGAGGAAATCCCGCATGGATTTCGCGACGAGCGTGGAACGGCCCCGGCTGTCCGCCCGTTTCCGCTGCGTCTTTTTCCGCTGGGCTGCCAACTGCTCAGGCCGCCCGCTCGTCTTCGCCGCCCCGGTAGGTCACGTACGAATCGTGCGTCTCGTAGAGTTTCACCTCGAACAGGCCGGGAAGGTCCGGCCTGATCTGGTTCCAGATCCACATGGCGATGTTCTCGCAGGAGGGGAGCGGGATGTGGTTGTTCAGGAAGTTGTGGTCGAGTTTCACCAGCACGCGGCCGCGGACGATGCCATCCAGGTCGTCGAAATCGAGGACCATCCCGGTTTCGGGATTAACCCTGCCCTTTACGGTCACGTAGAGGAGGTAGCTGTGGCCATGCAGGTTCTGGCAGAGCCCGTCGTGATTGGGGATCTGGTGGGACGAATGGAAGCGGAATTCCCGTGTGAGCAGCATGCAGAACCTCGCCTCCGGGGAACCTATCCGTCCCCGGCCCCGGCGAGCAACCCCGGTGTCACGCGGGCAGGGAGTAAAGGAGTATTCCGGCCTTACGCCTCGGCGAAAGCCGTTACGGGGGCCGATTCCGGCAGGTTTTCCGGCTTGTGGGCGAGCCGTGCGCCGCACTGTTCGGCGACGCTGCAAACGGCCGAGGCGGCCGTCATGGCGTCCGATTCGATCACCGCATCCTTCCAGTCCAGGACCACGTGGTCGAGATCGCCAAGGGCCTGCCGGGCGCCCATGAGCTGGAGAATCAGCGCCTGGGCGGCGGCATCGTCAACCAGCCCGTCGAGCTGCCACTGTTCCAGGCCGAACGCGGGCGGATGCCGGCGAAGCCGGGCCTGGTCCCCCAGGGGGACCACCCGCGTGGCGGTTCTGAAGCTGACAGCGCCCATCTATGCCTGACTCCCTGAAAACCGGTTTCAAACGGCCGGAGGCCCCCCGCTCGGAGGGCCTCCGGAGTTACCAGTGAACATGGCCATGACTGGACGATCGACAAGGGGGCTGAAAAGAAAAGGCGCGACCCCAAGGGGCCGCGCCTTACCCGGTTCCCGGTGCCCTTCCTTCCGGGGAAAGGCCCGTGAATATCAGCGGTCGAGCGAGATACCGAGTCCCACCGTCAGGCGGTGGTAGTCGCCCTTCACCTCGCCAAAACCGCGCATGTAGGTGTAGGTCGGTGCCAGATAGACGTTCACCAGCGCGTACATCTTGACGCCCACGCCCACGTTGAACACGCCGCCGTTGCCGCTCGTGGAGCCGGTGCCGATGTTCGACCTGTTGAACATCAGGCCGCCGCCAAGGAACCCGAACGGGACGATTTCCTTCGGAATCGCCATGACGCCGCGCCAGTTGGGGAACTCCGCCTGGCCATTCAGCGTGAAGAGATAGTCGTTGGCGCTGCCACCGAAGGCGCTGAACCGCTGCCAGGCGAACTCCGGCCGCACGCCGAAGGCGACGAACGGCGCAGGCTCGATCTCGTATTGCGCGTCGCGGTTGGAGGTGCGGAACAGGATGACTCCCGACCCGCCCAGCGTGAAGCCACCCTTGCCGTCGGCGTTCACGTAACCGGTCGAAATGTCACCCGTCCGCTCCCACAGCTTGATCCGGTATCCGCCGTCATCCTGGGCGCGGGCGGGAGCCGCCGCCAGCACCAGGCCACACAGCGCCGCCATGACCGCGAGCTTCAGTTTCATTGTCCTGTTCCCCTTCTTGCCCATAGTTCCCGTTTCCATCGAGTGCCGGTTCATGCTGATGCCGTTCATCACTGGGTACCGCCCTCTCATGGCACCGTTCCGCCCACACCGGTGCGGTTCACGTAGATGTCGGAGTTGATCTCATCGTCGTCAGTGAAGCCCGGATCGGTGTTGAAGAGCGGATTCTCGTTGTAGCACTCGAAAGCGGCGTAAAGACCGTCATCGGAAATCGCCGCGCTCCAGCAGGAGGCGAAGTTGGCAGCATCCTCGTTCGGCTCGTTGCCGTTGTCGGAGTTGGTCGACACCGCCACCGTCGTGTTTGCCGTGATGTTCCGCACGAACACGTTCCAGCCGGTGCTGACGGTCTGCGTGGGATCGGCCAGGTTCGTTGCCGAGGAGGTAAACACCACGACCGTCCCGTCGTGGGAAAGGTCGAAGGCACGCGAATACATGTCGCTGTCGCTGTCGCCTTCGACACCGGCGCGCTGACCAACCAGGACGAGCGAGGTCGCCGCGGCCACGGTGCGTGCATAGTAGTGGCTGCGCCCTGCGGTCGTCGCCGGGGACGGCACCACGCTGACCGTTTGCTTCTCGTATCCGAATACCAGCCGGAGGCCATTGCCGCTGATCCGCACCTGCGACGTGTAGCTATCGAGCTGAAGACCCGTACGGCTCACGCTGACGCGAGTCGTGGTGCCCGCGGACCGGTTCCGGACGAAAGCGTCCGTCTGGTTGTTGGTGTCTCCGGACACCAGATCGTCCTTGTCAGATACCCAGGCGACGATGTTCCCGTTGTCGGAGACCGACGCGCCGTAGCAGTTGTCGCCTTCATCCGAAACCTGTCCGTTCGACCGGCGGCTCACCAGCGACGTGGTTCCCAGGACCATGTCGTACAGGAAGATGTCGGAAGCGCCGTTGATATCGGTCACCGACGGATCCAGGTCGTCGGCGTACGATTCATACACAATGAACCGGCCGCTGCCGCTGATGTAAGGCGCATAGGAATCGCCATTCGCCTCCGCGCTCGCATCAATCGCCGTGATGCAGGTGGTCTCCGCCAGCAGCAGGTCGCGCACATAGATGTGTGTGTAGTTGCCGTCGTCGCAGCCCAGATCGAGGTCGGTCGCATCCGACTGGAATACCACATAGCGCCCGTCGGCCGAGATCCGCGGGTTGTAGCTGTCACTGTCGGGCTCATCCGAATCGACGCTGATGCTGACCAGTTGCGGCACCATGCCGTCGTCGCTCTCATCGAAGATGCCGTCGTTGTCCACATCGCGGTCCACGAAGTAGATCTGCGAGAAGCTCATGGACGTCGGCACGTCGGACTGCAGGTCATCGGAAGTCGAGCTGAACACGACGAACCGCCCGTTGCCGCTGAGAGCGGGATTCCGGCTGTCGCCGTTATTTGGCTCATCCGGCAGGACGCCCTGCTTGGAGATCCGGTTGGCGGGAAGTTCCGCCGGCACAGTGGCGAGCGATTCCACCGTTTCGGCAACCGGCGTCACGCCGCCCAGCGAGGTCGTCGCGGTGAGGGTGAACGTGTCGGCGTCGTCGTACCTGAGATCGTCCCAGATGGCGTAGCCGCCGGCGATGCTCTTCGTCAGCGACGGGTTGCTGGCCGAGCTGAGGGTGCCCGCGCCGCCGGTTTCGGCGAGCGTGACCGTGCCGGAGGCGTTCGTCACCAGGTTCTGGTGCGCGTCACGGACCTCGACGGCGACGAACTGCATCGTCGCGTTTTGGGAGGTCAGGACGAACGGCGACTTCAGGAACGCGAGCGAGGCGGCCGGGCCGGCCTCCACGTCGAATGCCGCGCTGGTGTTGGTATAGGCGGAGCTGCCGTCCTCGGCGAACAGGATGTAGCCGGTGCCGGTCTTGTCCAGGCTGATGCCCGTGAAGGTGGCCAGGCCCGCCACCACCGTCCGCGTGGTGATGCCCGACAGGGTGGAACCGCCGGGGTTGTTGTCGATCGTGACCGTGATGGTCGTCGCGTTGTCGGTCGTGATGCGGTTGCTGTAGAGGTCAATCAACTCGACCGTCACGGCCGGCGTGATGGCCAGGCCCGCCTGCGCGTTCGACGGCTCCTGGACGAACCGGATGCCATCGAGCGCCGCCGGAGCGATATTGAAGCCGCCGGATGTAGCGCCGGTGAGTCCCGCCGACGAGGCGGTCAGCGTGTAGCCCGTACCGGTCTTGTCGAGCGAAACGGCGCCGAACTCGGCGTTGCCCGCCACGCCGCTCGTGACGGTCGCGGGGTTGGTTCCGGTCGTCAGCACCGAGCCGCCGGGGTTGTTGCCGATGGCCAGCGTGACTGACGTGGCGTTGTCGTTGGTCCTGATGTTGCCCAACGCGTCGCGAACGGAGACTTCCGGGGCCACGTCGTCACCGGCAATGGCCGACGACGGCTGGACCGTGAAGGCGAGGCTCGACGCCGCGCCGGGACCGACCGTGATGCTGCTGGTGTCGGCGAAGTCGCCCGTGTTGGTGTTCGTCCCGCGCAGCACGTAGTCGGCGCCGCTGGTCGTGCTCAGCCGCACGCTGAAGCTGGCCGTTCCGGCGCCGCTGGTCGTCGAGTTCAGCAGCGCGCCCAGAAGCGCCGTCGAGGGCGCCGCCTGGACGAACTGGCCGCCCACGGGGCCGGAGTCGATGGCGAGCGAGATGGGCGTGCCGGCCGCGAGGACCGGATTGCTGAACTGGTCACGCACCGTGACCGTGACCGTCTGCGACTGGTCGGTGGTCGGCGCGAGGCTCACCGGATCGGTGATGGTCACCTGGTCCGGAGCGCCCGCGCTGATGTTGAAGCTGCCGCTCTCGTCCATCGTGAGACCCGCGGCGGTCGCCCGCACCCGGTAGTTGTTGCCGGGCACGGACACCTGTAGCTGGTCGGCCGTGTCGGTGAGCAGCAGGACGCCATTCACGGTGGTCACGCCGCTGCCGGTAAGGCCGTCATAGGTGCCGCAGCCGATGAAGCAGGCCGCACCCGTCACGTCAGTAAGCGGCGGGACGAAACGGTACAGGCCGATCGTGATCTCGGTGGTGGAGCCCGCGCCGCCGTTGCCCGTTACCAGGTTGTCGAACAGGTCCAGCACCCGGACCTCGATCACCTGCTGGTCGTCCACCGTGGCCGAGGAGGGCTCGATGCTGACGAGCAGCCGGTCCGCGTCGCCGTGGCGGAGCTCGAACGGGTCGCTGAGCACACCGGTGAGCGACGGGGCGGTGGCGAACAGCCGGTAGCCCGCCGCCGGACGGTTGATGACGACGCCGTTCACGCCGGGTGTCCAGGTGGCCACGCCCGCGGCGGTCGCCACCGGGAGGCTGCCCGGGGCCTGAAGCGTGCCGGAGCCGGGGTTGACGCCGATGGAGAGCGTCACGGAGGTCGCGGCGCCTGTCGCCACGTTGTCGGATGAATCGAGCACGGCGACTTCCACCATGAGGCCGTTGGCATCGATGTTCGTCGGGCCGGCGGCCGGCTGCACCTGGAAGGCGAGCTTCGACGGCGCGCCGTGGGCGATGTCAAAGGCGCCGCTGATCGCGTTCAGCGCCGGACCGTTGGTGGTCGCGTCCAGCGTGTAGCCCGTGTCGGCCCGGATCACCCGGACGTTCGGCCAGGTGGCGACGCCGGCGACCGGAGCCACGGTTCCAGCGCCGGTGAGGACCGCGGGGCCGTGTCCGTTGTCATTGTCGAACGAGAGCGTCACCTGCGTGATGGAGGCCTGGGTCGTGGCGATGTTGCCGTGAACGTCGAGGATATGCACCACGACGGTCTGGGTCTCGTCGGCGGTCTTGTTCACCGGTCCCGTCACGAACGCGAGCGAATCGGGATCGCCGGGGGTGATCGTGAAGGAGCTGGTGTCCACCGCCGGGTTCGGCAGGACGCCCCGCGTGGCGCGAAGCGTGTAGGTGCCGGTCTTCGTGAACTGGGTCGTGAAGGTGGCGATGCCGCTCACGGTCGGCTCGGTGAGCGGGCAGACGGCGGGGGTGCAGGCAGCGCCGACGGGTCCGGTCAGGATGTCGAGCTGGATATTGCTTCCGTTGTCGCCAGTGAGCGTGTTGCCGAACAGGTCCTGCAGGGCGATCTCGACCGTCTGGTCGAGGTGCGCCTGGCGCGGGGAGATGGGCTGGGTCACGACGGCCAGCCGGTTCGCCGCCCCGGCGGCAAGGTCGAAGTCCGGCGTCACACCGCCAAGGAGCGGCAGCGCGCCGGCCGATGCGGTGAGCGAGTAGCCCACGCCCGCCCGGTTGATGTGCAGGTTCGAATAGGTGGCCACGCCAGCCACGGCAGCCTGCGCCGGTGTTACCGGCGTGCCCGCGGGGTTCACGAAGGAACCGGCGCCCGGATTGGCGAAGAAGGCCAGCGTCACCACCTGGGTGGAGCCCGCGCCGGTCGTCACCACGTTGTCGAACTGGTCCTCGATCTGGACGGAGACGGCCAGCGGGTCGCTGACGAGGCCGCTCGCCGGTGTCGTGGCGAACCGGATGTGATGGGCCGCGCCGTGCGTCAGGTTGAATGACGAGCTGAGCACCGAGCCCAGTGCGCCGATCACGCCGCCCGTCGCCGTCGCCCGAAGGGCGTAACCGTTACCCGGAAGGGTGAGCCGCGTGGAGATCGTCACGTTGCCCAGCGGGATGATGGTATTGAACGGGCAGGCCGTCGGATCGCAGGCCCCCGCGGGACTTCCGGGCTCGATCGAGAGCTCGATCTCCTCGGTCCCGAGGAACCCCTTGATGGTCGGGTTTCCATAGATATCGGCGATGGCGACGGTGAGCGACTGGAGGCTGTCCACCGTACCGCCGAGCGTCTGGCCCGTGATGGCCAGCGAATCGGGGTCGGAGCCGGTGACGGTCACGCCCGCCTGGGTCGTCGGCACCAGGTTGCCGGAAGTAGCGACGAGCTGCACCGTTTCGGCCGTCTCATAGTAGAGATCGCAGAAGGTCGCCACGCCGCCCACGGCCGCGACTGTCGTCGTGCCGAACAGGGTGTCCGTCGCGCCGGTCGCAAGGCCCACCGTGATGTTCCGGGCCGTCTCGATCAGGTTGCCATGGGTGTCCTGGACCTCGACCTCGACACATGGCGCCCACTGGACGCCCGCCTCGACCGTTCCGGGCGGGGTCTGCGAGTAGGAGAGCCGTTCGGGGATGTCCGCACGCACCCGGATGGGGTGGCCGGAGATGATCGCCAGCGGCGGGTTCGAGGTGACGTTGATCGTGTAGTTGCCGGCCACCAGCGCGTAGATGCGGTCAGAAGTGTCCGGGCTGAAGGTGGCGACGCCGAGCACCGACGTCATGGTGAGGTCCGCCGGGTCGTCCACCAGGATCGCGCCGCCCACGGGAGTGCTCGCCTCGACCACGGTGATATCCCGGTCGGCCGAGCCGTCATCAATCGTGTTTTCAAACACGTCCGTGATGCGGACCGTGAAGGGATCCCAGGTGACGCCGGCCGTCTGGTTGGCGGCGGGCGGTGTTCCGAAAACGAGCTTGTTCGGCAGGCCGACGCTGATCGTGAACGGATCGCTGTTCACCGACTGGATGCCGACCGTCGCCGGAGTGGCCCTTAGCTGGTAGCCCACGCCCGGCCGGTTGATCTGGACGTTATTGAAGGTGGCGATGCCGGTGGCGGGGTTGGTCGCCGCCGTTCCGCAGCCGCCCACGCAGGTTCCGCCGGCGGGGTTGATCCCGATGGAGAGCGTGATGTTCTCGATCGTGCCGGTGATCGGGTTGTTGAACTGGTCGCGGAGCTGGATCTCGACGGTCTGGGTCTCGTCGGTCCGGACGTTGCCGGGCTGGGTGGTGAACACGATGCTGTTCAGTCCGCCCGCGCCCACGTTGAAGCTGGCGCTGGTGACGCTGCGGAACGGGGCCAGCCCCGATGTCGCGGTCATCTGGTAGCCGATGCTGACGTACTTGAGGATGACCGGATTGAAGATCGCCTGGCCGCCGACCATCGAGACGAACGCGCTGCCGCCGCCGCCCGGCGTGCAGCCGCTGTCGCAGGCGTCGGGCTGGCCCGACGGGTTGAGCGAAAGAACCAGCTCGATCTGCGCCGCCGAGTACGGCCCCGTCGTCACCAGGTTGTCGAACTGGTCGCGGGACTGGACGATGACCGTCTGCGAGGCACCGGCCGCGATGCTGACCGGCGGCTGGGTGAGGAACAGGTGGTCCTCGGCTCCGTGCGTCTTGGTGAAGGTGTCGCTGAGCGTGTTCAGCGGGCCCTGGATCACCTGGAACCGGTATCCGCCGCCGGCCCGGTCGATCTGGATGTTGCTGAAGGTGGCGAAACCGCCCACCACGCTGGCCGGGGCCGGAACACCGGGAATGAAGCTGCCGCCGGCCGGATTGGCGCCGAAGCCGATGGAAACGGTCGGCTGCACCGGATCGTCAACCGTGTTGCCGTACTGGTCGAGCACCTGGACGATCACGGTGCTGAAATCATCCACCGTTGACGTCACCGGCATCGGTGTCGAAAAGACGAGCTGGCTGGCGGTGGCGTTGTCGATCGCCACCACATGACCGGCCGACGAAATGAGTCCGGGTGCCGTGGCCGTGACCGTGATGGTTTCCTGCGTCGTGTAGGTGAGCGACGGGAACACGGCTACGCCACCCGCCACCGTGATGACGTTCCCGATGAAGCCCCCATGGGCGGGCGTGGGGTTGCTGCCCGTGACAGTGACGACCGTCTGGTTGTTGGTGGTCGTCAGGTTGTCGAACTGGTCGAGCACCACGGCCGTCACGTTGCCGCCGCCGTTGCCGAGCCATACCTGCCCGGCGATCTGGTTGGGTTCCGGGTGTGTCGCGCTGGCGGCCGCATTCTGGAAGCGGACCTGCGAGGGCGCGCCGTGCGTGAGCGTGAAGGCGGTCGTGAACGCCGCGGGGAAGGCCGATGTCGCCTGCATCGTGTAGCCGACACCGGTCCGGTCGATCTGGAAGGTGAACTCCGACACGCCGGCGACCGCCGTCACCACCGTGCAGCCGGTGCCCGGCGGGTTCGGGGGCAGAGGCGACTGGCAGGTTCCCGGCACCGGGGCGCCGGCGTTGTTGCCGATCGCCAGCGTGATGTTGGTGCTGAAGTCGGACGTGACGATGTTGTTGTAGGCGTCGCGCACGGCGGCCTTCACCGTCTGCACGGTGCTGACCGGCGCGTTCACCGGCTGCTGGATGAACGCGACATGGTTGGCCGCGGCCGCGCTGACAGCGATGCTGACCGGCACTGCCGGGGCGAGCGCGCCGGAGGTGGCCGTGAGAAGAAGCGTCCCGGCCTTGGTGTAGGAGATGCCCGAGAAGGTCGCCACGCCGAGGACGGCGTTCACCGTCGTCGAGCCGCCGAGCACCGGATCGCCCGTGGCGGGATTGTACTGCTCGATGGTGACGGCACGCGAGGTCGGGATCACGTTGCCGAAGGCGTCCTGCACCTCGACCTCGACCGACACGCCGCCGCCCACGTCCCAGACGTCACCGGCGCCGACCGACGGCGGATAGACGGTGATGGCCAGCCGGTCCATGATGTCCGGACGGACGTCGATATCAGTGGTCGCGGGGGCCGAGGCCGCCGAGGCGGTGAGATCGGACGAAAGCTGCAGGCCGTTGCAGTTGCCGGCCGTGCAGATGGCCCTCATCGTCAGGATTTCGGCGGTATTATAGAAGATATCGGTGAAGGTCGCGGTGCCGTTGTCGATGGGGCTCACCACCTGGACCTGCTGCCCGTTGCCGCAGATGCCGCCCGCCGCATCGGGGGGCGGACAGTTGCCGCCGTTGCCCGATGGCGAATTGACGAGATCCAGGGTAACCGTGCCGGTGGCCGTGGCGCCCGTAACGGGATTGCCGAACTCGTCGACGATCCGGACAGTGAACAGGTCCCATTCGAGACCGGCCTGCTGCTGGGCCTTCGGGGCGGTGCCGTACTTGAGATGGTGCGGCGCGCCGACGGTGATGTTGAACGCCGAGCTCGCCGCGGAGGCGATACCCGGCTGCGCGGTCGTGGCCCGGACGGTGTATCCGGTACCCGGCATGCTCACGCGGAAGGCTTCGTTGGTACCGGACGAGAACGTCACGATGCCGGCGGCAGCCGGAACCGCGACGCAGTTGTGGCAGAACGCTCCGGTGGGGTTGTTCTCCAGGGCGAGCGTCACACTGGCCGTGGCGGCCGCGCCGGTCGTCACCACGTTGCTGTAGGCGTCAATGATCGCCAGCACCGGCTGCTGCCAGGTGTCGGTCGTGCCACCAGCGGGCTGGGCCGCGCCGGGAACGACGGCGGGCGAGAAGGTCATGGCGGCCGCGGCTCCGTGGCTGATCGTGATGGGCGCCGAAACGGCGGAGGCCGCGCCCGACAGCAGGGCCGCCGAAGAGATGATGGTGTAGCCGTTTCCGATCCGGTTCACCTGGAGGCCGGATACACCGGCGAAGTTCGCCACGCCGGCCGATGCGGGCTGGGGCGCATAGCCCACCAGCGAGCCCGGCACCGGGGTGCCGGCGTTCACGCCGATGGCGAGGTTCACGAGAACGGTCGAATCGGTCCCGGTGGTCACGCGGTTGGCGAACTGGTCGCGGATCTCCACCTGCACGGTCTGGCGGTCATCGGCCGTCGCGTTGGCGGGTGCCGTCAGGTAGGCGATCTGGGTCGCCGCGCCGTGGGTGATGTTGAAACTGCTGCTGGGGGCCGACGTCAGCACGCCGTTGCTGGCGCTGAGCTGGACGCCGGTGCAAACCTTGTCGATCTGGACCGGGAAGGTGGAAACGCCGAGCGTGGGCACGACCGGGGCGCCGCCGCTCACGAGCGACGCGCCGCAGGGGGCTCCGCCGAAGAAACTGAGGGTGATGGGGGCGGCCGACGTGGTGGCCGTGTTCCCCAGGGCGTCACGCACGGTCACGCCCACGAGCTGCTGGGTGTCGGCGTTCACGGTCACCGGCTGCGTCGTGAAGACGAGCGAGAACGGCGTCCCGTGGTTCACCGTCACGTTGGCGAGCGGAGTCGGCGTAATTGCCCCGCCGGCAACGCCCTGCACGGTGATCGGCGCGGCGTCCGACACGTTGTAGGTGATGGCCGGGAACTGGGCGATGCCGCCCGCCGCCGTCACGGTGTTGCTCACGAAGGCCGGGTCGCCGGGGAAGCCCTGCCGCTCGATGGTGACCGAAGTGGTGTTGTTCGAGGTGGTAAGGTTCCCGAAGGCGTCCAGGATGAACACCGCCACCGAGGGACCAGCCGCGGGCGTCCAGGGCTGACCGGCCGTCTGCGCCGCCTGGGGCGTGCGGTTCACGCCGCCAACGGAGGCGCCGTCAAACACGAGGCTCTCGGGCGCACCGTGGGCGATGTTGTAGGCGTTGCTGTTCACCGTCGTCGTGGCGAAGGTCGCGGCCGGAAGGTCCACCGAGGCCTGGAGGATGTAGCCGTTGCCGGGCCGGTTCATCTGCACGTTGGCGAACGTGGCCACGCCGCCGGCCGCGCCTACCGCCGCGCAGCCGCTGACGCAGGAACCGACCGGACTGGAGTCGCCGGTCGAGAACAGGTTGAGGTTCACGTTGCGCGTCGAGTCTGTGCCGGTGTTGACAAGGTTGCCGAACCGGTCCTGGATCTGGACGACGACCGTCTGGAGCGAATCGACGGTCCCGTTCTGCGGCTGCTGGGTAACCGCCAGCGCCAGATCGCTGCTGATGTCGGGCAGCACGGTCACCGGGATGGAGAAGGTCGTCACGAGGTCGGCCGATTCGGCCTTGATCACGATGTCCTCGGCGATGTTGTAGACAATCGCCCGGAAGGTCGCGACACCAAGGATGGCGTCCACGGCAGTCTCGCCGATCAGCGCGCCGCTGCCGGTGAAGATTGAGATCACCACCTCCTGCGAATCGTTGATCCGGTTGCCGTAGGCGTCCTGGATCTCGACGGTGAAGTCGGGCCATTCGGCGCCGGCCGTCACCGGGGTCAGCGGCTCCACGCCGAAGCCGAGCTTCGCCGGAACGTTCGGGATGACGTCAATCGCCACGTCCAGCAGCGGGCGCACGCCCGGGCCGGTGAAATCCACGATGACCGGCTCGGCCGTCTGGTACACCACGTTGTTGAACAGGGCCGCGCCGCCGACGGTGTTGACCGTCGTCGTGCCGCGGAGCGCATCGGTGCCCGACTTCAGCGAAATGGTGATCGGCACGCCGTTGGCCGTGACCGGTTCACCGCGCACGTCCACGATTTTCACGGTGAACGGCACCATCGGTACGCCAGCCGTCTGCTCCCTCAAGGGCGCGGGGCTGAACACCAGCACATGTTCGGGGTTCCCCGAACATCCGGTAGTCGCCACGAGGGCGGTAAAAAGCATTATTCCGGTAACAGACTTGAATATGGACGCCAGTCGCATCCCCACACTCCCCTGATTGTTCAAATTGGCAAAGAACCAATAGACCCTTAACGAAGGATTACGAGGCGCTAATCCTATAGAAGCCAAAAGCTGCACGCAATACCGGTCACGCACTTTTGTATGAAAAGCGACGTAAAGAACGCTGGCAGCACCATGCGACTGCCTGACTGCCGCCGACAACCATGGGCGGTGTTGCCACCAGGTGTCACGGATGGCAACGCCGGACGCATAATTCACATGTAATTTCAGCTAGTTATAAGCTGAAAGCACCGGCTTTTCCGGCTATCAGGACTGTATCTTATTGGCACAGGGCCGGATGAACCCGGCCATAGGCGCGGCCATTAAAACTGAGATCGTCAGGGGTTTTCGCGCTATAGCTGAACTCGGCCAGGCTTCCATCGGAGCGGACCACCCTGACCGTGCCGCTTTGCCTCGTTCCCGACGCCTCCCAGCGGCCCGCTCCACCCCCCGACGACGCCGTGCCCCAGCCGGAACCGTGGTAGCCCGATTCGCGCTGCTCGCGGAACTGCCCGCCGGGACAGAAGGCAAGCGTATGCTCGCTTCCGCCCCCGCCGCCGCTCACCCCGGAAACCCCGGAGTAGCTCCACCACTGGCCGCTCACGGCGGCCTGCGCCTGGTTCCGGTCAACGGCGAAGAACTTCACCGAGCGGGCCATCTGGTCCACCCGGCTCCGGAGCCCGGCGAACTGTTCCGGCGTCGTGACGCCGCCCACCATCACCGTCGCGCCCGCGCCCGCAACGGCCACAAGCCGCGCCTGAAGCGGTGTGCCGTCCTGCGCGGCCCCCGATGCATCGGCGTAGTGGGCTTCCCCGGCGGCGAGCTTCGCGCTGGCTGGGCCCGCGAGCGGTCCGAACCGGCCGCCCGTGTTCGAAAGCGCGCCGGACATTTCGCGCCCTGCGTCAGCCGCCGACCGGGCGCGGCTCATCCAGACGAACAGGAGTCCCGGCTCCGTGTCGCTGCCAAGGAGAAGCCCGTCATCGGTTTCGCGGTAGTTCCAGCCCGACGGGATCGTGATCTCCGCCCCTTCGGATTCGGCACGGTAGGGCTTTCCTTTGGCGGCAGGCCCCGCCGGATCGAACGCCGCCGGACCGGCTGCCTGCACGGGCAGGACGGCAAGAAGAAATACTGCGGGCAACGCGGGTGCAAATCTCATATGATCCGGCGGCTTTCTTTATTTCTCGAGGATTTCACTGCCGAGCCTGAATGGACGGGGCTGGCGGTGGCAAGAGGTCGCAAGGCGAGCCGAAACCATGAACCCGCCCGAAACATCCGGCGCCAGGCAAGGCACTCCCCGCATCCGCATCGTGGATTCGGTCGCCGGCATCGAGGCGGCCCGCTGGGACCGGTGCGTGGACGAGGCCAATCCGTTTCTGGAGCACGGGTTCCTTCTGGCTCTTGAGGAGTCGCGCTCGGTGGGCCCCGGCACGGGGTGGCTGCCCCGGCACCTCACGTTGTGGGACGGAGACGAGCTGATGGGCGCCGTACCCTGCTACCTGCGCGACGACTCCTGGGGCGAGTTCATCTTCGATTTCCAGTGGGCCGGTGCGTACGAGCGGTGGGGCCTGCCCTACTATCCCAAGCTCACGGCGGCCGCGCCGTTCACCCCCGCCACCGGCGGGCGGCTGCTGGTAAATCCCGGCTACCGGTTCGAGGAGGCCTCCGGAATGCTGCTGGACGGCCTTGTCCAGCTGACGGCGGAAACCGGAGCGTCGTCGGCGCACATCCTGTTCCTCACGGCCCGCGAGCAGCAGGCCGCCGCCGCCCACGGATTTCTTTCCCGCCTCAGCTACCAGTTCCACTGGGAGAACCCCGGCTACCGGACCTTCGATGACTACCTCGGTGAGCTCCGCTCCCAGAAACGCAAGCACATCCGCCGGGAGCGCAAGGAGGTGGCGGCAGCGGGTCTTGCGATCGAGACCGTCACCGGTGACGGCATCGGCGAGGAACACCGGGACGCGCTCTGGCGGTTTTACCGCTCGACGCACCTCATGCGGGGATCGCCGGGCTACCTGACGCGGGGATTTTTCGAGCGGATTTTCGATACCTTCCGGCACCGGATGGCCGTGGTTACGGCCCGCGAGCGCGGCGAGATCGTCGCCGGGACGCTGAATTTCCAGAAAGGCGGAAAGCTGTACGGCCGCTACTGGGGTTCCAGCCGCCACATCCCGTTTCTCCACTTCGAGCTCTGTTTCTACCGCCTGATCGATTTCGCCATCGAAAACGGCATCCGGCTGTTCGAGGCAGGGGCGCAGGGCGAGCACAAGTTCCTGAGGGGATTTCCGGCCCGCCCCACCTGCAGCAGCCACTGGATCGCAGACGCCGGAGCGCGGGCGGCCATTGGGGAATTCCTTGGCAGGGAGCGGGTTGCGGTCGAGCGGACGATCACCGGCTATAATGCGGTGTCGCCCCTCAAGCGGGTGCGCGGGACGGCGGATGGCCCGGACGGTACCCCGCCGCCCCCGGACCGGGAAACCGGATACGCCGGAGAAGAATGACCAGGAAGCCATGAGCAGCAGCATCCGGCGGGAAACCCGCCACGACACGGCAGTGATTACCGAGGAGAAGGTCCGCACCCGGCGGCCCAACCGGTATGCGGTCGTCCTGCTGAATGACGACTATACTCCCATGGAGTTCGTCGTGTGGCTGTTGCAGACAGTGTTCCACAAGCCGCACGGCGAGGCGACGCGCCTCATGCTCGACGTCCACAACAAGGGGCGCGGCGTGTGCGGCGTGTATACCCTGGACGTGGCGCAGACCAAGGTGGACCGCGTGCACGCCATCGCCCGCCAGCACGAGCACCCGCTCCAGGCGGTTATCGAGGCCGAGGAAGGAGACGAGACATGAAGGTCTCCGAGGAACTGCAGCAGACGCTCCGGCGCGCCTTCGAGACCGCCGAGCGGCAGCGGCACGAATACGTGACGCTGGAGCATCTCCTGCTCGCGCTGACCGAAGACCCCAGGGCGCGGGACATCCTCATCCACTGTGGCGGCGACATCGACCTGATCCGCGCGGAGATTCTCTCGTTCCTGGACAACGAAATGACCGTGATACCGGAAGGAACCGACGGCGAGCCGGAATACACCCTTGGCTTCCGGTCGGTGATCCAGCGGGCGGCGGGGCATGTGGAGTCGGCCGGCAAGCCCCTGCTGGACGGCGGGAACGTGCTCGCCGCCCTCCTGCGCGAGCGCGAATCGCACGCGGTCTTCGTGCTGGAAAAGCACGGCATCACGCGGCTCTCCGTCATACAGTATCTCTCCCACGGGATCGCCCGGTCGAACCTGCCGGTGCCACGCCCGGCCGGGGCTCCCGGCGCCGGAGAGGACGAGGAGACGCTCGGCGACCCCCTCACCCGGTTCTGCACGAACCTGAACGAGCGGGCCCGCGCCGGAAAGATAGACCCGATGGTGGGACGCGGCGCGGAGATCGAGCGTCTCGTGCACATCCTTTCCCGCCGCCGGAAGAACAACCCGGTTCTTGTGGGAGACGCCGGGGTCGGCAAGACGGCGATCGTCGAGGGGCTTGCGCTCCGCATCGTGAAGGGCGAAGTGCCCGAGGGGCTGAAGAACTGCACGATCCACGCGCTCGACATGGCGGGACTCCTGGCGGGGACCAAGTTCCGGGGCGAGTTCGAGGAACGCCTCAAGGCCGTCGTCGAGGCACTCAAGGGCGATCCCGGCAGCGTGCTGTTCGTGGACGAAATCCACACGATCATCGGCGCCGGGGCCGCCTCCGGCGGCACGCTGGACGCCTCGAACCTGCTCAAGCCCGCACTCGCCAACGGCGAGATCAAGTGCATCGGCACCACCACCTACAAGGAGTTCCGGCAGATCTTCGAGCGCGACCATGCCCTCGCCCGCCGGTTCCAGCGCATTGACGTGCGCGAGCCCACGGAAGCGGAGGCGGTCGAGATCCTCGAAGGGCTGAAGAAGCACTACGAGGATTTCCACAAGGTCCAGTACGGACCGGACGCCCTGCGCTCGGCGGTCGAGCTGTCGGCAAAGCACATCCCGGACCGCCGCCTGCCCGACAAGGCAATCGACGTGATCGACGAGAGCGGCGCGGAAGTGAAGCTGAAGCGCGCCGGAGGGGATTCAGGCGTCTCGGTGGAGGACGTCGAGAACACGGTTTCGCGCATCGCCGGAGTCCCCACCCGGACGGTGAAGGTGGACGAGCGCGAGCGGCTGCGCGACCTGCGCAACCAGCTCAAGATGCGGATTTTCGGCCAGGACGCGGCCATCGACCAGGTGGTGAACGCCATCCAGCTCGCCCGCGCCGGTCTCGGCGAGCCCGAAAGGCCGGTCGGGTCGTTCCTGTTCGCCGGTCCCACCGGCGTCGGCAAGACGGAACTGGCCCGGCAGCTTGCCCAGATCCTCGGCGTCCAGTTCATCCGGTTCGACATGAGCGAATACATGGAAAAGCACACCGTCTCGCGGCTCATCGGATCGCCGCCGGGCTACGTGGGGTTCGACCAGGGCGGACAGCTCACCGACGCCATCCACCGCTCGCCGCACGCGGTCCTGCTGCTGGACGAGATCGAGAAGGCCCACGAGGACATCTACAACATCCTCCTCCAGGTGATGGACCACGCGACCCTCACCGACAACAACGGCCGCAAGACCGATTTCCGTCAGGTGATCCTCATACTCACGACCAACCTGGGCGCACGCGAGCGGGCCGCCGGGGCCATCGGCTTCGGCGACGAGGGACGGAAAGACCCCGGCGCGAAGGCGATTGACCGGGCCTTCTCGCCGGAGTTCAGGAACCGGCTCACCTCAATCGTCCAGTTCGCCGGGCTGCGGGGCGCCGAGGTCGAGGCGATCGTCCGCAAGATGATCGACGAACTGGAGCAGCGGCTCGCGCCCAAGGGCGTGCATCTCGTCCTGGAGGACACAGCCCTGAAATACCTGGCCGAGAAAGGGTACGATCCTGTCTACGGGGCGCGGCACGTTCGGAGGCTCATCGAGACGGAAATCTCCCATCCGCTGTCCAGCGAGATCCTGTTCGGGAAGCTGGCCTCCGGCGGCGAGGTGCGGCTCCGCGCCGCCAACGGCAGAATCGAATTCGGTTTCTAGGAGTCACCCCGCCAGCGCCCAGGCCTGCCGGGCGATGCTGAGGGATTCGTCGGTGGGGATCACCAGCGTCCGCACGCGGGCATTGTCGGTGGAAATGTCGTGTGGCTGGGAGGGACCGGCCACGCGGCGGTTGCGGCCGCTCTGGATGCCGATCCCCAAAAATTCGAGACCGGCGCAGCAGAGCGAGCGAATCTCGGGCTGGTTTTCGCCCACGCCTCCCGAAAACACCACCGCATCGAGGCCGCCCATCGCCGCCGCATAGGCGCCGATCGTCTTCCGGATGCGGCCCGTGTAGATATCGATGGCGATTTCCGCCGGTTCGTGGCCCTTGCGCCGCTCCTCCATCACGTCACGCATGTCGCCGCTGGTGCCGCTCACGCCCCGGAGGCCCGAACTGGTATTGAGGAACCGGATGGTTTCGTCCAGCGACCATCCGCGGACCTCGGCGATCCGGGCCACGGCGGCCGGGTCGATATCCCCCGACCGCGTCTGCATGGGCAGGCCCTCCAGCGGCGAATAGCCCATCGTCGTGTCGATGCTCCGGCCGCCCTTTACTGCCGTGAGCGAGCAGCCGGCGCCCAGATGGCAGGTGACGATCCTCAGACGCGCCAGCGGCCGGCCTAGAAGGCGGGCCGCCTCGGCGGCCAGATATGAATGGGAGATGCCATGAAAGCCGTAGCGCCGGATCCCGTGCCGGAGGCCCAGCTCCAGCGGAATGGCGTAGTAACGGGCTGCCGGCGGGAGCTTCGCGTGGAAGGCGGTGTCGAAGCAGGCCACCTGCACGGCGTCTGGCCAGGCGGAACGGGCGGCCCGGAGCGCGTCCAGCGAGGCCGGCTGGTGAAGCGGCGCCAGCGGGGCGAGGCTGGCGATGTCGCGTTCCACCTCGGCCGTCACCTTGACCGGATCAACGTAGAGGTTCGACCCGTGCACGATCCGGTGCCCAACGATGGCGATACCGGTGACGGGAATGCCCCCGTGATCCCTCAGCCGTTCGGCGAGATTGAGAACCGCCGCCCGGTGATCACGAAGGCGCACGCGCCGGACCTCACGGTTTTCATCTACAACCCGGAGCTGGAGTTCCGACCGGTCGGAACCGAGCCGGTCCACCGAGCCGGAGACGATCCGGTCACCGCCCGGAAAGCCGAACAGGTCGAACTTGAGCGACGAGGAACCGGCGTTCAGCGACAGGACCAGTGTGGGGGCGGCAGGCATGCGGCTGGAACGGCTCCCGGCGGATCAGTGGTGCGCGCCGATCTTCACGAGCCCCATCTCTATCTGGGACGTGTAAGCGGCGGCAACCAGCGAATAGTACTTGGCATCGTCGGTATCGGCCCGGGAAGTCAGCACGATGGGTGCCTTCGCGCCGACGACGATTCCGGCCATGCGTCCGCCGGCGATGTAGGCGAAGCTCTTGGCGAGCATGTTCCCCGCCTCGATATCGGGCACGAGCAGGATATCGGCCCTGCCGGCCACCTCGTTGCGTATTCCCTTGATGCCCGCGGCCCGCTCGGAGACTGCGTTATCGAGCGCGAAGGGGCCATCCACCACGCCGTCACGGAACTGCCCGCGCAGGCTCATGAGCGACAGCAGCGCCGCGTCCTGCGTGGCGGGCATCTTGGGATCGACCAGCTCGACCGCCGCCAGCACCGCCACGCGGGGCTTTTCGATGCCAAACTCGCGGGCGAGCGAGATGGCGTTGCGGGCGATCATCGCCTTCTTCTCGAAGTTGGGGGCGATGTTCACCGCCGCATCGGTGACGAAGAGGAGTCTCCCCAGATGGGTGGCCTCCAGGATGAACACATGCGACAGCACCCTGGAATCCCTCAGCCCCAGGGCGCGGTCCAGCACGGCATGAAGGAAATCGTCGGTATGGATGAGGCCCTTCATCAGCACCTGGTTCTCGCCGCTGGCCACCGACTGGACGGCCGCCCGCGCCGCCTTCACCGGATCGGGCTCGTGCCGGATCTCGAAAGCGGCCTTCCCGGCGTTTGTCTCCCCCAGGGTCCGCTCGGCCAGCGCCCGGTCGCCGTAGATCACGCCATAGGCAACCGAATCCCCGGCAGCCCGGCTGAGGGCCCGGACCGTGTCCTCATCGTGGCCGCAGACGGCCGCCACCCTGACGGGCGGCGTGCGCCGCATCTGTACGGCCATGTCCTCGAACGTGGTGATGGGCTTCATGACCGGGAACCTAGCCGGACCGGCGGCGTTCGGAAAATGACAAATGCCATGCCGGAGCGGCCGCTCTCTTGCCTCGCCGGTACCCTTGCGGCCACAGTCGCTGGCGGCGATGGACACCCTGCACGTCAGACTCCGGCGGAATGAAGACCTTTCCTACGACATCCGGACCGGAAGCGGCGCCCTCCGGGCGCTGCCGGATACGGTGAAACGGCTGGGACGTTTCAACCTCATCTCCGTCATCAGCGACCGCAACGTGGACCGGCTGTACGGCGCGAAGGTGGCCCGCCTGCTGGCCGGACTGGCGCCCCGGGTGATCCGCCAGACGATTCCGCCCGGAGAGAAGTCCAAGACCCGCCGGATGAAGGAAAAGCTGGAGGATGGACTGCTCGCCCGCCGGGCCGGACGCGACACGCTGGTCGTCGCGGTGGGCGGCGGAGTCATGGGCGACCTGGCCGGTTTCACGGCGGCGACGCTGAACCGCGGGGTGCCGTTCATCCAGGTCCCAACGACCCTGCTCGCCATGATCGATTCGTCCATCGGTGGAAAGCTGGCCGTGGACACGCCGCACGGAAAGAATCTCATTGGCGTCTTCCAGCAGCCGGCGGCGGTCATCGCCGACACGGACCTGCTGGCGACGCTACCCCGGCGCGAACTGGTGGCGGGACTCGCCGAGGCGTTCAAGCACGCGGTGATCGCCGACCGGGACCTGTACGGCCTGCTGATGCGGAACGCCCCGCGCTACCTGAAGCCGGACCTCGGGCTTTACGGGAATCTCGTCAGGCGGGCCTGCCGGGTAAAGGCCCTCGTCGTCGAACGCGACGAGCGCGAGTCGAACCTGCGGCAGGTGCTGAACTTCGGCCACACCGTCGCCCACGCCATCGAAACCCTGCGGGGTTACCGGACCCTCCACGGCGAGGCGGTCTGGACGGGGATGGCCGTGGAAGCGTCGATGGCGGCGGCCGAGGGGCACCTTCCCGCCACCGAGCGGGACCGGATCATCGCCGGCGTGGACGTCTTTTTCCCTCCATGGCGCAATCTTCTCAAGGGAATAAGCCCGCGCGAACTCGCCCGGGCGGCCCGTTCGGACAAGAAAAACCGGGGCGGGCAGACGCGCTACGCCGTTCCTGCCAGAATAGGGAAAATGTACCGGACCGGTACGGGGAGTTATGCGGTCCCGATCGGCGATGACGCACTGGGCCGTGCGATCAGGCCCCTCATTTGACGCAAAATGCCTTTATTCCTCGATATTTGCATCGTTATGCCGTGCGGATATAATCCCGGTCCGACCCGCATCACGATCTTGGAGAGGACAACGAAAAAGCTGGCCCGTGAGCTGGGGTACGTCCCCGGCGCCTCAACGGCAGGGCTGGCTTTTCAATCGGACACCTAGATGGGCCGTATTATCGGAATCGACCTGGGAACGACCTATTCCTGCGCCGCCATTTATCTGGGCGGAAAGCTGCAGGTAATCCCGTGCAAGGGGTCGAACACCGTTCCCTCGATGGTGGCCATCGACGAGAAGGGCCGCGAGCTGGTGGGCCACGACGCCAAGCGGCAGGCCGTCATCAATCCGGTCAACACGATCCACGGGTCGAAGCGGCTCATCGGGCGCAACTTCAACGCCAAGACGACCGAGGTCATCCGCCGCCACTACCGTTACGAGATGAACGAGGACAACCATGGCAATGTGCTGATCCACATGGCGGGCAAGGACTACACGCTGACCGATGTGGCGGCGCTGGTCCTGGACCGGATGCGGGACTACGCGCAGGAGTTCCTCCAGGAGAAGGTGGAAAGGGCGGTCGTGACCGTTCCCGCCTATTTCAACGACCGCCAGCGCCAGTCGGTCAAGGAAGCCGGCAAGAAGATCGACCTGGATGTCGTGCGGATCATCAACGAGCCGACGGCGGCGGCGCTGGCCTACGGATTCAACAAGGGACTGAACGAGAAGGTGCTCATGTACGACATGGGCGGCGGCACGTTCGACGTGTCGGTGCTCTCGATCCGCGACAAGGTGTTCGAGGTGCTCGCCACGGGCGGCAACACGTTCCTTGGCGGCGTGGACTTCGACGACCGGATCATCTCGTTCGTCGCCAAGAAGTTCAAGGACCAGCACAACGTGGACCTCACCGCGGACGCCATTGCCATACAGCGGATCCGCGACGCCGCCGAGAAGGCGCGCATTGACCTCTCCACGGTGGAGGAGGTCGCGTTCAGCATCCCCTATATCGCCGTCGATGCGGCGGGCCAGCCGCTCACCATTGACATGAAGCTGAACCGGGCGATCCTGAACGGACTCACCAAGGATCTGGTGGACAAGTCGTTCCGGATCGTCGATCAGGTGCTGGCAGATGCCAAGCTGACTCCGAAGGATGTGGACCACGTGCTGCTCGTGGGCGGCGTCACCCGCATGCCGCTCGTCACCGAGCGGGTGAAATCCTACTTCGGCAAGCCGCCCGCCAAGTCGGTGAACCCCGACGAGGCCGTGGCCCTGGGCGCGGCGATCATGGCCTATTCGCTGGAGGAGAACTCCGACCTCCAGATCACGCTGCTGGACGTGGTGCCCATCTCCATCGGCATCGCCCTCCCCAACTTCAAGTTCCTCAAGATATTCGAGCGCAACACGCCGATCCCCAACTACAAGTCCAAGGTGTTCACCACCTACAAGGACAACCAGACGCAGATCCAGGTCCAGATCCGGCAGGGCGAGGCCGAGAATGCGCTCAACAACGAAATCCTCGGCAACTTCGTCTTCACCGGCATCCGCCCCGCGCCCAAGGGTGTTCCCAAGGTCGAGGCGATCTTCCACCTGGACCCCGAGGGTATCCTTACCGTAACGGCCCGCGACAAGGACACCGGTACCCAGCACGAGACGATCATCAACCTGAAGGGCGACAACGCCCCGTCGGCCGAACAGTGACAATCCGGTAACATCGCCGGCGGCGGCGTGGTTTGCCGCACGGCTGGTGCCCCATACTGCCCCCATGTCCGGAGCGAATCCGAAACCGGCGGTCCTTTTTCTCTGTACGGGCAACTCGGCAAGAAGCCTGCTCGCCGAGGCGCTGCTCCGCCGGCTGGGCGGCGGCCGGTTCGACGTGTACAGCGCCGGCACCGGGCCCAAGGGCGTCAATCCGTTCACACTCCGGGTGCTGGAGGAGGCGGGCGTCTCCGCCGAAGGGCTCTGGTCCAAGACAGTGGATGATGTGCTGGCCCAGGTGCAGCCGGACTATCTCATTGCCGTCTGCTCGGAGGCCGACCGGAACTGCCCCGCCGTTCCGCTACGCCGGGGCGAGCGGCTTTCGTGGCCATTCGACGATCCGGCAGCGGAAACAGGACCGGATGAACGGAAACTGGCCAGGTTCCGCGAGGTCCGCGACCAGATCGCCCGCCGCATCCGGGCCTGGCTCGGGGAGGAACCATGGAAGCAGCCGCCCCGCTGAGATCGAAACTGGCAGCCGAGGCCGCCGGTACGGCCTTCCTCGTCGCCACGGTGGTGGGCTCCGGAATCATGGCTGAACGCCTGGCGGCCGGGAACGAGGCTCTCGCCCTGCTGTGCAATGCACTGGCGACCGGGGCGGTACTGGTGGCGATCATCCTGGCACTGTCTGGCGTCTCCGGCGCCCACTTCAACCCGGCCGTGACGCTGTTCGAACTGGCCGGACGCCGGACCGGCCCGCGTGAAGCGGCCCTGTATATCCCGGTCCAGATCGCCGGAGGGTGCGCGGGCGCTATCGTGGCGAACCTGATGTTCGCACTCCCGGCGGTGATGGTTTCGCAGAAAATCCGGAGCGGAATGCCGCTGCTCTTCAGCGAACTCGTCGCCACGCTGGGCCTGCTCATCATCATCCGCGGGACATCAAGGCACCATGCGGGAATGGTGCCGGTAGCGGTGGGGCTTTACATCACGGCGGCCTACTGGTTCACCGCCTCGACCTCGTTCGCCAATCCGGCCGTTACCATCGCACGGACCCTGAGCGACACGTTCGCCGGCATACGTCCGCTGGACGCGCCTGGATTCGTGGCCGCAGAGCTGGCCGGAGCAGCCGCAGCGCTCGGACTGTGCGGGATCATCTGGCCCGAAGGGCCGTCTCAGGGAACGAGCCGCACTTCATAGAAGTTCCGGCCGAGAGTCCTGCGGGGACGCTTCTTCCCGCTCCCGTCGCCGGCGCCGCTTCCGTCCCCGTCCCCGCCGCCCTCGCCTTCGCCCTCATCGGCGCCTTCGGCAGGGGCCTCGCTGACGGTGGAAACACCGCCGCCGTCAGGCTGGTGATCCAGGAGCCGGAGCACGCCGCGCCGGTTGGCAACGACCCGGAACCGTTCCGGGCTGGATGTCACGGCCGCCCAGTCAATCCGGACCGGATCGCCCGTGCAGGGAACGAACTCGATTGCCTTCGGCACCGCGCCATCGGCGGCAAGAACGCCGAGCGGAAGCCAGGGACCACGGGCCTTGCCGCCGCCCTCGGGCGCCACGACGCCCGGAAGCTGCATCAGTTCCCTGTTGGGGCGGGTCCAGACGACCGTATCGCCACGGAGCAGCCGGAGCTGGTCCGACGTGCGGGCCGCGCAGCGCGAGGGCTGGGCCTCGCGGGCCGCCGCACGCTCCTTCATCTTCTCGCGGACCTGCTCCATCGACGGCCGGCTCTTGTCCGGGGTCACCTGCTGCTGCCTGGTCTTGCCGCTGTCGCCGGTCTGGTTGCAGCCGTCACAGGCAGGGAGCCCGGCCATCGCCAGCACCATCGTAAATAAAGCGGTTTTCATCCTGGAGAAATGGCGCGAAGTTTTCATGGGGAGTTTCTCTAAAACCAGTTCCCCCGGTTGGCAAGCAAATACGTGGGTAATCTTATTCCCCGCA